>MGCF01000120.1:13091-36777 GCA_001788495.1 Candidatus Rokubacteria bacterium RIFCSPLOWO2_02_FULL_73_56
TCCCCAACTGGGCGCGCAGCGTCTACGCGGCGACCGGCGAGCAGGTGCGGAACGCGACGCGGCTGTCGATCGCGCCGACCGGGACGCTCGGCATCCTCGCCGACACGAGCGGCGGCATCGAGCCCCTGTTCGCGCTCGCCTACCGGCGCGCGCACACGCTCGGCGGCGCGCCGCTCACCGAGATCAACCCGATCTTCCTGCGCTGGGCCGAGGCGCACCGCCTCGACGCGCCGGGCCTCGTCGAGCAGGCGCTCGCCGCCGGGAGCCTGCGCGGCGTGCCGGACGTTCCCGAGCGCGTGCGCCGCCTGTTCGTGACCGCGGGCGAGGTCCCGGTGCGCCAGCACCTCCTGATCCAGCAGGCCTTCCAGCGGCACGTCGACAACGCCGTGTCGAAGACGATCAACCTGCCGCACGACGCCACGCGCGCGGACGTGGCGCAGGCGTACCGCGACGGCTGGACGCTCGGCCTCAAGGGCCTCACGATCTACCGGTCGGGCTCCCGGCCCGCGCAGGTGCTGACCCTCGGCGTCGGCGAGGACCCGGCGGCGCGCGAGTTCTTCACGCGCTGCGACCCCGGCGCCTGCCGCCTCTAGCCGCTGCGGCGCATCGCGCGGCGCGCCTCGCCCGCGCGCTTGACCGCCGCCGCGAGCAGGCGCTCGAGGGCGCCGCGGAGGTCGGTGATCTCGCGCCGGCTCCAGCGCCCCTCGAGCTTCGCAAGGTGGCGGCCCAGCTCGCGGTCGGCGAACACCTCGAGCAGCCAGCGCGAGAAGTCGCCGCGGGCGGCGTGGAACGCGAGCACCTCGTCGCCGACGACGCCGACGCCCTGCAGGAACTCGCCGATGCTCCCCGCGGTCGCGGCGAGACGGCCGTCGGGCGCGCGGAAGAAGAAGCGGCGGGGCTCGGGCAGCCGGCCGTCGGCGTACTTCCTGAGATGCCGGACGTGCGACGTCATCCGCGGCGCCGCGACGAACGTCCGCGTGCGCGCCCCGGCCGGCTCGGTGCGCAGCAGGAGGAACTCGCCCAGGGGCAGGCCGGGCAGCACGGCGGCGAGGTCGGCGGCGTCGGTCGGCGCCCGCGCGAGCACCTCGCGCAGGCAGTCGAGCTGGGCGGCCGCGGCCGTGCGCGCGAGCAGGAAGACGTCCACGGCGGCGAGCACCGACGGGCGGAGCCGGCTCGCGCAGTAGGTGACGAGGCAGAACCCCTTGTCCTCGAGGCCGAGCACGGCGTCGGGGATCCCGGCCGCCCCGAGCCAGTAGTGCGCCTCGTCGAGGACCACCCAGTGCGGCGGCCCCGCGCGCCGCCGGCGCTCGCGGAGCAGCCCGATGCCCGCCGCGATCAGCGCGGCCTTGTCCGCCTGCTCGAGCGTGGAGAGGTCGAGGATCACGCACGCGGCCGGGTCCTGGTCGAAGCGCTCGAGTGCGCGGTCCCACACCTGCAGGCTCCGCGTCTCGACCCAGCTCACGCCCGGCAGCGGCGCGAGCACCTGGTAGTCCCCCTCGGGATCGACGACGCACACGGCGTAGCGGCGGCCGAGCAGCCGCTCGATCAGCACGCCCGCGAGCCACGACTTCCCCGAGAGCGGGTCGCCCTGGATCAGCACGTTGACGCCGCGCTCGGGGATCTCGACCGGCTCCGCGGTCTCCGCCACCCAGCCGATCGCGAGCCGGTGGCGCGACGAGCGCGCGACCGGCAGGAGGCCGCCCAGGATCGGGCCGGTGATCGCGCGCGCGACCCCGCTGCCGTCGGCCCCGGGGAAGATGAAGTCGGCGTGGTCCTTCAGCTCGGGGACGGCGTTGACCGGACACGCCGTCCAGCCGCACGCCGCGAAGAGGTCGAGGTCGTTTTCCGCGTCGCCGAGGGCGAGGACGTCGTGGTGGGCGAGCCCGAGGGCGCGGACCGCCTGGCGCACGCCCTCGCCCTTCGAGATGCCGGGCGGGAGCAGCATGACCGCCGCGCGGTTGTGGGCGATCTCCATCCGCACGCCGAGCGCCCGGAGCGTCTCGCGCACGCGCTTCTCCTCCGCGCGCCACGTCCCCACGATGACGCGGCCCGCCTGGAAGGGGATCCCCTGGGCGTCCAGCTCGGCGAGCAGCCGGCTCGGCGGCGGCGGCGCGTGGTCGCGGAGGACGCCGATCGTCGGGAAGTACAGGACGCCGCCGTTCTCGGCGACGACCGCGTCGAAGAGGTCGACGGGCTCGCAGACGCGCAGCAGCTCGAAGAAGGTCCGCCCGGTGACGAGGATCAGGCGCAGGCCCGCCGCGCGCGCCTCGCGCAGCGCGGCGAGCGCCTCGGCGCCGATCCGGTCCTCGGAGGCGAGGGTGCCGTCGTAGTCGCAGGCGAGCGCCTTCCAGATCACGCCGGCCCCACCAGCCGCGCGAAGGCGCGCGCGTCGAGCTCGGCGACGCCCAGCCGGCGCGCGGTGTCGAGCGTGCTCCCGGGCGCCGCGCCCACGACCACGTAGTCCGTCCGCCTCGAGACGGCGCCGCTCACCCGCCCGCCCGCGCGGCGCACGAGCGCCTCGGCCGCCTCGCGCGTCAGGCCCGCGAGCGCGCCGGTGAGCACGACCGTCTTGCCGGCGAGCGGGCCTCGCGCCGGCGCGCGCGGCTCGCGTGTCGCGACGCCCGCGGCGGCGAGGCGCGCGAGCACCCGCCGGTTCCCCCGGTCCGCGAGCCAGCCCGCCACGGAGCGCGCGAGCACCGGGCCGATGCCGCGGACGCGGGCGAGCTCGGCGCGGGAGGCCCGGGCGAGCCGCTCGAGCGTGCCGAAGCGCGCGGCGAGCAGCCGCGCGACGTGCTCGCCGACGCCGGGCATGCCCACGGCGCCGAGCAGGCGCGCCAGGCCGCGGTGGCGCGAGGCCGCGATCGCCCCGACGAGGTTCTCCGCCGATTTCCGCGCGAAGCCGGGCAGCCGCCGGACCTCCCCGACGCCGAGGTGGTAGAGGCCGGCGAAGTCCCGGACGAGGCCGCGGGCGACGAGCGCGGCCACCGTGGCCTCGCCGAGGCCGTCGATGGCCATCGCCCGGCGCGAGCCGAAGTGGCGCAGCCGCTCCTCGCGCTGCGCCGGGCAGGCGCCGCTCGTGCAGACCCAGGACGCCGCGCCCGGGGGGCGCACGGCGCGGCCACCACAGGCCGGGCAGCGCCGCGGGAAGCGGAAGGGCCGGGCGCCGCGCGGGCGCCGGGCGCGCACCACCTCGACCACGTGCGGGATCACGTCGCCGGCACGCGCGAGCAGCACCGTGTCGCCGACGCGGACGTCCTTGCGGCGGATCTCGTCCTCGTTGTGGAGCGTCACGCTCGAGATCACGACGCCCGCGAGGTGGACGGGGCGCAGCGTGGCGACGGGCGTGAGGATCCCGGTCTTGCCGACCTGGACGTGGATCCCCTCGACCACCGTCGTCGCCTGGCGCGCCCGGAACTTGAGCGCGACCGCCCAGCGCGGATGGTGGCTCGTGCTCCCGAGCCGCCGCTGCAGCGCGAGCCGGTCCACCTTGACGACCGCGCCGTCGGCGTCGTACTCCAGCCCGTCGCGCCCGCGCGCGAGCCGCTCGCAATAGGCGATCACCTGCGCGAGGTCGGCGAGGCGCCGGTTGAGCGGGTTGGTCCGGAACCCGGCCCGACGGAGCGCGCCGAGCGCCGCCCAGTGGGAGGCGAGCGCGAGGCCGGGCGCGTGGCTGATCTCGTAGAGGAACACGTCGAGCGGGCGCCCGGCCGTCACCGCCGCGTCCTTCTGGCGCACCGAGCCCGCGGCGGCGTTGCGCGGGTTGGCGAACACCGGCTCGCGGGCGGCCTCGAGGGCGCGGTTCAGCCGCTCGAACGCCGCGCGCGGCATGAACGCCTCGCCGCGCACCTCGAGGTCCTCGACGCGCGCGAGACGGCCCCGGAGCGCCTTCGGGACCGCGCGGAGCGCGGCGAGGTTCGCGGTGACGTCCTCGCCGACGCGCCCGTCGCCGCGCGTCGCCCCGCGCACGAAGCGGCCGCGGCGGTAGAGGAGGGCGACGCCGAGGCCGTCGATCTTCGGCTCGCCCACCCACGCGAGGCGCGCCCCGGGGAGCGCGCGCGCGACGCGGGCCCCGAACTCGCGGAGCTCGGCGGCCGAGGCGGCGTTGTCGAGCGAGAGCATCGCCACGCGGTGCGCGACGGGCGCGAAGGCGCGCGCGGGCCGGCCGCCGGGGCGCCGGGTCGGGCTCTCGGGCGTGACCAGCCCGGGGTGCCGCGCCTCGAGCGCGCGGAGCTCGCGCACGAGCGCGTCGTACTCGGCGTCGGAGACCTCGGGCCGGGCCCGCTCGTAGTAGAGGCGGTCGTGGCGACGGATCTCCGTGCGGAGCCGCGTGACGCGCCGGCGGACGTCAGCCCGCGCCACTGCCGGACGCCCGCAGCGCCTTCAGGCGCTCGACGTTCTCGGCGAGCGTGCGCTCGACGGCGGCGTTCACGCTGCCGGGCGGGAAGGCGCCGTCGGCCCCGCGCTCGCCCGCGGGCATCCCCGACAGGATCTCCATGCCCTCGTCCACGCTGGACACGGCCCAGACGTGGAAGCGCCCGGCGCGGACGGCCTCGACCACGTCCTCGCGCAGCATGAGGTGGCGCGCGTTCGCCTCCGGGATCAGCACGCCGTGGCGTCCGTCGAGCCCGCGGGCCCGGCACACGTCGAAGAAGCCCTCGATCTTCTCGTTGACGCCGCCCACGGGCTGGATCTCGCCGCGCTGGTTGACGGAGCCGGTCACGGCGATCGCCTGCGCGAGCGGGATGCCGGCGAGGCTCGACAGGAGCGCGTAGAGCTCGGCCGAGGAGGCGCTGTCCCCCTCCACCTCCTCGTACTGCTGCTCGAACGTCACCGACGCCGAGAGCGCCAGGGGCCGCTCGCGGGCGTAGCGCCCGGACAGGAAGCCGGTGAGGATCAGGACGCCCTTGGAGTGGACCGGCCCGCCGAGCTTGGCCTCGCGCTCGATGTCCAGGACGCCGGGCTCGCCCGAGAACGTCCGCACCGTGATGCGCGCCGGCCGCCCGAACGCGTGGTCGCCGGTGGAGAGGACCGCGATGCCGTTGACCTGGCCGACGGCCTCGCCCTCGGTCGCGATCAGCAGCGTGCCCTCGGCGATCATGCGCCCGACCCGCTCCTCGACCAGGTTCGCGCGGTAGATCTTCTGGGCGATCGCGTCGCCCACGTCCGCGGCGCCGACGCGCGCGGCCCCGCGCTGCCCCGCGTAGAACGCCGCGTCGCGGACGAGGTCGAGGAGCGCGCCGAGCCGCGAGCTGATGCGCCCCTGGTGGGCGACCGTCCGCGAGCTCCACTCGATCAGCTTGGCGACGCCGTCGGCGGCGAAGTGCGCGATCCCGTCCTCCCGGCACGCGGCGCCGATGAAGCGCGCGTAGAGCTGCTCGGTCCCGGGCGTGCGCGGCAGCGAGTCGTCGAAGTCCACCTTGACCTTGAACAGCTCGCGGAAGTCCTCGTCGAGGTTGTAGAGGATGTAGTAGAAGAGCGGGTTGCCGATCAGCACGACCTTCACCGAGAGCGGGATCGGCTCGGGCGCGAGCCCCGCGACCGTGATCAGGCGGAACTCCTCGAGCGGCTCCTCGATCCGGACCGAGCCGCTCTTGAGCGCCTTCTTGAGCGACTCCCACGCCTGGAAGTTGCGGAAGACGTCCTTGGCTTCGAGGAGCAGGTAGCCGCCGTTGGCGCGGTGGAGCGCGCCGGCCTTGATGAGCGTGAAGTCCGTGACGAGCGTGCCGAAGTGGGCGCGGTGCTCGAGCCGGCCCACGAGGTTCGCGTACGTCGGGTTCTGCTCGAAGACCACGGGGGCGCCCCGCTCGCCGCTGCGGTCCACGAGGACGTTCACGCGGTAGCGGTCGAGGAACGCGCCCGGCGGCGGCAGGAACGGCAGCGCGGGCTTGCCGTCGGCGGCGCCGCGGAAGTCCTCGGCGTGCGCGATCAGGTCCTGCTCGACGCCGTCGAGGTAGCGCCGCACGGCGTCGAGCCCCGTGAACCGCTCGCGCAGCTCGCGGATGAGCTGCCGCGTCGCCGCCGCGGCGACCTCGGCGACGAGCGTCTCGTGCTCCGCGCGCGCCTCGCGCTCGAGCTGGCGGAGCCGCCGGAGCGTCTCCTCCACCGCGTCCTGGAGGCTCCCCGCGCCGGCCGCGAGGCGCTCCCGCGCCGCCTCGGGCAGCGCGTCGAACTCCTCGCGGCTCAGCGGCTTGCCGCGCGGCGCCGGCGCCACGGCGAGCCCGGTCGGGCTGCGCAGCACGGCGAAGCCGGCCTGGCGCGCCGTCGCCTCGAGGCGCCCGATCTCCTCCTCCTGGCGCTGGCCGAGGCGCTCGAGGATCTGCGATTTCTGGCGCTCGAACTCCTCGCCCTCGAAGGCCCGCGGCAGCCGCGCCTTGCACTCCTCGACGAGCCGGGCCATCTCCTCGGCGAGCTCGCGCCCGCGCCCGGCCGGCATCTCGAGCGCCGAGGGCCGGTAGGGGTCGGCGAAGTTGTGGACGTAGCAGTAGTCGGCGCCGACCGGCTGGTCGGCCGCCGCCCGGGTGAGCACGCGGCGCATCGTCGTCGTCTTGCCGGTCGCCGGCGGACCCAGGACGAACAGGTTGTAGCCGGCGTGCTTGACGCCGACGCCGAAGGTGGTCGCGCTCAGCGCGCGGTCCTGGCCGATCATGCCGTCGAGCGGCGGCAGCTCCTCGGTGGAGCCGAAGCGCAGGCTGGCGGGGTCACAGACGAGGCGTAGGTCGTCGGGCGCGAGCTCGCGCATGCCCGTGGGGGGATGCGAGCCCGGTGCCAGCCCCGGCACCCGTGAATCTGCACGCTTGGGAGACGGTACCGGTGGGTCACCACCGCCCCGGTGTCCCAGGTGCGCCTCATGCGAGAGATGCGACCGGCCGCCCCGCCGGTCGCGTTCCCCGCGTCGGGAAAGCGAATTCTGCGGCAGCCCTCGCCCGGGACGCTGGCAGTCGCATTGCAGATTTCCAAGCCAAACTCTCTCGACTGGATGACGGCGATGGACTGCGTCTGCGAGCCGCACGAGCGCGAGCGCTGGGGGCTGATCCTCGCGGGGGGCGAGGGGGTGAGGCTGCGCCCGCTGACGCGGGTGGTCTACGGCGACGAGAGGCCCAAGCAGTTCTGCGCCCTGCTCGGCCGCGAGACGCTGCTCGAGCGGACGCGGCGCCGCGCCGCGCTGGCCATCCCGCCCGGCCGCGTGCTCGTCTCGCTCGTGCGCGCCCACGAGCCCTTCTGGTCGCCGCTGCTCGGCGGGATGCCCCCGCACTGCGCGCTCGTCCAGCCGCAGGGGCGCGGGACGGCGCCCGCGATCCTCCACGGGCTCTCGCGGATCGCCGCGACGGCGCCCCTGGCCGCGGTCGCGATCTTCCCCGCCGACCACTGGGTCTCGGACGACCGCGCGCTCATGGCCCACGTGCTCGCGGCGTTCTCGGCGGTGCGGGTCCGGCCCGAGCTGGTCGTGCTGCTCGGGGTCGCGCCGGAGGACGCCGAGACGGACTACGGGTGGATCGAGCCGGGCGGCCCCGTCCGGGGCGGCACCCGGCTCTACCGCGTGCAGCGCTTCTGGGAAAAGCCGACGCCCGCGCTCGCCGAGGACCTGTTCGAGCGCGGCTGCCTCTGGAACAGCTTCATCCTGGTCGCGCGCGTGCCGGCGCTCGCCGCGCTCGTCCGGAGCGCCGCGCCGGACCTGGCGTCGGCGTTCGCGGCGGTGCAGCCGGCGATCGGCACCGGCGAGGAGGCGCCGGCCCTCGAGGCGCTCTACGCGACCCTCCCGCCGGTCGGCTTCTCCGACCGCGTCCTGGCGACCCGCCCCGCGAACCTCGCCGTGCTGCCCGTCCAGGGCCTCGCCTGGAGCGACTGGGGGCAGCCTGCCCGGGTGCTGGCCACGCTCGGGCGGCTCGGGATCCGGCCGGCGTGGGCCGGGCGCGTCGCGCCGAGGTCCGCGTGAGGCAATCGACGGAGCACGTGCTCCGAAAGGAGGACCCGACGATGCTGAAGAACGACGTGTACGACCTGATGGAAACGGCGTCCGTGCTGTCGAAGGGCCTGCACCGTTACGCGACCTTCCAGAAGGACGCCAGGGGCTGCCCGCAATGCCAGCAGCTCTGGGGCTACATGAAGCAGACGGACGAGGACCAGCTCGAACGCATCCTCGGCCATCTCAAGCAGCACTTCGACAAGGAAGTCGAGGTCAAGCTCGCGAGCGCCTGAGCGAGGGGCGGCGCGACAGGAAAGGAAGGGCTGCGATCATGAAACGGATCTGTGCGGTGGTCGGTGCTCTCGCGATGGCGCTCGCGCTCGCGCCGCCGGCGCTCGCGGCGGACACGTGCCCGCCCGAGGTCGCGCAGGCGAAGGCGATGCTGCAGAAGGCGGCGGCGGCCCAGAAGACGCGGACGGCGAAGAGCCAGGAGGTCCAGGCGCCGCGCTCGCTCGCCGCGAGCAAGGGTCAGGAGGTCCAGGCCCCCCGCGGTCAGGAGGTCCAGGCGCCCCGCGGTCAGGAGGTCCAGGCACCCCGCGGTCAGGAGGTCCAGGCGCCCCGCGGTCAGGAGGTCCAGGCGCCCCGCGGTCAGGAGGTCCAGGCGCCCCGCAGTCAGGAGGTCCAGGCGCCCCGGAGTCAGGAAGTCCAGGCCCCGCGCTCGCTGACGAAGGTGCGCAGGCTCGTGCGCGAGGCCGAGGCGGCCTGCAGGAAGGGCAACATGGAGCTCGCCTCCAAGAAGGCCAACGAGGCGATGGCGCTCTTGCAGTGAAAGTGACGCTCTCGGTCATCAAGGCCGACGTCGGCTCGATCGGCGGGCACACGCGCCCGTCGGCGCGCATGCTCGAATCGGTGCGCGCGCGGCTCGCCGATGCGATCCACGGCCGGCTCGTGCTCGACGGCCTCGTCACCCACACGGGGGACGACATCGCGATCATCACGAGCCACACCCGCGGGGTCGGCGCCCGGGAGGTCCATCGCTTCGCGTGGGAGAGCTTTCTGGCGGCCACCGACGAGGCACGGGCCGCGGGGCTCTACGGCGCGGGGCAGGACCTCCTGGTCGACGCCCCGTCGGGCAACGTGCGGGGGGCGGGACCCGCGGTCGCGGAGATCGAGGTCGAGCGCGATCCCGCGAGCCGCGACCGCCCCGCCGAGGCGTTCCTGGTGTTCGCGGGCGACAAGTGCAGCCCGGGCGCGTACAACTACCCGCTCTACGCGGTCTTCTGCGACCCGATGCACAACGGCGGGCTCCTGCTGAGCCCGAAGCTTCGCCGGGGCTTCACCCTGACGATCGTGGACATGGACCACCGGGGCGACGCCGCCGACCGCGTCATCGCGCTCGACGTGCCGGAGCGCGTGTGGGACGCCGCCTGCCTGCTGCAGAACCCCGACCGGTTCGCCATCGAGGCGATCCACTCGCGGCTCAAGCCCGACGAGCAGATCGCGGCGGTCTCGGCGACGCGCCTGCACAACATCGCCGGCACGTACACGGGCAAGGACGATCCGGTCGCGCTCGTGCGCACCCAGGGGATCTTCCCCGCGCCCGAGGAGGTCATCGAGCCGTACACGCTCGGCCACTTCGTCACCGGCGACTGCCGCGGCTCGCACGTGATGCCGCTGATGCCGGTCCCGATCGGCGCCGCGGTCGCCGGGCCCTACTGCCTGCCCGTGGTGTCGTGCCTGGCGTTCTCGATGGCGGCGGACGGCCGCTTCTCGGCCGAGTACGTGGACGTGTTCGGCGACCGCGCCTGGGACGCGACGCGGCTCAAGGTGCAGCAGAAGGCCGACGAGTGGCGGCGCCAGGGCTTCGTCGGTCCCACGATGGCGTCGCACGCGGAGCTCGCCTACACGGGGCTCGTGGACGCGCTCGCGGCGCTCGATCGGGAGTTCGCCCTGCGACCCGAGCGGTAGCGCCGGAGCGCGGCCTCAGTGCCCGGGGCCGGCCTCGTTCTCCCAGGGCTCGCCCCAGGCCGGCTCCGGGAAGCCGTACTCGTAGATCTCCGCGACGGCCTGGTCGGCCGCGAGCGGCCGCACGCTCGCGACCCGCTCGCGCACGAGGTGCTCGAAGGCACGGAGCACGTCGTGCTCGGTCAGCATCCCGACCACCCGGCCGTCCTCGACGACGGGAAGCGCGCCGATCTTCTGCTCGTGCATCAGGCGCGCGGCCTCGCGGATCCCCGTCGCCGGCCGCACGGTGATCACGCCCCAGGTCATGACCTCGCCCACGGTGCGCGCCCGGAGCGCCTCGCCCAGCTCGCCCAGGCGCTCCTGCACGGACGGGTCGAAGACCATCTGGCGGAGGTCGCGGTCGGTGACGATGCCGACGAGCCGGCCTGCGGCGTCCACGACCGGCAGGTGGCGGATCCGCCGCGTGCGCATCAGCTCGACCGCCGCGCGGACGGGTGCCTCGGCGCGGATCGTCACGGCGGGCGTCGTCATCCACTGCGTGACCGGCAGCGCCTCGAGCCAGGTCGGGGCGCCGGGGGCGGCGGGCGTCTTGCGCTCGGCCATCGTGCGGTCCCTCCTCACTGCGCCGGGTGGCGCACCTGCGTCGCCTCCAGCTCCGCCTCGAGCGCCCGCTGCACGGCGAGGAGGCGCGCGCCGTGGCCGACCGGGTACGGCGCGGCGCCCTCGAGCCGGCGCACCCCGTCGGGCAGCGCGGCCACCTGGGCGGCGCAACGGTCGCGGATCGCGGCGAGCGGCGGGTGCGGCGCGAGCGGGCGGCCGCCCTTCATGACGGGGGCGAGCAGCGGCTCGGCGCGGCCCGCCGGCGGCGGCTCGTCGGCGAGCGCCAGCACGTCGCGCTCGAACCGCCCGTCCCGGCCCCGGAGCCGCCAGACCTGCTTGTCCCCCGTCCACGTGGTCTTGCCCTCGCTGAGCTTGAGCACGTTGCGGCCCGCGTACCGGACGATCTTGTAGGCGATGTCGAGGTACGGGACGTCGGCCGAGACGGTCATGCGCGTGCCGACGCCGAAGGCGTCGATCGGCGCGCCCGCCGCGAGGAGGCGGGCGACCTCGTCCTCGTCGAGGCCGCCGCTCACGAAGATCCTCACGTAGCCGCAGCCCGCCGCGTCGAGCACGCGGCGGACCTCCTTGGCGAGCGCGACGATGTCGCCGCTGTCCAGGCGCACGGCGGACAGGCGCGCGCCGCGCGCCTCCATCTCGTGCGCCACCGTCACCGCCTTGTGGGCGGCGGCGACCGTGTCGTACGTGTCGATCAGCAGCGTGGTGCTCTCGGGGAACGCGTGCGCGAAGGCGCGGAACGCGTCGATCTCGTTCTCGAACGCGCTCACGTACGAGTGGGCCATCGTGCCGGACGGCGGGATGCCGTAGGCGAGGCCGGCGAGCACGTTGCTGCTCATCAGGGCGCCCGCGAGGTACGAGGAGCGCGCCGCCTTCATGCCGGCGTCGATGCCGTGCGTGCGCCTGAGCCCGAAGTCCACGACCGGGCGCCCGCCCGCGGCCAGCACGACACGCGCCGCCTTGCTCGCGAGGACCGTCTGCAGGTGCGCGAAGTTCATCACCGCCGTCTCGACGAGCTGCGCCTCCATGATCGGCGCGGTGACCTCCAGGAGCGGCTCGTCGGCGAAGAGCACCGTGCCCTCGGGCACGGCGCGCACCGACCCGGTGAAGGAGAGCCCGCGCAGGACGTCGAGGAACGCGGGCTCGAAGCGCCCGAGCGAGCCGAGGTAGTCGAGCGAGGCGGCGGAGAAGCGGAAGCTCCGGAGGTACTCGAGCACGTCCTCGAGGCCCGCGGCGACGAGGAAGCCGCGGGCGCGCGGCAGCTTGCGGACGAAGAGGCTGAACGTGGCCTCGCCCGCCATCCCCTCGCGCAGGTACGAGGCCGCCATGGTCAGCTCGTAGAGGTCCGTGAACAGCGCCGCGTCCCGGGTGATCAGCGCTCCGGAGACGAAGCTCCCGTCGGGCGTCTCGGCGATGGTGCTCACCTCCGTTTCGGCGTGCATCCATGATGCCACGGCGGACCCACGAGATTCCGGGCGGTTAGGCGGCCGGCGGCCGCGCCCGGGTGGGCGCCGGACTCGCGGTGTCGCGCCGGCGCCCCACCGGGCGCGGCGCAACCGCGTGCGAAATCGCCGGCTTGGCGCTGGCAGTGCGCTTGCACCCTTCCTCGACGTGCTCCTGTTCGCCCTCCCGGTCCACGAGCGGCTCGCGGCGGCGCTCGGCGATCTTGCCCGCGTCGAGCGCGGGCGCGCGTCGATCGGCCGCTTCGCCAACCAGGAGCTGCACGTGGAGCTCGACACGGTCCCGGCGGGCCGGGACTGCCTGGTGCTCGGCGCCGTGGCGCCGCCCGACGCCGACCTGCTCGCGACCCTGCTGCTCTGCCACACGCTCGCGAAGGAGGGGGCGAGGCGCGTGACGGCGCTGCTGCCGTACCTCGGCTACGCGCGGCACGACCGCGACGAGCCCCTGCGCAGCCGGGCCGCCGCCTGGCTCGGCGCGGTCCTGCGCGCCTCGGCGGTGGCCGACGTCGTGGCGCTCGACGTCCACTCGCCCCTCGTCCACGAGCTCTTCCCCATCCCGCTCCGCTCGCTCTCGCCCGCGCGCCTCTTCGCCGACACGCTCGCCGCGCTCGGCCTGGCGGAGGCGACGATCGTCGCGCCCGACGCCGGAGCGCTCGAGCGGTGCGAGGCGGTGCGGCGCGCCGCCGGGATCGCGCGGCCGCTCGCGCACCTGACCAAGGGGCGCACGCCGGAGGGCGTGAGCCACTCGAGACTCCACGGCGTGGTCGGGCGGC
The DNA here is from genome assembly GCA_001788495.1 of Candidatus Rokubacteria bacterium RIFCSPLOWO2_02_FULL_73_56. Lineage (GTDB taxonomy): Bacteria > Methylomirabilota > Methylomirabilia > Rokubacteriales > CSP1-6 > GWA2-73-35. Next base: position 25,808 of record MGCF01000120.1, read on the forward strand.
GGGTCGTGCTGGTCGACGACATCCTGGACACGGGCGGCACCCTCGTGTCGGCGTGCGAGGCGCTGCGCGGCGCGGGCGCCGAGGAGATCGTCGCGATGGTGACGCACGGCCTCTTCACGGGGGCGCGCTGGGAGCGCCTCTGGTCGCTCGGCGTCACCCGCATCTATTGCACCGACTCCACGCCCCTGCCCGAGGGCCGCGCGTCGGCGCGGATCGTCGTGCTCCCGGTGGCGCCCCTGCTCGCCGCGCACCTCGGGGAGACGATCGGGGAGGGCGCGCGATGAGCCGGGCGGGCGCGTGGCGCCCGCGCCAGCCGGCATGAGCGGCGCGGCGACCGGGCCCGAGGCGCTCCGCGCGCACGTCGAGGCGCTCGCGGGGGCGATCGGCGAGCGCAACGTGTTCCGGCCGGCGGCGCTCGCGGCGGCCGCCGAGTTCATCGAGGGCGTCTGGGCCGCGCAGGGCCACCGCGTGTCACGGCAGACCTACGAGCTCCGGGGCGTGGCGTGCGCCAACCTGGAGGTCGAGCACCGCGGCGCAGAGCGGCCGGACGAGCTCGTCCTGGTGGGCGCGCACTACGACTCGGTGCTCGGCAGCCCCGGCGCCGACGACAACGCGAGCGGTGTCGCCGCGCTGCTCGAGATCTCGCGGCGCCTCGCCCCGGCGGCACCCGCGCGGACCCTCCGGCTCGTCGCCTTCGTCAACGAGGAGCCGCCCTTCTTCGCCACGCGCGCGATGGGCAGCGACGTCTACGCGCGCGCCGCGCGCGCGCGCGGCGACGACATCCGGCTGATGCTCGCGCTCGAGAGCCTCGGCTGCTACAGCGACGCGCCCGGCAGCCAGCGCTACCCGCCCCTGCTCGGCTGGTGCTACCCCGACCGCGGGAACTTCCTGGCCTTCGTCTCGAACCGCCGCTCGCGCCGGCTCCTCCGCCGCACCGTCGCGCTGTTCGGCGAGGGCTGCGACGTCCCGGCGGTGCACGCCGCGATCCCGGCCGTCGTGCCGGGCGTGGCGTGGAGCGATCACCTGTCGTTCTGGCGGCAGGGCTACCCCGCGCTGATGGTCACCGACACCGCACCCTACCGGTACCCCCACTACCACTCGGCCGGCGACACCCCCGACCGGCTCGACTACCCGGCGCTCGCCCGCGTCGCGGACGGGCTGGCCCGGACGGTCGCGGCCCTCGCCGGGCCCGGCGGGCTGCCGTGAGGCCGTCCTTCCACGCGGTGCCCGTCAACGCCCCGTTCGGCGACCCGGTCGTCTACGTGGACTGCCTCTTCGAGCGCCGGGCGATCCTCCTCGACCTCGGGCGGATGGACGCGCTCGGCGCCCGCAAGCTCAACCGGGTCACGCACGCGTTCGTGTCGCACGCGCACATGGACCACTTCGCCGGGTTCGACCACGTGCTGCGCCTGAGCCTCCACCGCCGCGAGCCCCTCCGGCTCTGGGGCCCGCCCGGCTTCGTCGAGCGCGTCGAGCACAAGCTCTCCGCCTACACCTGGAACCTGGCGCCGGATTATCCGACCGACTTCACGGTGCTCGTGACCGAGGTGGACGCCGGCGCGACGACCCGGGCGGCGCGGTTCCGCTGCCAGACGGGCTTCCAGCGCGAGTCCCTGGGCCCGGCGCCCGCGCCGGGCGGTGTGCTCGTGGACGGGGAGACCTTCCGGGTGCGCGCCGCGCTGGTCGACCACAGGACGCCGTGCCTGGCCTTCGCGCTCGAGGAGCGGGCGCACGTCAACGTCTGGCGCACGCGCCTCGCGGAGCTGGGCCTGCGCCCGGGGCCGTGGCTCACGGAGCTGAAGCGACTGGTCGTGACCGGCGCGCGGGACGACGCGACGGTCCGCGTGGCCTGGGCCCAGGCCGGCCCTGCGCGCGAGCGGGACGTCCCGCTGGCGGCGCTCAGGCAGGCGGTGAGCGTGACGAGGGGGCAGAAGATCGGCTACGTCGTGGACGTCCGTCATACCGAGGACAACGTCCGGCGCATCGTCGAGCTGGTGCGCGACGCGGACATCCTCTTCATCGAGACGCCCTTTCTCGCCTCGGATGCCGGAATGGCCGCGCACAAGGCCCACCTCACGGCCCGCCAGGCCGGGCTCCTCGCCCGCGCCGCCGCCGTCAGGCGGGTCTGCCCGCTCCACTTCTCCCCACGCTACGCCGGCGCGGGCGAGCGTCTCGAGCGCGAGGCGCAGGACGCGTTCCAGGGGGCGCCGGCGCCCCAGGTGGGGCACGAGCGCCTGGAGCGCGAGTCGGGCCCCGCCCCGTAACGGCCCGCCTCGGCGTGAGTTTTGGTCCTCGGTCCCGGTGGCCCCGGGTACGGGGTTTGCAGCCACCTTCCGCGGGAGGGCGAGCGATGCGGAACGACGAGTTCATCGCCAGAGTGAAGAGCGCGGCGGCGCTCGCGAGCCCGGAGGACGCCGAGCGGATGGCCCGGACGGTGCTGGAGGCGCTGGCTGACCTCTTGCCCGACTCCGAGTCGCGCCGGCAGTTCGCCACCCAACTGCCCGGCGTCCTGAAGGCCCACATCGCCGGCCGGACGCCGCGCTCGCTCCCGATGGACCGCGACGCGTTCCTCCAGCACGTCGGGGCCGGCCTCGGTGCGCGCGTCCCCGAGGCGGAGCGCGCGGTGCTCGCGGTCTGGAGCGTCGTGCACGAGGCGATGGCGGCCGGGGAGATCGCGGACTTCGAGGCGCGCGCGCCGAAGGACGTCGCGGCCCTCCTGCGCCGGGCGGGCGTCCGCCGATGAGTGGCCGTGCGAGCCGCAGCCGCAGGCGAGGCGAGCCCATGAACGCGACCCGGCTCAGCCGCGAGGCGCTGCTCGCGCGCGCGCAGCAGCCGAGCGCGGACGCGCTGCGCCTGCACCCGTTCTACCGGGGCAAGCTGCAGACGGCGCTCAAGTGCCCCATCCGGGGCTTCGACGACTTCGCGATCTGGTACACGCCGGGCGTGGCGGCGCCGTGCCGCGCGATCCAGGCGGACCCCGCGGCGGTCTACGCGCACACCAACAAGGGCAACGCGATCGCGATCGTGACCGACGGCACGCGCGTCCTCGGCCTCGGCGACATCGGCCCCGAGGCGGGCCTGCCGGTCATGGAGGGCAAGGCCCTCCTGTTCAAGTACCTCGGCGGCGTGGACGCGATCCCCCTGTGCCTGGCGACGAAGGACCCGGACGAGATCGTGCGGACCGTCGAGGTGCTCACGCCCGCCTTCGGCGGGGTCAACCTCGAGGACATCGCGCAGCCGAAGTGTTTCCGGGTGCTCGACGCGCTCCGCGGCCGGCTCCCGATTCCCGTCTGGCACGACGACCAGCAGGGCACCGCCACGGCGCTCCTCGCCGGCCTGCTCAACGCGCTCGCGCTCGTCGGCAAGGACCTCGGGCGCGCGCGGCTCGCGATGGTCGGCATGGGCGCGGCGAACGTGGCGAGCTACCGCCTGCTCACCGCGAGCGGCGCGGACCCGCGAGGGATCGTCGCGTGCGACAGCCGGGGGGCGCTCCACAAGGGCCGCCACGACATCGAGGCGCGCCGGGAGGAGTTCGCCGACAAGTGGCGCGTCTGCACCGAGTCCAACGCCGACGGGCTCACGGGCGGGATCGCGGAGGCGCTGCGCGGCGCCGACGCGTGCATCGCGTTCTCGACCTCCGGGCCCGACGTCGTGCGGCCGGAGTGGATCCGCGCGATGGCGAGGGACGCGATCGTCTTCGCCTGCGCGAACCCCGTCCCCGAGATCTGGCCCTGGGACGCGCGGGAGGCCGGCGCGCGGATCGTGGCGACGGGCCGGAGCGACTTCCCGAACCAGCTCAACAACTCGCTGGTGTTCCCCGGCCTCTTCCGCGGCGCGCTCGACGTGCGGGCGCGGACGATCACCGACGGCATGGCCGGCGCGGTCGCCCGCGAGCTGGCGGCGTTCGCGCGGACGCGCGGCATCCGCGAGGACGACATCCTGCCGCGCATGGACGAGTGGGACGTCCACGTCCGCGTGGCGGTCGCGGCCGCGCGCGCGGCGCAGGCCGAGGGCGTCGCGCGCCTCGCCGTGGCCCCGGCGGAGCTCGAGGCGCAGGCGGCGGCGACGATGCGCGCCGCGCGCGAGACCACGCACCTGCTCATGCGCGAGGGCCTGATCGCCGCGCCGCCGGCGTGAGAGACTGTCCCCCGCAGCGCATGGCAGAAGGAGGCGATCGATGACCCTGTTCACCGTGGGCGAGGAGCCGACCCACCGCGTCGGCGATGCGCAGTGCCCGGAGTGCTGGGAGGAGTACCCGGAGCCGTGCCGGTGCGGCGGGTTGATGCACGCCGCCGCGGGCGACGGCGAGGACGCGGACGGCAACGTCCTGCTGGTCACGCAGTGCGACCAGTGCGGCCGGTCCGAGGACCAGCTCGACGAGGTCTGAGGGAGCCTGGCGTGGACGCGATCCGGGCCTGGCCCACGTACCTCGGGCTCCCGCTCGAGGAGATCCGGCGCCGCGCGGCCGAGGCCGTGGCCGCCTTCGCCACGTGCACGGTGTGCCCGCGGAACTGCCGGGTGGACCGCCTGCACGGCGAGACCGCCGTGTGCCGGAGCGGACGCTGGGCCCGCGTCGCGAGCGCCTTCCCGCACTTCGGCGAGGAGGACTGCCTGCGCGGCCGGCGCGGCTCGGGCACGATCTTCTTCTCCTGGTGCAACCTCCGCTGCGTCTTCTGCCAGAACTTCGACGTGAGCCAGGAGGGCGTGGGCGCGGAGGCGCGGCCCGAGCGGCTGGCCGCGATGATGCTCGAGCTGCAGGCGCGCGGCTGCCACAACATCAACCTGGTCACGCCCGAGCACGTGGTGCCGCAGATCCTGGAGGCGCTGCCGCTCGCCATCGAGGGCGGCCTCCGGCTGCCGCTCGTCTACAACACGGGCGCGTACGATGGGCTCGAGAGCCTGCGCGCGCTCGCCGGGATCGTGGACATCTACATGCCCGACTTCAAGGTCTGGGACCCGGCGCTCGCGCTCCGCTACCTGCGCGCGCGCGACTACCCGGAGGTGGCGCGCGCCGCGTTCCGCGAGATGCACCGGCAGGTCGGCGACCTCGTGCTGGGCGCCGACGGCCTCGCCCGGCGCGGCCTGCTCGTGCGCCACCTCGTGATGCCGGGCGGCATCGCGGGCACGCGGGAGATCATGCGCTTCCTCGCCGAGGAGCTGTCGCGCGACACCTACGTGAACCTCATGGACCAGTACTACCCGGCGGGGCGCGTGTCGCGCGAGCGGTTTCCCGAGATCAACCGGCGCATCACCGACGAGGAGTTCGACGTCGCGCTCGGCGCCGCACGCGCGGCGGGGCTGCACCGCTTCGACCCGCCCCGGCGCCTGGCGCGGCTCGCGGCCCTGTGACGGCGCTCCCCGCCGCGGGCCGCAGTGGACTATACTCGGGCGCGATGTCGAGCGAGTCGAGGCCGCGGAGCGCGCCCGTGGACGCGCCCCTCATCCCCGCCCAGGTCCAGACCCTCTGGGACGCCCCCCACGCCGTGTGGTTCACGCTGATGGGCGTGGGCGGCGGCATCTTCCTGCTGCCGCGCCTGATGGGCCTCGAGCTGCGCCTCGGTCTCTGGCTCGGCCTGCCGGTCGTGGACCTCATCAGCTTCGTCGTCATCGGCGTCGGCGGCCTCGTGCTGATCCGGCACCTCGGCCGCCCCTTCCGGTTCCTGCGCGCCGTGCTCAAGCCCGGGACGAGCTGGATCAGCCGCGGCGCGATCGCCGACTTCATCTTCGTGGTGGTCGCGGGCCTGCTGATCGTGCCGGGCTTCACCTGGGGTGGCGCCCGCCCGCTCGCGTGGCTGCCGTGGGATCCGAGGGGCGCCGACCTGGCGGGCCAGACGGCCGAGGTCGTGGCGCTGCTGTGCGCGGCGGTCGTCATCTACTACGCGGGCCAGGTCCTGGCCGACGCGACCGCGATCCCGTACTGGCGCTCGCTCGCGGTGCCGATCCAGTTCGTGCTCTCCTCGCTCGCCACCTCGCTGGCCGTCGTGATGGTCCTCGAGACGCTCGCCGGCGTGGGGATCGGCGCGGGCCAGTGCGGGCTCCTCGCGGGCGTCCTCGTCCTGCTGCTCGTGACGATCGTCTGGCACCTCAGGGCGGACGCGGGCGCGCTCGGCAAGGCCGAGAGCCTCGCCATCCTCCTGCGCGGGCGCTTCCGCCGTGCGTTCCTCGGTGGCGTGGTGGGAGCGGGCACGGTCCTGCCGCTCGGCCTGGCGCTGCTCGCGCTCGCCGTGCCGGCCACGCGCGACGCCGTCGGCGTCCTGGCGCTCGTCTGCACGCTCCCGGCAGGCTACGTCCTGCGCCTGCTCACGCTGCGCGTCGGGATCTACCCGCCCGTCCACGCCACGATCCGCGTCCCGCAGCCCTAGCCACCCCCGGCCCGCGACCAGGTCACCCGACGAGCGGGTTGCGGACCGTGAGCCCCGGGAACCGGCCGTCAACAGACCGGGTGGGCGCCGCGGATCAGCTCCTCGCGGAACGCGGGCAGGCGCGCCAGCTCCGCCAGGACGACCTCGCGCACGGCGGGCTCGACGTCCGCGAGCGCCGCGCCCGCGGGCAGGACCACCTGCACACCCGTCCACGGGCGGTCCACGGGCTCGCCGATCCGGGCGGCGAGGTGGACGTAGACCTCCTCGAGCGCGGGGCAGCGCGCGTGGATCAGGGCCGCCAGGCGGTGGCTCAGGACGCTGTAGACCTTGCCGGCGTGGGCGACCGGGTTCTTGCCGGGCGCGGCCTCGCCGCCCGCCGGGCGCGCGAAGGCGATGAGGCCGTTCGGGCGGTTGCCGCGCCCCACCTGCCCCGAGTCGGCGTCCTCGGCCGAGGTGCCGGTCAACGTGAGGTAGGCGCCCTCGGCGCCCGCCCCCGGGCGGTCGAGGTTGTTGAGGCGCCACTCGAGCGCGAACGGCGCGTCGGCGAAGCGCGCGGCGAGCGCGGCGAGCGCCTCCTCCTTGCGCGCGAAGTACGCGCGCTCGGAGGCGATCGCCGTGCAGCGCAGGGGCATCGCCACGGTCAGCATGACGCGCGCGTCCTCGCGCACGGCGAGCACCTTGACGTCCTCGCCCGTGTCGGGGAACGCGCGCTTGAACCCGGGACCGTTGAGCCAGCGCTCGACGTCGAGCACGAGCCGCTCCGTCGCGGAGAGCGGCGCGTAGCCCGACGCCCCGGAGGTGTCGTTCGAGACGATCGCCTCCCCGCGCTCCCGGAAGATGCGCGTCAGCTCCTCGGAGCCCGGCGCCAGCACCGGGCGCGTGACGAGATCGCGCCCGGGCCGGACGTGGGGCAGGTGCGCCGCGACCCACGCGTCCACCGCCGCGCGCACCGTCTCCTCGACGGGCAGCCCACGACCATCGAGGGCGAACGTCGCGCGGTCGCCGAGCACCAGCTCCATCGGGCGCGTCAGCTCGCCCCGGCCGAACGCCTTCCGGCACTCGCCCGCGGCGAGCAGCGCCTTGTCGACGTTGTAGTGCAGGATCGCGCCCGCGCGCTCGAGGTACATCCGGTTGAGCGCGACCGAGACCGCCTCGACGAGCGAGTCGCAGATCGTGTCGGGGTGGCCGAGGCCCTTGCGCTCCACCAGCTCGACCCGGCGCCGGGCGACGGGCGCCTGGGCGAGCGCCTCGACGAGGAGCCGCATCAGGCCGGGCGGGAGGCCGCCACCTCGTCCCAGACGCCGGCGATCGCCGTGCCGCAGTCCGGGCAGCGGCCCCCGGCCAGGACGTTCTCGAGGACGCTGAAGCCGCGACGGCGCACGAGCCAGCGCCCGCACGTCGGGCACGCGGTGCTCTCCCACGGGTCGCCCGGGACGTTGCCCGTGTACACGTAGCGGAGCCCCGCGTCGCGCCCGAGCCGCGCCGCGCGGTGGAGCGTGCTCGCCGGCGTGGGCGGCGCGTCGGTGAGCTTCCAGGCCGGGTAGAAGGCCGAGACGTGCCAGGGCATCTCGCGGTCCACCGAGGCGAGCCAGCGCGCGAGGGCGCGCAGCTCCTCGTCCGAGTCGTTGCGCCCGGGGATCACGAGCGTCGTGACCTCGACCCACACGCCGCGCGCGCGCAGGGCCTCGATCGTCTCGAGCACGGGCCGGAGCGTGGCGCCGCAGACGCGCCGGTAGTAGCGGTCCGAGAAGCTCTTGAGGTCCACGTTGGCGCCGTGCAGCACCGGGCCGAGCAGGTCCAGCGCCTCGCGGGTCATGTAGCCGTTGGTGACGAAGACGTTCCTGAGCCCGGCCTCCACCGCGGCGCGGCTGGTCTCGAGCGCCAGCTCGAAGAAGATCGTGGGCTCGGTGTACGTGTAAGCGACCGTGGCCGCGCCGGCGGCGCGCGCCGCGGCGACGACGTCACGGGGCGAGGTCGGCCGGCCGGGGACGGGTCCGGCGTGCTCCCGCGGCCACTGGGAGATCTGCCAGTTCTGGCAGAAGAGGCAGTGGAGGTTGCAGCCGACGGTCGCGATCGAGTAGGCGAGGCTCCCCGGCAGGAAGTGGAAGAAGGGCTTCTTCTCGATCGGGTCCACGTCGGCGCTCACGATCCGGTCGCGCACGAGGCTCACCAGGCGGCCGTCGCGGTTCTCCCTGACGCCGCAGATGCCGCGCAGGCCCGGGCGGATCCGGCAGCGGTGGGCGCAGAGCGCGCAGACGACGCTCCCGTCGGGCTCCGCCGTCCAGAGCACCGCCTCACCGCCTGCCCGGCCGAGGGTCGTGGCCTGCACGGGAGAGTTCGCCAGCAACGCCGGTGCCACGCGCGAGGCCAATGAAAACGGGGCTTCGCGCGCTAGGCCGGACGGATGATGAGGCGCGCCCCTCCCGCCCGTCGTGGCGCCGGCGCCCCAGTCGTTCGTCTGCGCTGCGCGAGCTGCCCCCGCGGGCCTCGCGCGCCGCGCGAATAGATCTCCCGGCCCATGCGTCGAACTGGTTGAATTTACAGTCCATGTTGGCCTGGGCGCTTCCCCTCCGGCGAGGCGCCCTCTTGATTGGGAGACCCCGTGACATTCAAGACGATCGATCAGGGGTTGGACCGAGACATGCTTGAGACTCCGCCCGCAGCCTTTCCCGAGGACGAGGAGGCGGGTGTCGAGTCCCTCATCCGCGAGCAGCCCGTCGAGGGCGAGGAGGAGGAGGCCCGGCGCCAGCCCGAGGAGGATCCCGTCCGCCTCTACTTCGGCGAGATGGGGCGGGTGCTTCTGCTGACCGCGCGGCAGGAGGTCGAGATCGGGCGCCGGATCGAGACCGGCCAGATCGAGCTGCGCCGGGCGCTCGGAGCCGTCCCCGCGGCGCTCTCCGCCCTGGGCGAGATGGGCGACCGGCTCCGGCGGGGGGAGCTCGCCGCCGACGACGTCATCGTCCTGCCCGCGGGCGGCGAGGTGAGCCCCGCAGAGCTCCGGCGGACGCTCCGGGCGTTCGCCCGGCTGCGCGGCCTGGCGAAGGCCCCGGCGGCCCGGCGCGAGGCCATCCAGAAGCTCCTCGGCGCGCTGCCCCTCAAGCCCGCGCTCGTGGACGACCTGGTGGCGCGCGTGCGCGACCTCTCGCCCCGCGAGGCGCGGCTCCCCGAGCGGCGCTTCCAGGCCCTCCTCGCGCGGCTCGAGGCCCGCGACGCCGAGGTCCGCCAGGCCAAGCGCGAGCTGACCGAGGCGAACCTGCGCCTCGTCGTCTCGATCGCCAAGCGCTACCTGCGCAGCGGCCTGCCGCTGCTCGACCTCGTCCAGGAGGGCAACCTCGGCCTGCTGCGCGCGGTGGACCGGTTCCAGTACCGCCGCGGCTTCAAGTTCTCGACGTACGCGACCTGGTGGATCCGCCAGGCGATCACGCGCGCCATCGCCGACCGCGGGCGGACGATCCGCATGCCCGTCCACCTGATGGAGACCCTGTACAAGATCTCGCGCGTGAGCCGCGAGATGACCGGCGCGCTCGGCCGCGAGCCCACGCCCGAGGAGCTCGCGCGCCGCACGGGCGTGCCGGCCGCCAAGGTCCGCCTCGTGCTCGACTCCGCGCGGCGCCCCGTGTCGCTGGAGACGCCGATCGGCGAGGACGCGCACCTGGGGGAGCTGATCGAGGACACCTCCTCGCCCTCGCCGGCCGAGGGGCTCGCGGGCGAGGACCGGGCCGTGCAGGTCGCGCGCGCGCTCGCCCACCTGAGCGAGAAGGAGCGCGAGATCGTGCGCCTGCGCTTCGGGCTCGGCGACGGCGAGCCGCAGACGCTCGAGGAGATCGGCGACCGCTACGGGCTCACGCGCGAGCGCATCCGCCAGATCGAGATGAAGGCGCTGGCCAAGCTCAAGAACCCGCGCCTCGGCCTCGAGTCCTTCGCCGGCTGAGTCTCGGCCCCCGCCCCGCCCGCGCAAACAGAAACGGCGCAGGGGTGTCATCCCCTGCGCCGTTTTCGCTTCGGCCGGATCGCCGCCCGCTTACCAGCGGGCCGTGCGGACCCTGCCGCCGCCGAAGCCCCCCGAACGGGAGGCCTGCGGCTTGGCCAGCTCGACCTTGATCCGGCGACCCTCGAGCATCTGATCGCTCAGGGTCTGGACCGCCGCCCGCGCCTCGGCCTCCGTGGACATCTCCACGAACCCGAAGCCCCGGGACTGGCCCGAGAGCCGGTCAGTGACCACCGTGGCCGACACGACAGCTCCGCACTGGGCGAAGTACCGCCGAAGGCCCTCGGAGGTCGTCGCGTAGGGCAAGCCACCGACGAACAGCTTGGACGCCATGGGCGCCTCCTCCTTCGACCCCGCGCCGCGGGGCCGGACAGTCTCCCGCACTCGATGTCACGCCCCGGAGCTGCGGAAGAGGTACGTCGGAGGCGAGGCCGGAACAGCGCGCCCAATGGCGCAATCACCAGCAGACGCACATTGGACGCGGCGGGCGGCCGGACTATTCGGCGTCGGGGACGAGGTCGAGGGCGGCGAGCCAGGGCGCGGCCTCGCCGTCGCTCGGCGCGCGCCAGTCGCCGCGCGGCGAGAGCGAGCCGCCCGAGCCCACCTTGGGCGCGTTCGGG
>MGCF01000121.1 GCA_001788495.1 Candidatus Rokubacteria bacterium RIFCSPLOWO2_02_FULL_73_56
GGAGGACCGCCGGAACATCGCGCTCGCCGCGCGCGCGATCCAGATCGCCGTCGAGAACGCCCTGCGGGACCGGCAGATCTCCGACGTGCGGCGGCTGCTCGCTGAGATGGTCGAGCAGCAGGAGGCGATCGACCGCATCCGCCTCTTCGACCGCCAGCTCCGGCCCACCCTCGTGTCGAACCCCCTCGCCGCCGCGGAGCGAGTCCCCGCCGAGATCCTCCGCCGCGTCATGGACACCGGCGTTCCCGAGGGCGTCCACCGCGAGGACGGCCGCGCCCCGGTGCTCCACTACGTGGTGCCGCTCCGCGGCCAGAGCGGCCGCGTCGAGGGCGCGATGGAGATCGTCCACCTCGCCGCCGGCATCGGCGCGCGGGTGCGCGCCGCCGGACAGGACGTGTGGGTCCGGCTCGGCGTCGTGCTGAGCGTGATCGTCGTGCTCACGGCGGTCGCGCTCCAGCGGCAGGCGCTGCAGCCACTCTCGCGTCTGCTCGACGGCATCCAGCGGCTCGGGCGCGGGGAGCCCGGCCCGCCGCTGGCAGTGGAGCGCCACGACGAGATCGGGCGGGTCGCGGAGGCGTTCAACGAGATGGCGGCGCAGCTCGAGGCGGCGCGGCACCGGCTCCTCGCGGAGACCGAGCGCACCGTGGAGCTCGAGCAGCAGCTCCGCCACGCCGAGACCCTCACCGTCGCCGGCAAGCTCGCCTCCGCGCTCGCCCACGAGGTCGGCACGCCGCTCAACATCATCTCGGGCCGTGCGGAGTTCCTCCAGAGCACGGCGCAGCTCGACGAGGCGGGGCGCAAGGACCTCCAGGTCATCATCGGCCAGATCGAGCGCGTCTCGAAGATCATCCGCTCGATGCTCGACACCGTGCGGCCGCAGAAGCTCGAGATCCAGGCGACCGCCCTCGGCGACGTGCTCGACCGCTTGCTGCCCCTGCTGCGCCCCCCGGCGCGCCGGCGCAGCGTCTCCCTGCTGACCACGATCCCGGCGGACCTGCCGCCGCTCGCCGCCGACCCGAACCAGCTCCAGCAGCTCCTGATCAACCTGATCCTCAACGCACTCGACGCGACGCCCCCCGGCGGGCGGATCACGGTGACCGGTCGCCGCGACCGCCGCGACGGACGTGCCGGCGTCGCGGTGGACGTCGCCGACACGGGCCCCGGCATCCCGGAGGCCCTGCGCCCGCGGCTCTTCGAGCCGTTCGTCACCACGAAGCCGGCCGGCCAGGGGACGGGCCTCGGGCTGGCGATCTGTCGCGATATCATCAAGGCCCACGGAGGTGACATCGGCGTGGAGAGCCGGCCGGGGCAGGGCACGACGTTCACGGTGTGGATCCCCGACGCGACGGACGCACCGGCGTGAAGCCCCGCGTCCTCGTCGTCGACAACGACCCCGAGATGGTGAGCCTGCTCGCCCGCCACCTCGAGGGCGAGGGCCGCGCCGCGACCGCGGTGACGAGCGGCGCCGAGGCCGTCGCTGCGCTCGAGCGCGAGGAGTACGACGTGGTGCTCACGGACCTCGTGATGGACGGCGTGGACGGCTGGGCCGTGCTCCGCGAGGCCCAGCGGCGCCTGCCGCGCGCCCGCGTGATCCTCATGACCGCGTTCGCGAGCCTCGAGACCGCGATCGAGGCCATGCGCCACGGCGCCTGGGACTACCTCACCAAGCCGTTCAAGCTCGCCGAGGTCGGCCTGGCCGTCGACCGTGCGCTCGATGACCTCCGCCTGCGCGACGAGAACCGCCGCCTGCGCGCCGAGGTCGAGCAGCGCTTCAGCTTCGACCGCCTCCTCGGCCGCTCGAAGGCGATGCAGGGCGTCTTCGACCGGCTCCGGGCGGTCGCGGACACGGACGCGACGGTCCTGCTGCTCGGCGAGAGCGGCACCGGCAAGGAGCTGGCCGCGCGCGCGATCCACCACGGGAGCGCGCGGCGCGCCGGCCCCTTCGTCCCGGTCAACTGCGCGGCGATCCCCGAGACGCTCCTCGAGTCCGAGCTGTTCGGCCACGAGAAGGGCGCCTTCACGGGCGCCGACCGCCGCCGGCGTGGGCTGTTCGCGGAGGCGAGCGCCGGCACGCTCTTCCTCGACGAGGTCGGCGACATTCCGCTGCCGCTCCAGGCCAAGCTGCTGCGCGCGCTGCAGGACAAGGCGGTCCGACCCGTCGGCGGCAGCGAGGAGATCCGCCTCGACCTCCGGCTCATCGGCGCGACGCACCGCGATCTGCTCGCGCTCGTCGGCGAGGGGAAGTTCCGCGAGGATCTCTACTACCGGCTCGCCGTGATCCCGATCCGGCTCCCGAGCCTGCGCGAGCGGCCCGACGACCTCATGCTGCTCGCGAACCACTTCCTCGCCCGCGCGGCCGGCGCGCTCGGCAAGGCGCTGGAGGGGTTCGACGAGGACGCGACCGGGTGGCTCCTCGGCCACGGCTGGCCCGGCAACGTGCGCGAGCTCGAGAACGTCGTCGAGCGCGCGGCGACGCTCGCCCGCGGCCCGCGCGTCCGCCGCGTGGACCTCGGGACCGAGTTCGTGCCCGAGACCGCGCTGGGCGGGGCCCTGCGGCCGACGCTCGCCGAGCTCGAGGCGCGCTACATCCGCCGCGTGCTCGAGGAGACGGGCGGCGACAAGACGGCCGCCGCCAAGATCCTCGGGATCAGCGTCCGCACGCTGCAGCGGAGGTTCGGGTGAGCCCGGCGTGCTAGCATGACGTATAGTCCCCGGAGGTCGTCGACGTGAGTGGAGTGCTCATCACGTTCGAGGGAGTGGAGGGGTCGGGCAAGACCACCCAGCTCCTCCGCCTCGAGCGATACCTGCGCCGCACCGGACGGAAGGTCGAGCGGACGCGCGAGCCCGACGGCACGCGCCTCGGCGTGGCCGTCCGGCGCGTGTTCGAGCGCCCGGGCGCCCGGCCCGAGCCGCTCGTCGAGGTCTTCCTCTTCATGGCGGCGCGCCGGCAGCACGTCGCCGAGAAGCTCCGGCCGTGGCTCGGGCGGGGCCGCCTCGTCCTCTCCGACCGCTACACCGACGCGACCGTGGCCTACCAGGGCCACGGGCGCGGCGTGGACCTCGACCTGATCCGCGAGCTGAACGTCCGGGCGACGGGCGGGATCGCGCCCGACCTGACGCTGCTCTTCGACCTCGACCCGGCCGAGGGGTTCCGGCGGATCGGCCGGCGGCGGCTCGACCACTTCGAGCGGGAGCGCCTGGCGTTCCACCGGCGCGTGCGCCGCGGCTACCTCGAGATCCAGCGCGCCGAGCCCAAGCGCGTGCGCCTCGTCCGCGCCGGGCGGCCGCCGGGCATCGTGGCGGCCGAGGTCCGGGCCATCGTCGAGGAGTTCCTCCGTGGCGCTTGAGCGGATCCAGGACCAGCCGCGCGCGGTCGCGCTGCTGCGCCGCGCCCTCGCCAGCGGACGCCTCGCCCACGCGTGGGCCTTCGTGGGCCCGCCCGGCAGCGGCCGCACGGCGACGGCGCTCGCATTCGCCGCGGAGCTGCTCGGCAGCGACGCGCCCGGCCACCCCGACCTCCACGTGATCGTTCCGACGCCGCCCGAGACGAACCCGAAGGGCGCGCGGGCGATCCGGATCGGCGCGATCCGCGAGCTCGAGCGCCAGGCCGCGCTCCGTCCGGCGCGCGCCGCGCGCAAGGTCTTCGTCGTCGACGACGCCGAGCGCATGACGGGCGAGGCGCCGCAGGCCTTCCTCAAGACGCTCGAGGAGCCGCCCGCGGCGACCGTGCTCGTCCTGATCCTCCAGCGGCGCCGCGCGCTGCCGGCGACCGTGCTCTCGCGCTGCCAGGTCGTCCGCTTCGAGGCGCGCGGCGGCGAGGCCGCACGGGCGCGCGCCGCGGAGGCCCTGGGACTGCTCGCCGACGTGCGGGCGAAGGGGGCGGACGAGCTGTTCCGGCGGACCGAGCGGCTCGACCGCGAGCGCGCCGAGGGTCTCGTGGATGCCTTCTGGCTCCACGGCCGCGACCTGCTGCTCGCGAAGGCGGGCGCGCCCGCGGGCCTCGTCGGCGGCCCCGCGCGCGCGGCGGAGCTCACGCGCGAGGCCGACGCGTGGACGGAGGCGGAGCTCGTGCGGACGCTCGACCTGTGCCGGCGCGCGCGCGCGGCGCTCGCCCGCAACGTGACGCCGCGGCTCGGGCTCGAGGTGCTGCTCTCGCACCTCGCCCTGCGGGTGGCGTGACGGTGGAGGCGGCGCTGGACTTCCTGGTCGGGGTCAGGCTGCGGGAGCCGCTCCAGGCCGACGACTACCTGGCCGCCGAGGACCCGACCCTCCACGTCGGCGACCTCGTCGTCGTCGAGACCGCCACGGGCACCGCGGTCGGCGAGGTGCGCCGGCCGCGGCGCGAGCTGCCGGCCTTCAAGCGCGACCGCGCCTTCCGCCGCGTGCTGCGCGGGGCGACCGAGCCGGAGGCGCGCGAGTGGCGCGAGCGCCGCGGCCGCGAGGAGCGCGCGATCGGGGTGAGCCAGCGGCTCGCGCGGGGCCGGGGCCTCTGGATGAAGGTCGTGGACGTCGAGATGCCGCCGGACGTCCGCCGGGTCACGGTCTACTTCAACGCGGAGGAGCGCGTGGACTTCCGCGAGCTCGTGCGCGACCTGGCGCGCGAGTTCCGCTCGCGGATCGAGATGCGGCAGATCGGCGCCCGCGACACCACGAAGGTCATGGACGGCATCGGCCCCTGCGGCCGGCAGCTCTGCTGCACGTCGCACCTGCGCCGCTTCGAGCCGATCTCGGTGAAGATGGCCAAGGCGCAGGACATGCCGCTCACCGACAACCGCCTGATCGGCAACTGCGGCCGGCTCAAGTGCTGCCTGCTCTACGAGTTCTCGACGTACGACGAGCTGCGCTCGCGGCTGCCGCGCGTGAACACGCCCTGCCAGGCCCAGTGCGGCGGCGGGTGCATGGCCGGCAAGGTGCGGTCCCTCCGCGTCCTCAAGCAGAGCGTGGTCGTCGGCTTCCCCGACGGCACCGAGGCCGAGGTGCCGCTCGAGCTGGTGACGTGGGAGGGGCGTGACCACATCAAGCCCCAGGGGCCGGCGGCGTGAGCGTCTTCTACCTGACGACGCCGATCTACTACGTGAACGCGACCCCGCACCTCGGGCACGCGTACACGACGATCGTCGCCGACGCGATGGCGCGCTGGCGGCGGCTCGCGGGCGACGACGTCTGGTTCCTCACCGGCACCGACGAGCACGGCGACAAGATCGCGCAGGCCGCGGCGAAGGCGGGCGTCCCGCCCCAGGCCTACGCCGACCGGATCTCGGGGGCGTTCCGCGAGGCGTGGCAGGCGCTCGGCATCACCAACGACGACTTCATCCGCACGACCGAGCCGCGCCACCAGACGGTCGTGCAGGCGATCCTGCAGACGCTCCGGGACGCCGGCGAGATCTACCTCGGCACGTACGGCGGCCACTACTGCTTCGGCTGCGAGCGGTTCTACACCGACAAGGAGATCGTCGCGGGCACGTGCCCCGACCACCGGACGCCGCTCACGTGGATCGAGGAGGAGAACTACTTCTTCACGATGTCGAAGTACCAGCGCTGGCTGATCGAGCACGTCGAGCGCCACCCCGACTTCATCCGCCCGGAGCGCTACCGCAACGAGATCCTGGGCTTCCTGCGGGACCCGCTCCAGGACCTCTCGATCAGCCGGCCCCGGACGCGGCTCGAGTGGGGGATCCCGCTGCCGTTCGACGACCGGTACGTCACGTACGTGTGGTTCGACGCGCTGATCAACTACGTCTCGGCGCTGGGCGGCCCCGGCGACCCGCGGTTCGAGCGGTACTGGCCGCACGCCCAGCACCTGATCGGCAAGGACATCCTCAAGCCGCACGCGGTCTACTGGCCGTGCATGCTGAAGGCGTACGGCGAGGCCCTCGGCCGGGGGGACGATCTCGTCTACCGCCACCTGAACGTCCACGGCTACTGGGGGCTCGGCGGCGGCAAGATGTCCAAGTCCATCGGCAACGTCGTCGAGGCGCTCGCGCTCAAGGACAGGTACGGCAACGACGCGTTCCGTTACTTCGTCATGCGCGAGATGGTGTTCGGCCTCGACGCCGACTTCTCCGAGGAGGCGTTCGTCGGCCGGCTCAACGCCGACCTCGCCAACGACCTCGGCAACCTGGTCGCGCGCGCGACCACGCTGATCGCGCGGGCG
>MGCF01000122.1 GCA_001788495.1 Candidatus Rokubacteria bacterium RIFCSPLOWO2_02_FULL_73_56
GCACCGAGATCACGGGCGCGGTGCCGGTCGTGGGCGCCTTCGCGCTGCGGCTCCTCCGGGGCGGCGACGAGGTGACCGGCGCCACGCTCACCCGCTTCTACGGGATCCACGTCGCGGTCCTGCCGCTGGTCGCGACGGCCCTGCTCGGGCTGCACCTCTACCTGGTCCAGAAGCACGGCATGAGCGTGCCGCCGGGGGTGGAGCGGCGCGGCGAGGGCGGGCGCACGATGCCCTTCGTCCCCAACTTCCTGCTGCGCGACGTCATCGGGTGGCTGTCCGCGCTCGCGGTCCTGGCCGCGCTCGCCGCGTTCCTGCCCGCCGAGCTCGGCAAGAAGGCCGACCCGTTCGCGCCCGCCCCGATCGGCATCAAGCCCGAGTGGTACTTCATGTTCATGTTCCAGACGCTCAAGTACCTGCCGGGCCACATCCTGGGCATCGAGGGCGAGATCGTCGGCGTCCTCGGCTTCGGCCTCGGCGGGGTGGCTCTCCTGCTCGTGCCGCTGCTCGACCGGCGCGCCGCGCGCGGCCAGTCGAGCCGGCTGTTCACCGCGGCGGGCCTCGCCCTGATCGTCTACATGCTGCTGCTCACGTACCTGGGCTACACGGTGAGCCCGACCAAGTGAACCCGAAGGTCGGATGAATGGGCGGCGAGGTCGCAACGGTCATACCGACAGGCAGCAACACCAGGGAGGAGGAGGCAGCGATGAAGCTCTCGCGTTCCGGAATCTGGCTGCTGGTCGCCGCGCTCGTGGTGGTCCTGGCGGGCGTCGGGCCCGTCCTGGCGCAGCCGAAGATCCCCGCCGACTTCGGCTTCGACCAGGGCAAGGACAGCCCGGGCAAGGTGACGTTCAGCCACAGCAAGCACAAGGAGGCCTACGAGAAGTGCTCGGCCTGCCACACCAAGGTCTTCAAGATGAAGAAGGGGCAGACGGGCAAGCTCACCATGGATGCCATGAAGAAGGGCACCCAGTGCGGCGCCTGCCACGACGGCAAGACCAAGGCGGCCGACAAGGTGGTCTTCACCGTGGACGACAAGGCGAACTGCGAAAAATGTCATAAGAAATAGCCGCGGCCGTCCGCCGTCCTGTCCGAGCGCCGGGTGCCGCGGGGGCACCCGGCGCTCGCGTCTCTCGGCGCCGATGAGGCGCCTGGGCCACGGACCTGAGGCATCCGGCATCGGCCCCTCCGCCGGGGTGCTCGCCGCCGTCGTTCTCGGCTACACTGCAGACTCGCCGGGATGAGACACGCACGCTTCACCCGAGATCGCGTGACCGCCGCCGCGCTCCTCGTGGCCGCGCTGGCCGCGCTTCCCGTGGCGGCGCAGCCGCCGGGCGACGCCGCGCGGGGACGCGAGGTGTTCGCGGGCAAGCACTGTGCGCGCTGTCACCGGCCGGGCGGCCAGCCGGGCGCCGGGCCCGCGCTCGAGCAGCTCCGCCGGCCCCAGGGCGCGTACGCGCTGACGGGACGGCTCTGGAACCACGCGCCCGCGATGTTCACGGCGCTCACGCAGGAGCGCCTCGCCTGGCCCGCGATCAGCGTCGCCGAGATGGGCGACCTGATGGCCTACCTCGACGCCGATCCGCGACGGGATCCCGCGCCGGACCTCGGGAAGGGCCAGCTCGCGCTGGTCGGCAAGGGGTGCCTCAAGTGCCACGGCTTCAGGCGCGAAGGCGGCCGCCTCGGTCCCGATCTCGCCGAGCGGCGCGCGAGCTACGCGCCACCGGCGACGTGGGCGGCAACGATGTGGGGCCACACGCCGCGCATGGCCGCCGTCGCGATCCAGCGCGGCGTGCTGTATCCGCGCTTCTCAGGGGACGAGATGGTCAACCTCATCGGCTTTCTCAAGAGCGGCGCGGGCCCCGCCGAGGTCACGCTGCCGCCGGACTTCCCGATCACGCGGGCCGCGAGCAGCCCCGGTCAGGTCACGTTCAGCCACGCGAAGCACGTGGCGAAGGGCGCCACCTGCAGCGCCTGCCACATGCGCGACGTCAAGATGACGCGGGGCGCGTCGGGCCCGATGACGATGGCCGCGCTCGAGAAGGGCACGCTCTGCGGCGCCTGCCACGACGGCAAGACCACGCTGGGCGGGACGGTCGTGTTCCCGCTCGACCGGTGCGACGGGTGCCACAAGGACTGAGGCGCGCCCTCGTCGCGGCCGCCGTCCTCGGCGGCGCGCTCCTCGCCGCGCCCGCTGCGTGGGCGGCAGAGAAGCCGACGGCGGAGGACTGCCTCGCCTGCCACGCCGACCGCGACCTCAAGCGCGAGACGCCGCGGCCCGGACGTCCCGTCTCGCTCTTCGTCGACGGCGCGGCGCTGAAGGGGTCGGCGCACGGCGGGCTCGACTGCCTCACGTGCCACACGACGGCGACGGCGCCCCACGAGCGGCTGCCCCGGGTGCGCTGCGCCGACTGCCACGCCGCGGTGCCCGGGGGGCTCGCCGGGGGCGCCCACGGGAGCCGCCGCGCGCAGGCGCGCGCGCCGGCGCCGACGTGCACGGCGTGCCACGGCACGCACGACGTCCGGCCCGCGGCGGCGCTCTCGATCGACACGTGCGCGACGTGCCACGCGGCCCAGGTCCGCCAGTATCGCGAGAGCATCCACGGCACGTCGCGCGGGCGCGGCGACTCCGAGGCGGCGACCTGCCGGTCGTGCCACGGCGCGGCCCACGGCCTGCGCGCGAAGTCGGACCCGCGCGCGCCCACGTACCACCTGAACCTGCCCCGGACCTGCGCCACGTGCCACGCCGACCCGGAGCTGGCGAAGCGCCACAACATCGCCGTCGGCGCCGTCTACCAGCTCTACATGGACTCGATCCACGGCCGCGCCGTCACGCGGAGCGGCCTGCTCGTCGCCGCGAACTGCTCCGACTGCCACGGCGCCCACGACATCAAGCCGCGCACCGAGCCGACCTCGCGGGTGTTCCGCGCG
This sequence comes from Candidatus Rokubacteria bacterium RIFCSPLOWO2_02_FULL_73_56, assembly GCA_001788495.1. GTDB lineage: Bacteria > Methylomirabilota > Methylomirabilia > Rokubacteriales > CSP1-6 > GWA2-73-35. Next base: position 2,929 of record MGCF01000122.1, read on the forward strand.
AGCATCCCGGTGACCTGCGGCGCCTGCCACGCGGGCGTCCTCGCGGAGTACGTGCAGTCCATCCACGGGCGGGAGGCGGCGCGGGGCAACGCCGGCGCCCCCGTCTGCACCGACTGCCACTCGGCGCACCAGATCCGGCGCACCGAGGCGGCGCCCTGGCAGCTCGACGTCATCCGCGAGTGCGGCACGTGCCACGCGGAGTCGCTGCGGACCTACCGCGACACGTTCCACGGCAAGGTGACGACCCTCGGGCTCGCCCGCGTCGCCAAGTGCGCCGACTGCCACGGCTCGCACACGATCCAGCCGGCGTCGGACCCGCGCTCGACGATCGCGACCGCCAACCTCGTCGCCACCTGCCGCCAGTGCCACCCCGCCGCGACGCCGAAGTTCACGGAGTTCCAGCCCCACGCGGACCCGACGAACCGGGCGCGGTTCCCGGGGCTCTACTACTCCTGGCTCTTCATGACCCTGCTGCTCGTGGGCACGTTCAGCTTCTTCGGCCTCCACACCCTGCTCTGGCTGCCGCGCTCGCTCGCCGAGCGGCTGGGCCGGCGGCGGTCGGGCGCTCCCCCCGAGCCATGAGCGACCCGGGCCGCTACTACTTCCGCTTCAACCTCTACCACCGGATCCTGCACGGGATGGTGATCGTGAGCTTCCTCGGCCTGGCCCTGACCGGGCTGCCGCTCAAGTTCGCGCACACGGGCTGGGGCGCGGGGCTCTCGCACGCGCTGGGCGGGCCGTTCACCACCGGCTACCTGCACCGGCTCTTCGCGATCGTCACGTTCATCTACTTCGGCCTGCACCTGGGCTACGTCGCGCGCCTCGTCCTCCGGCGGCGCCCGGGCGTCTTCTGGGGCCCGGACTCGATGGTGCCGCAGCCGCACGACCTCGTGCAGTTCTCCCAGCACGTGCGCTACTTCCTCGGGCTCGGGCCGCGCCCGCGGTTCGGCCGGTGGGCGTACTGGGAGAAGTTCGACTACTGGGCGGTCTTCTGGGGCGTGGCCATCATCGGCGGGTCCGGGCTGCTCCTCTGGTTCCCGACGTTCTTCGCCCGCTCCCTGCCCGGCTGGATCTTCAACGTCGCCATCATCGTGCACAGCGACGAGGCGCTCCTCGCCGTCGGCTTCATCTTCACCATCCACTTCTTCAACGGTCACCTCCGCCCCGAGAAGTTCCCGATGGACCCCGTCATCTTCACCGGCCGCGTGTCCGAGGAGGACTGGCGCCACGAGCACCCGGAGGAGTACGAGCGGCTCCGCCGCGAGGGGCGGCTCGCCGAGGTCGCCGCCGACCCGCCGCCGCTCTGGATGCGGAACTTCTCGCGCGTGGTGGGCTTCAGCGCGCTGGCGATCGGGATGATCCTGGTCTGGCTGATCATCATGACGGCCCTCGGATGAGCCCGGGCGAAGGCATGGGCGAGCCGGTGGCCCCGTCGCGGCGCAGCCGCCGCGGCCTCGCCCTGCTCGTCCTCGTCGGCCTCGTGGTGGTCGTCGGCACCGCGGCGGGCGCCGGGCTCTGGCACCTCAGCACGAGCCCGCTGCTGTGCAACTCGTGCCACATCATGAAGCCCTACGTGGAGGCGTGGCGGACCTCCAAGCACAGCAACGTGACCTGCGTGCAGTGCCACTACCCGCCCGGCTTCCGCGACACGATCTGGGTCAAGTACCAGGCGCTCGCCCAGGTGGTGAAGTGGGCCACGCAGACGTACAGCTCCAAGCCCTTCGCGGAGGTCGAGGACGGGAGCTGCCTCCGCTCGGGCTGCCACGACCGGCGGCTGCTCCAGGGCACGGTCACGTTCAAGCGCGGGATCATCTTCGACCACAAGCCCCACCTCGAGGGCGTCCGGCGCGGGCGGCAGCTCCGGTGCACGAGCTGCCACTCGCAGATCGTCGTCGGCACCCACATCGAGGTCACCGAGGAGACCTGCTTCCTCTGCCACTTCAAGGGCCTCAAGACGGCGCGCGAGATCCACCCGATCGCCGGCTGCGCGGGCTGCCACCAGGCGCCCCGGGGCGACATCAAGGTCGGCTCGCTGACCTTCAACCACGCGGACATCGTGCGCCGGGGCGTCCCGTGCCAGAGCTGCCACCTGAACGTCGTGCAGGGCGAGGGCGAGGCGCCGCGCGAGCGCTGCTTCACCTGCCACAACCAGCCCGAGAAGCTCCAGCGCTATCCCGACACGCCGTTCATCCACGACTTCCACGTGGCGGGGCACAACATCGAGTGCCTCCGCTGCCACACCCCCATCAAGCACCGGCTGCCGCCCCTGATCGGCGTCCCGACCGCGGCCGGGCCCGCGGGTGGCGCGCGCGTGGCGGCGGGAGCGCCCCGATGAGCCGCGCGGCGCTGCCGGCCCTGCTCCTGGGACTCGCGCTGGCCGCGGGCGGCGCCGAGGCGGCCGGGCCCGCGCGCGCGGCGGAGCCGAGCGCGCCGCCGGCGGCGCTCCAGCACCCGGGCCTGCACCCGCCGCTGCCCGAGGCGCCGACGGCGCCGCAGCGCCCCGGCGAGCTCGACTGCCGCGCCTGCCACCAGGGGAAGCACCGGGGCGTCCTCGAGATGTACCTGGGCGTGGGAGGTCACGGCACGCCGATGATCCCGAGCCACATGTTCCAGGTGCGGGTGGAGTGCGTGGCCTGCCACATCGCGCCGAAGGAGACCGAGGAGCTGCGGAAAGGGCTCGTCGGGCAGACGTTCAGGCCGAGCGAGCAGGCCTGCGTCACCTGCCACGGCGCGAAGTACCGCGGGATGCTCCAGCAGTGGACCGCCACGCTCGAGCGGATGTCGGCCGTGCTCACGCCGAAGCTCCAGGCCGCGCGCGACGCGCTCGCGGCCGCCGCTCCCGGACACCCGAAGCTCGCGCGCGCCAGGAAGCTCGCGGCGGACGCCGAGACCAACGCGCGCTTCGTCACGTTCGCCAAGGGCGTCCACAACGTCTTCTACGCCGCGGACCTGCTCAAGCTCGCCAACGGCTGGCTCGACGAGGCGGTCGCGCTGCTCGGCCGGACGCCGGCCACGGGCGACGACGAGCTCGTGCGCGGGGGCTACTGCGCGGTGCTCTGCCACAAGGCGGCCGGCGTCACGCAGACGGAGACCGTGCGGTTCCGGCGCCTGACGGTCCCCCACGTCCGCCACGTGAGCGAGTTCGGCGCGACGTGCACCTCCTGCCACTCGGCGGAGATGCACAAGGCCGTCACCGCGACGCCGGCGACGTGCGCGGGCTGCCACCACGGCCCGCGCAACGAGCGCTGCGAGGGCTGCCACCGCGCGCAGAGCGCGTTCTACCGCGGGACGACGCCGACGACGCTCGCGAGGGTCGCGCCGAACCTCATGGCCGACGCGGTCGCCTGCACCGGCTGCCACGACTGGTCGAAGAAGCCCTCGCGCGCGGCGCTCGCCGAGGCCTGCCGCGCGTGTCACGAGCCGCAGTACACCCTGATCCTGCCCGAGTGGACCGGCGGGCTCCGCGCCGAGGTGCGCCGGACCGCCGAGGCCGTCGGCCGGGCCGAGGCCGCGCTCGCGCGCGCCCGCCGGGGCGGCCGCAAGGCGCCGGAGGCGGAGGCGCTGCTCCGGCGCGCCCGCGAGGCGCTCGCGCTCGTGCGCAAGGGCGGGGCCGCGCACAACCCGCTCGCCGCCGCCGCGCTCCTCGCCGCGGCGCGAGAGGCCGCGGCGCAGGCCGCGGGGCGCGCCCGCTAGCCCTCCGGGCGCGAACCGACCCGTCCGGCGGCACTGGAGCGTTTGGCCAGTTGCGACCTCGCGCCGCGAGCGGTAGCGTGGAGCCGATCGGCGCCGCTCCCCCACCGAGGAGGCTCGAGCGATGAGGATCGATCGTCGGGAATTCATCAGAGCGACCGTCACCGCGGGCGTCGCCTCGGCCGTCGGCGCGGACCTCCTCGTTCCGCCGGAGGCCCAGGCCCAGCCGCCGGTGGACCGCTGGCAGAAGGCGCCGTGCCGCTTCTGCGGCACCGGCTGCAGCGTGCTGGTCGGCGTGCGCCGGGGGCGCGTCGTCGCGGTGCGCGGCGACGCGGAGAGCGCCGTGAACCGGGGGCTCCTCTGCATCAAGGGCTACAGCCTGCCGAAGATCCTCTACGGCGGCGACCGCCTGACGACGCCGCTCCTCCGGAAGGGCGGGCGGCTCGTGCCGATCACGTGGGACGCCGCACTCGACCTCGCCGCGCGGAAGATCAAGGAAGCGATCCGCGCGCACGGCCCCGAGTCCGTCGCGGCCTACTTCTCGGGGCAGTCCACGATCTTCGAGGGCTACGCGATCAACAAGCTGATGAAGGGCGGGCTCGGCACGAACAACCTCGAGGGCAACCCCCGCCTCTGCATGGCCTCGGCCGTCGCCGGCTTCTACTCGACCTTCGGCATGGACGAGCCGATGGGCTGCTACGACGACCTCGAGCTGACCGACACCGTCTTCGCCTGGGGCGCGAACGTCGCCGAGATGCACCCCGTCCTCTACGCGCGCATCGTGGCGCGCAAGCACCAGGACCCGCGCGTCCTGCTCGTGAGCCTGCAGACCTTCACGAACCGCACCTCGGACGAGCCGGCCGACCTCGCGGTGGTCTTCAAGCCCCACAGTGACCTCGCGCTCGCCAACGCGATGGCCCACGTCATCGTCACGGAGGGGCTGGTCGACCGCGAGTTCGTCGCCCGGCACACCGTCGCCAAGCGCGGGCTCGAGCAGATCGGCTTCGGCCTCCGGGACACCGACGAGTACGGCGGCCGGCCGCCGAGCTGGGCGAGCTACAAGCCCTTCGCGGACCGCGGGACGGCGATCGGCTTCGACGAGTACGTCACGTTCCTGGAGCCGTACACGCCCGAGTACGCCGAGCAGGTCTCGGGCGTGCCCGCCGCCGAGATCCGGAGGATGGCGCGCCTCTACGGCGAGCCCGGCCGCAAGGTCGTCTCGCTCTGGACGATGGGCTTCAACCAGCACGCGCGCGGCACCTGGATCAACAACCTCGTCTACAACCTCCACCTGCTGACCGGCAAGATCGCCGCCCCGGGCAACGGCCCGCTGTCGCTCACCGGCCAGCCCTCGGCCTGCGGCACCACGCGGGAGACCGGCGCGCTCGCGCACCTGCTGCCCGCGGGCCACTTCGTGGCCAACGCCGAGCACCGGAAGAAGGCCGCGGAGATCTGGAAGGTCCCGTTCGAGCGGATCTCGCCGCGGCCCGGCTACCACACGATGGAGATGTTCCGCGCGCTCGATCGCGGCGACGTGCGGGTCGTCTGGATCAACACCACGAACCCCTTCCAGACGCTCCCCCACGTCGGGCGCTACCGCACGGGCGCGCGCCGCGGCGGCGAGCGCTTCGTGATCGTCTCCGAGGTCTACCCGAGCGAGACGTCGCGCTTGGCCGACCTCGTCCTGCCCTCGGCGATGTGGGTCGAGAAGGAGGGGATGTTCGGGAACACCGAGCGGCGCACCCAGCACTGGGCGAAGATGGTGGACCCGCCCGGCCAGGCCCGGGACGACCTCTGGCAGATCGTCGAGCTGGCGAAGCGGCTCGGGCTCGGCAGCCTGTTCGAGTACGGCAAGGAGCCGCTGCGGAAGGCGCTGTTCGAGGAGTACCGGCAGTGGGGCCGGGGCAAGGGCAAGGACCTGGCGCCGTACGAGGTCTACACGAAGGTGCGGGGCGGGCTCCGCTGGCCCGTCGTGGACAACCGGGAGACGCGCTGGCGCTACCGCGAGGGCTTCGACCCGTACGTGAAGCAGGGCGAGGGCGTGCGCTTCTACGGCAACCCCGACGGCCGCGCGGTCATCTGGGCGCGCCCGTGGGAGCCGCCGGCGGAGGCGCCCGACGCCGAGTACCCGTTCTGGCTCACGACCGGCCGCGTGCTCGAGCACTGGCACACGGGCACGATGACGCGCCGGGTCCCCGAGCTGCACCGCGCGGTGCCCGCGGCGCCCGTCTGGCTCCATCCCGAGGACGCGAAGGCCCTGGGCGTGGCCGACGGCGGCCGCGTGCGGGTGGCGTCGCGGCGCGGCGCGGTGGTCGCCACCGCGCAGGTGGGCGGGCGCAACACGCCGCCGCGCGGGACCGTGGTCGTCCCCTTCTTCGACGAGAGCGTGCTGATCAACCTGGCCACCCTCGACGCCTACGACCCGATTTCCAAGCAGCCCGACTTCAAGAAGTGCGCCGTGCGCGTGGCGAAGGCGTGAGGGCGAGGGCACGACGATGACGCACGATCGCTGCAAGACCGCAGTCGCGGCGGGGGCGGCGCTCGCCCTCGCCCTCGGGCTGTTCGCGGGCGCCGCCCTCGGGCAGGCGCCGGGCGGGGCGGGCGCGCGGCTGCCTCGGGCCTACCCGGGCGCGCCGCCCCTGGTGCCGCACGACGTCGAGAGCCGCCAGGGGCTCTGCCAGGAGTGCCACGCGACCGGCGCCGAGGGCGCGCCGATCACCCCCCATCCCGACCGGACGCCCTACTGCGTCCAGTGCCACGTGGGGCAGGAGCGCTCCGTCACGCCGTTCGTGCCGTCGACGTGGCGGCGCTGACCTCGTCGAGCCGCCGCGTCGGCAGCAGCTTGATCAGCACGTAGAGGACCGCGAACGGCAGCGCCAGCAGCACCAGGGCGGCGACGAGCCCCTCGATCCCCGTGACCTCCATCTTGTAGGTCATCAGGCCCCGGAAGCTCTTCGAGAAGAGCTGGCCGCCGATCACGACGTTCCAGCGGGTGGCGAAGATGCCGATCTGGATCAGGATCACCGCCGTGAAGTAGAGGAGCTTGCGCAGCTCGTCGCCGAACCCCCGCATCTTGGCCAGCACGAGGATGCCGAGCGGGATGAACATCCCGAGCAGGATCTGGATCACGAACAGGCTCATGAAGAGCTTGTGGGTGATGAGGCTGCCCAGGATCTTGACCGACTCCTCGCTCTGGTACAGCCGGTGGATGAAGTCGAGCGCCTCGAGCGAGAAGTCCACGATGACCGCGTAGAACAGGTACGAGGTGATCTTGTCCAGGCACGCCATGTCGATGGGCTCGCGCCGGATCCCCGCCAGCACCATGTAGAGCAGGATGACGAGCGCGATCCCCGAGACGATCGCCGACATCAGGAACACGATCGGCATGAGCACGCTGCCCCACCAGGGGTTCGCCTTCACCGAGCCGAAGATGAAGCCGACGTACCCGTGCAGCAGGAAGGCGGACGGGATGCCGATGATCGTGATGAACTGGATCGCCTTCCGGTCGAACGCGAGCGCCGCCTCGCTCACGTCCCGCGAGAACAGCGACAGCACGCGGTAGACCCAGTTCAGCGGGACGCTCGAGGTCCGGGCCAGCGTGACGAGGTCGCGGCGGTACTCGAACCAGATCTCCAGGAGCAGCACGCCCATCAGGTACCAGGCGTACACGAAGCCGAACATCGCCATCGCCGAGCTCGGGTTCGGCGTCAGGAGAATCTCGTAGAACCTCTGCGGCTGGCTGAGGTGCAGCAGCAGCGGCAGCGGCGCCACCAGGAGGAAGGCGAGCGCCGTCAGCAGGGACAGCCGGTACGTCGGCTGGACCTCCTTGATCTTGAACACCTTCACCA
>MGCF01000123.1:0-8690 GCA_001788495.1 Candidatus Rokubacteria bacterium RIFCSPLOWO2_02_FULL_73_56
CGGAGCGCGTTCCCCATCAGGTTGATCGCGAGCGTGGTGACGAAGATCGCGAGTCCCGGGAAGGCGGCGATCCACCACGAGTTCAGCATGTAGACGCGCCCCTCGCCGAGCATGTTGCCCCACGCGGCCGTCGGCGGCTGGATCCCGAGGCCGAGGAACGACAGGAACGACTCGAGGATGATCACGCGCGCCACCTGCAGGGTCGCGATCACGACGATGAGCGAGACGAGGTTCGGGAAGATCTGGCCGAACATGAGGCGCGCGTGGCTCATCCCGAGCGCCCGCCCGGCGGTGATGAATTCGCGCTCGCGGATGGCGAGCGTCTCCGCGCGGATCACGCGGGCGTAGAGCGGCCAGTCGGCGATGCCGAGCACGAAGATCATGTTCACGAGGCTCGGCCCGAGGACGGCGATCACGGCCAGCGCCAGCAGGACGAACGGGAACGAGAGCATCACGTTCAGGAGCGTCATGATCACGGCGTCGGTCCGGCTGCCGAAGTAGCCCGCCGCGAGCCCCAGCAGGACGCCGAGCGTGGAGGAGATGAGCACCGCGAACACGCCCACCACGAGCGACACGCGGCCCCCGTAGACGACGCGCGTGAAGAGGTCGCGGCCGACCTGATCGGTGCCGAGGAGGTGTCGGGTCGTGCCGCCCTCCATCCACGCCGGCGGGACCAGCCGGTGCCGGATATCCACCGTCAGGGGGTCGTGCGACGAGACCCACGGGGCCAGGAGCGTGGCACCGACGATCGCGAGCATCACGGCGGCCGCGCCCACGCCCCAGCGGAGCCGCGCCAGGCGCCGCAGCGAGCCGCGCCAGGCCGCCGGCGCCGGCTCGCGCGCGGCGGCGCTCCGCTCGACGACCGCGCTCACGCGCGCACCCGGATCCGCGGGTCGATGAAGCCGACGAGCATGTCCACGCAGAGGTTGACGACGACGATGATCAGCGCGAGCAGGACCACGGCGCACTGCACGACCGGAAAGTCCTGGTTGCGGATGGACTCCACGGTGAGCGTGGCGACGCCAGGCCAGGCGAAGACGGTCTCCGTGACGATCGCGCCGCCCAGGAGCTGGCCGAACTGCAGGCCGAGGACCGTGATCACGGGGATGCAGGCGTTGCGGAAGGCGTGCTTGACGACGACCGTCCGCTCGCCGACGCCCTTGGCGCGCGCGGTCTTGATGTACTCCATGTTCATGACCTCGATCACGCCCGCGCGGACGAGCCGCATCGTGATCGGGGCGAGGAAGGCGCCGAGCGTGAAGGCGGGCATGACGAAGTGCTGCCAGGTGCCGTAGCCGGAGGCGGGCAGGGCCTTCAGGCGGACCGCGAAGACGATGATCAGCATGATGCCGAGCCAGAAGATCGGCATCGCCTGGCCCGCGACGGCGAGCGCCGTGCAGACGTTGTCCACGAACGAGTGGCGCCGGAGCGCGGCGAGGATGCCGAGGGGCAGCGCGATCAGGAGCGCGACGCCGAGCCCGGCGAGCGTGAGGTAGATGGTCGGCGGCATCCGCTGGAGGACCAGGCCGAAGGCGGGCACGTCGCCGTACCACGAGTTGCCGAAGTCGCCCCGGACCGCCCGGCTCGCGAACTTCCAGTACTGGACGTAGATGGGCTGGTCGAGCCCGAGCAAGCGGCGGTAGCGCTCGAACTCCTCCTTGCCGGCGTTCTGCGGGAGCAGGAGCAGCACGGGATCGCCGACGACGTGCAGGATCGCGAACGCGAGCATCGAGATGCCGATGATGACGACGACGAGCTGGACGAGCTGCCGGGCAGCGTACCCTCCCATGCGTGGTTAGCGTCGCGTCTGCGAAATCATGTCAACGATCGCGCGGCGGAGCCGACGGGCGCGTGCGACAGGGGTCGCGGGGACCCGTTCCCGCCCCGTGGGCGCGGACCTCGCGCGCCGGGATGGAGCCCGGCCGCAACGGGGCAGCGGACGCGTGCCGCGTGGTCCCGCGACCCCTGTCGCACGCGCCCGTCGGCTCCGCGCGTGGCGGCTACTTCCTCCTGGGCGTCACGATGAACATCCGGTCGATCTCGTCGCGCGGCGCCTGGTACTCGACGCGGTTGCTGATGCCCCACACGCCGCGGAGCCCCCACTTGTAGATGTAGGCGGCGTCGTCGAAGAGGAGCCGCTGGGCCTTGACGTAGATCTCGGCCCGCCGCTTGGGGTCGAGCGTCGAGCGTCCCGACTGGATCAGGTCGTCGAGCTGCTTGTTGCAGTAGTAGCTGTACGACTCCCCGCACTTGAAGACGTCGTAGAGGATCGCGTCGGCGTCGAAGACCGAGTAGTAGCCCCACGACCAGTTGAACATCGGGCCCGCCTTGCCCTCCTTGACCTGCGCGACGTAGGGCCCGACGTCGCCCATCAGGTTCTGCTTCGCGACGATGCCGACCTTCGCGAGGTCGGCCACGATCGCGTCGTTGGTCTGCTGAACCCCGGGCTCGACGATCGCCAGGCCCGTGCGGAACCGCACCTCGAAGCCGTTCGGGTACCCGGCGGCCGCGAGGAGCTTCCTGGCGGCGGCGAGGTCCTGCTTGTACGGCTTGAGGGACGGGTCGAACCCGAACGCCATCGGGTTGACGCCGGTGGCCACGCGGTCGCCGAGGCCGTTCAGCACGTGCTTGATGATCGCGTCCATGTCGGCGGCCATGTTGGCCGCCTGGCGCACGCGGCGGTCGGTGAAGGGGTTGGGGCCGCTGCGCGCCGCCTGGTCGAGCTGGAGCATCGCCGTGCGGAGGATCGGCGAGGTCGAGGTCCGGGCCTGGCCGGACTTGTCGATGACGTCCATCTGGTCGGGCGGCACCGCCTTGATCACGTCCACGCCACCCGAGATCAGCTCGGCGATCTGGGTCGCGGTCTCGGGAATGATGCGGACGCGGACGTATTTGAACGCGGGCTTGGCGCCCCAGTAGTCGTCGTTGCGCACCAGCAGGTGCTCTTGCTTCCGGTTCCATTTGACGAGCTTGTAGGGCCCGGTGCCGATCGGGTTCTCCTGCATCCACTGGTGGCCCTTCTCCTTGATCACCTTGTCGGACTGCATGACCTGGGCGGTCATGCGCTCGACGAACAGCGGATACGGCCCGTCGGTCTTGAAGCGCACGGTGGAGTCGTCGACGATCTCGACCGACTTGATCTTGGCGTGATTGCCCCGCGCGGTGAGCTTGTTCTCGGGGTTCAGCACGCGGTCGAAGGTCGCCTTGACGGCGGCGGCCGTGAAGGGATGCCCGTCGTGGAACCGGACGCCCTTGCGGAGCTTGACCTCCCACGTGGTGTCGTCGAGCGCCTTCCAGGACGTGGCCAGGTTCGGGCCCACGCGGCCCGTCTTGAGGTCGCGGACGGCGAGGTGGTCGAAGACGTGGTAGCCGAGGATGATCGCCTCGCGCAGGACCGAGTTCGGCGGGTCCCAGCTATCCACGTCCGACTGGAGCGCGTAGACGAGGGTGTCGTCCTTCGTCTGCGCCGCGGGAGCGGCCGGCAGGACGAGGACGAGCGCGAGAAGCAGGAGCATCGCGAGGCGGCTGCGGCCCATAGGGTCCTCCATTGCGGTGCGGGTCCCGGGTCGAAGGGCTGCTCGAAAGTGCCGCCATGATGGGGCGAAATCGCCGGGACTGTCAAATGCTACAATCGGCGGCGTGAACGACGCGGTGCTCGTCACCGGGGGCGCGGGATTCATCGGCTCGCACCTGGTCGAGCGGCTGCTCGCGGACGGCGCGCGCGTGCGCGTGTTCGACAACTTCTCGACCGGGACACGCGCGAATTTCCCGTTCGCCGCGAAGTTCCGCGGGCGGCTCGAGATCCTACGGGGCGACGTGCGGCGGCTCGACACGCTCGTGCGCGCCGCGCGCGGCGCGCGCGTGATCTACCACCAGGCGGCGATGCGCTCGGTCCCGCGCTCGGTGAAGGACCCGCTGGGCGCCAACGCGAACAACGTGACCGGCACGCTGAACGTGCTCGAGGCCGCGCGGCGCTGCCGGGTGCGGCGCGTCGTCTACGCGTCCTCCTCGTCGGTCTACGGCGCGCGGCCGGACCTGCCGAAGCGCGAGGATCAGCCGCCGGCGCCCGTGTCCCCGTACGCGGTGTCCAAGGCCGCCGGCGAGCAGTACGCGCAGGTCTGGACGCGCCTGTACGGCGTGGAGACCGTCGGGCTCCGCTACTTCAACGTCTTCGGCCCGCGGCAGGACCCGAAGTCGGAGTACGCCGCGGTGATCCCGCGCTTCATCCTGTGGGCGCTCCGCGGCCGGCCGCTCGAGGTCCACGGCGACGGCACGCAGTCGCGCGACTTCACCTACATCGACAACGTCGTCGAGGCGAACGTGCTCGCGGCGCGGGCGCCCGACGCGGCGGGCGAGGTGTTCAACGTCGGCTGCGGCGATCGCGTGACGCTGCTGGCGATCGTCGCGGCGCTCGAGGCGATCCTCGGCCGGCCGCTCGCGCGCCGCCACACGCCGGCGCGCGCGGGCGACGTGCCGCACACGCTCGCCGACGTGGCGAAGGCCAAGCGGCTCCTCGCGTACACGCCGCTCGTGGGCTTCGAGGAGGGGTTCCGGCGGACGGTCGACCACTTCCGGGAGTCGCCGGGGCGCAAGGGGCGGGCGGGCTGATGCGCCGACTCGCCTCCGAGATCGCCGCGGTCGTGCGCTACAACATCCAGGAGTGCCTGGTGAAGCTCGCCTACCTGGGCCTGGGCACCCAGCCGCCGCTCAACCTGTTGGGCGACGGGCTCCGGGACCTGCTCGACCCCAGGGGCGCGTGAGGCCTCGGGGCGGGCCGATGAGGCGTTTGACTTTTACCGCGGTGTGTCGTTATGGTATCGGTTGGTCTCGGCGCAGCCTCGCTGACGCTCGCGCCAGCGAATCCAGGGTGATGCGCCCCGGAGAGAGCACGACATGAAGGTCTTCAGCACCTCGTTCACGCTGTCGAGTGAGGAGCGCACCGAGGTTTCCGATATCACCAAGCTCGTGCGGGACGCGGTCCAGCAGTTCCCCGTCTCCGCGGGCATCGCCCTGGTCAACACCCTGCACACCACGTGCGCGCTCTTCGTCAACGAGTTCCAGAGCGCGCTGATCGAGGACCTCAAGGCGCTGGCCGAGCGGCTCGTCCCCGAGCGCAGCGGCTACCGCCACGACGACCCGCGGGTGTCCGACTGCGAGCGCGGCAACGCCCACGCGCACCTCCGGGCGGCCCTGCTCGGGCGCAACATCGCCGTCGCGCTGAACCACGGCGAGCTGACGCTCGGCCGCTTCCAGTCGATCATCTTCGCCGAGTTCGACGGGCCGCGGCGCCGGGAGATCTCGGTCCAGGTCATCGGCGAGTAGCGCCGCCCCCCCCGGCCCTCCGTTTCCTTTTGCTTGACCGACGGGGGCATCATGTTCAATTATTGAACGCCCCATGGAGCGTAGCGAGGAGCGCCATCTCGAGATCCTGACCGTCATCGGCGAGGCCGACTCGCTGACCCAGCGCGCCCTCGCGCAGCGGCTCGGCGTCGCGCTGGGGCTGACGAACCTCTACCTCAAGCGGCTGGCGCACAAGGGCTTCATCAAGGTCGTCGAGTTCCCGCGGAAGCCCAAGGCCCGCCGGCGGCTGCGTTACCTGCTGACCCCGCGGGGCCTCGCCGAGAAGACCCGCCTCACGTACCAGTACATGGACCGCTCGCTCGCGCTCTACCGGCGCGCCCGCGGGACCCTGCGCGAGGCGCTCGCGCACCTGCCGGCGAACGGCGACCGGCGGATCGCGCTCTACGGCACGGGCGAGGCCGCGGAGCTCGCGTACCTCACGCTCCGCGAGGCCGGCCTCGAGCCCGTGGGCGTGTTCGCGCGGAAGGCCGAGGGCGTCTTCCTCGGCCTGCCGGTCCGCGACTGGCGCGAGCTCGCGACCGAGGACGTGGACCGGATCGTCGTGGCCACGTTCGACAAGCCCAGGCTCCACGTGCCCGAGCTCCTGGCGCTCGGGATCGCCGCGGAGAAGCTGCTCACCCTGCACCCGCCCAAGAGGACCAATGGAGCTCACTGACGCCTCGATCCTCGTCACCGGCGGCACCGGGTCGTTCGGCACCCGGTTCGTCGAGACCGTGCTGGCCCGCCACCGCCCGCGCCGGCTCGCCGTGTTCAGCCGCGACGAGCTCAAGCAGTCGGAGATGCAGGCGCGCTTCAAGCACCCGGCGCTCCGGTTCTTCATCGGCGACGTCCGCGACCGCGAGCGGCTCCTCCGCGCCATGCACGACGTGGACGTGGTCGTGCACGCGGCGGCGCTCAAGCAGATCCCCGCCTGCGAGTACAACCCGTTCGAGGCGATCCAGACCAATGTCATGGGCGCCAAGAACGTGATCGACGCGGCGATCGACTCGGGCGTCAAGCGCGTGATCGCGCTCAGCAGCGACAAGGCCGTGAACCCGCTGAATCTCTACGGCGCGACCAAGCTCTGCGCCGAGAAGCTGTTCGTGCAGGCAAACACCTACGGGTTCGCGCGGGGCACGACCTTCGCGTGTGTCCGCTACGGCAACGTCATCGGCAGCCGCGGCAGCGTGATCCCGCTCTTCCAGGCGCAGCGCGCGAACGGCTCGGTGAGCGTCACCGATCCCAAGATGACGCGCTTCTGGATCACGCTCCAGCAGGGCGTGGACTTCGTCGCGCGCTGCCTCGGCCAGATGCGGGGCGGCGAGATCTTCGTCCCGAAGCTGCCGAGCACGCGGATCCTGGACCTCGTGGAGGCGGTGGCGCCGGGCTGCCGCGTCGACTTCGTCGGGATCCGCCCCGGGGAGAAGCTCCACGAGGTGCTGATCTCCGAGGACGAGGCGCGCCAGGCGCGCGAGCTCGACGACATGTTCGTCGTCGAGCCGCTGTCGCCGAGCTGGGGATACCGGCCCTGGACGGAGGGGCGGCGGCTGGCCGCCGGCGCGAGCTACGCGAGCGACACGAACGGCCACTTCCTGGCGCCCGCGGAGATGCGGAGCCTGGTGGATGGCTGAGCGGCTCGCCCTGCACGGCGGCGCGCCCGTGCGCGCGCGGCTGCTGCCCTACGGGCGCCAGCAGCTCGACGAGGCCGACGTGGCCGCGGTCGTCGAGTGCCTGCGCGGCGACTGGCTCACGACGGGGCCGCGGGTCGCGGAGTTCGAGCGGCGCGTGGCCGAGCGGGTCGGCGTGCGCCACGCGGTCGCCGTGTCCTCGGGCACCGCGGCGCTGCACACGGCGGCCTTCGCCGCCGGGCTCGGCCCGGGGGACGAGGCGGTCGTGCCGCCGCTCACCTTCGCGGCGACCGCGAACGCCGTCCTGTACCAGGGCGCGACGCCGGTCTTCGCCGACGTCCGGCCCGACACGCTGACGCTCGACCCCGCCCGCGTGCGCGAGAAGCTCACGCCGCGGACCCGGGCGATCGTCGCCGTGGACTTCGCCGGGCACCCGGCCGACCTCGACGAGCTGCGCGAGCTCGCGCGGGCCCGCGGGCTCGCGCTGCTCGACGACGCGGCGCACGCCCTCGGCGCCGAGTACCGCGGCCGGCCCGTCGGCGGCCAGGCGGACCTCACGACGTTCAGCTTCCACCCGGTCAAGCACGTGACCACGGGCGAGGGCGGCATGGTCGTCACCGACGACGCGGCGCTCGCCGCGCGCGCGGCGCGCTTCCGCAACCACGGCATCACCACGGGCGCGGCCGAGCGCTTCCAGAGCGGCGAGTGGTTCTACGAGATGGCGGACCTCGGCTTCAACTACCGGCTGACCGACGTGCAGTGCGCGCTCGGCCTCTCGCAGCTCGCCAAGCTCGACCGCTTCCTGGCCCGCCGCGCGGCGATCGCCGCGCGCTACCGCGAGGCGCTGGGCTCGCTGGCGGGCGTCGCGCTCCAGGCCGTCGCGCCCGACGTCCGCCACGCGTGGCACATCTTCCCGCTGCTGCTCGACCTCGAGCGCCTCGCCGCCGACCGGCGCGCGATCTTCACGGCGCTCCGCGCCGAGGGGATCGGCGTGAACGTCCACTACATCCCGGTGTACTGGCACCCGTACTACCAGCGCCTCGGCTACCCGAAGGGGCTCTGCCCCGTCGCCGAGCGCGCCTACGAGCGGCTGCTCACGCTGCCGCTCTTTCCCGCCATGGAGGACCGCGACGTGGACGACGTCGTCGCCGCGGTCGCGAAGGTCGTTGGCCACTTCACCCGCTGAGCGCCCGCGCGTCGTCCTGCGCGCCGACGGCGGCCGCGCCGCGGGACTCGGCCACGCGCGCCGCTGCCGGGCGCTCGCCGAGGCGCTCGCCCCGTGGGCGGAGTGCCGCGTGCTGGTCGAGGAGGGGGCCGGGCTCGCGGGCGCGCTCGCGGCGGCGCGCGAGCTCGCCGCGGCCGCGCTGGTCGTGGACAGCTACCGGGTGAGCGCGCGCGAGCTCGCCGCCGCCCGGGCGGCCGTGCGGCTCACGGTGCGCGTGGACGACGCGGGTCGGTTCCCGCTGCCCGCCGACGTCGTCGTCAACCCGGCGCTCGGTGTGCGGCCGCCCGCGGACCCGGGCGCGACGCAGTACCTGCTCGGGCCGCGCTACGCGCTCCTCGCGGGCGCGTTCGCGGCGGCGCCCGCGCGGAGCGTCGTGGCCCGCGTGGGCCGGGTGCTCGTCGCGCTCGGCGGCGCCACGCCGGCGGCGCTCATGGGGCGCGTGGCGCGGGCGGTGCGCGAGGCGCTGCCGGGCGCCGCGCTCGACGCGGTCGCGGGGC
>MGCF01000123.1:8702-59561 GCA_001788495.1 Candidatus Rokubacteria bacterium RIFCSPLOWO2_02_FULL_73_56
CGCGGGCGACGCCGCCGACGCCGTGCGGGCGGCGCTGGCCGACCTCGGCGACGTCACGGTGCACGCCGCACCCGCGTCGCTCCGCCCGCTCATGCTGCGGGCCGACCTGGCCGTGTCCGCGGGCGGCGTGACCGCGCTCGAGCTCGCCGCGACGGCGACGCCGGCCGTCGGCGTCTGCCTGGCTGCCAACCAGCGGCGGAACCTGCTCGGCCTCGCCGACGAGGGCGCGCTCGTGGCCGCCGGCGACGCGGACGACCCCGGCCTGCCCGCGGCGGTGCGCGCCGCCGTCGCGGCGCTGGCCGTCGACCCCGAGCGCCGCCGGCGCCTGGGCGCGCGCGGGCGTGCGCTCGTGGACGGGCTCGGCGCGGCGCGCGTGGCCGACGCGATGCGCGCGCGGCTCGCGGCGCCGGCGGCGGTGGGCGGCGCGGCGTGCTGAGGCTCCGGATCGGCGAGCGCTGGGTCGGCGACGGCGAGCCGTGCTTCGTCATCGCGGAGGCCGGCGCGAACCACAACCGCGACCTCGGGATGGCGCGGGAGCTGATCGCGGTCGCGGCCGAGGCGAAGGCCGACGCGGTGAAGTTCCAGACCTACTCCGCCGAGACGCTCTACTCCCGGCAGACGCCGCGGTTCAGCTACCTCGCGGGCCTCGGCGACAAGAGCACGTGGGACCTGATCAAGGAGATCGAGCTGCCGCGCGAGTGGCAGGCCGAGCTCGCCGCGGAGGCGCGGCGGCGCGGCCTGATCTTCCTGTCCACGCCGTTCGACCACCGCGCCGTCGACGAGCTGGACGCGCTCGGCGTGCCGGCGTTCAAGATCGCGTCGTTCGAGATCGTCGACCTGCCGCTGATCCGAGACGCGGCGACACGCGGCAAGCCGATGATCCTCTCGACGGGCCTCGCCGACTACGAGGACATCGAGGACGCGCTCGCCGCCTGCCGCGCGGCGGGCAACGAGCAGGCGGTGCTGCTCCAGTGCGCCTCGCTGTACCCCGCGCCGCCCGCGCGGATCAACCTGCGCGCGATGGAGACCATGCGACGCGCGTTCGGCACGCTCGTGGGCCTCTCCGACCACACGCTCGGCGTCCACGTCGCCGCGGCCGCGCCCGCGCTCGGCGCGTGCGTCGTCGAGAAGCACTACACGCTCTCCCGCGCGCTGAAGGGCCCCGACCACCCGTTCGCGGTCGAGCCGGGCGAGCTCGCCGAGCTGGTCCGCCAGCTGCGGGAGGTGGAGGCGGCGCTCGGCGACGGCCGCAAGGCCGGGCCGGCGCCGGACGAGCTCGAGATGCACCAGAAGGCGCGGCGGAGCCTGGTCGCCGCGCGCGCGATCCCGAAGGGCGCGCGCATCGAGCGCGACATGGTGACGATCAAGCGGCCGGGCCACGGCATCAAGCCGAAGTACCTGGACCTCGTGCTCGGCCGCACCGCGAGGGCCGACATCGAGGAGGACACGGTGCTGACGTGGGAGCTCGTGTGAGCGCGCCGCGCGTGACGCTGCGCCCGGCGACGCCCGCGGACGGCGAGGCGCTCTGGCGCTGGCGCAACGACCCCGCGACCCGGCGGGCCTCGTTCGACGAGCGCGAGATCCCGTGGGCCGAGCACGCGCGCTGGTTCGCCGACGCGCTCGGGCGCGCCGACCGCCGGGTCTTCGTGGTGGAGGCCGACGGCGTGGCCGCGGGCACCGTGCGGCTCGACCGCGCGGGTCGCGAGGCGAGCGTGTCGATCAGCGTGGCGCCCGAGTGGCGGGGCCGCGGGGTCGGCACGGAGGCGCTCCGCCTGCTCTGCCGGGCGGAGGCCGGCGAGGCCGGGCTCGAGCGCCTCGTCGCGCGGATCAAGCCCGGCAACCCGGCCTCGCGCGCGGCGTTCGCGCGCGCCGGGTTCGCCGTCGTCGAGGACGGCGATCCGGTGCTGATGGCGCGCGGGCCCCGGCCGCGCGTGGTCGCCGCCGTCCAGGCGCGCATGGGCTCGCAGCGGCTCCCGGGAAAGGCGCTGCGCCTGCTCGCCGGGCGGCCGATGCTGGTCTGGCTGATCGACCGCCTGCGGCTCGCGCGCGGGCCCGAGGCGGTGGTCGTGGCGACGTCCGTGGAGCGGCGCGACGATCCGATCGCCGAGCTCGCGGCGGCGCAGGGGGCGCCGTGCGTACGGGGCAGCGAGGTGGACCTGGTCGCCCGGTTGCTCGCGACCGCGCGGCGGACCGACGCCGGCGCCCTCGTCCGCGTGACGGCGGACTGCCCGTTCGTCGACCCCGCCGTCGTGGACGCGCTCGTCGCGACCTGGCGGCAGCACGAGGGGCGGGTCGACGTCGTCGTCAACAACGACCCACCGTCGTTCCCTCACGGGCTGGACGCCGAGGTCATTCCGCTGACGACGCTCGAGCGCCTGGACGCCGAGATCGCCGATCCCTACTACCGCGAGTGGTTCCCGTACTGGTGGCGCGAGCGGCGCGGAGAGTACCGGATCGTCAACGTCCCGTCGCCCGTGGACCTGTCCCATCACCGCTGGACGGTGGACTACGCCGAGGATCTCGCCTTTGCGGATCGCGTGTTCGGCGCCCTGGTCCCACGACGAGGAAGGGCATTCTTGATGCAGGACGTCGTCGAGTTCCTCGACGCGCACCCGGAGGTCGCGGCGATCAACGCCGCGCACGCGCACCGGTGACGCCGGCGCGCGACGTGGAGGAGTTCCTGCGGGGCGAGGGCGTCGCCCTGCGCGCGGTCGTCCCGGCGGATGTGCCGCTGCTCGCCCGGTGGGCGAGTGACGAGGAGGTCACCTTCTTCATGTTCACCGGGCAGCGCCCGCTGACGGAGGCGCAGGTGGCGGAGGACCTCCAGCGGGCGGTCGCGAACCCGGCGAACGCGGTCTTCACGGTCGTCGACCGCAAGAGCGGCCGCGCCGTGGGCACCGCGGGCCTGTACGACATCCACCCGGCGGCCCGCAAGGCCGAGTTCCGGGTCCTGCTCGGCGACAAGCGCTCCTGGAACCGCGGCTACGGCACCGAGGTGACCGAGCTACTGACGTTCTACGGCTTCGACCGCCTGAACCTGAACAAGGTCTGGCTCGGCGTGACCGCCGAGAACGTCGGGGCCCACCGCGCGTACGTGAAGGCGGGCTTCCGCGAGGAAGGCCGCCTGCGCGAGGAGCTCTACCGGAACAGCCGGTACTACGACGCGATCCGCATGTCCGTCCTCCGGTCGGAGTACTACCCGGAGCGTCACCGCAGGCACGCGCGGCGCTTCCAGGTGCGTCCCGCCGTCTCGAGACCGCCGCGATGAGCGACCCGACGTACCGGGCGGCGGTGATCGGGTGCGGGCGCATCGGGCTCGCGTGGGAGCGGCCCGAGGAGGCGCAGCCGAAACCGGCCACGCATGCCGGCGCGTTCGCGTGTCATCCGCGTGTCGAGCTGGCGGCGGTCGCCGACGTGAAAGCCGACGCGCTCGTCCTCGCCCGCAGCCTGTTCCCGGCCGTCGCGACGTTCGCCGACTACCAGGAGATGCTCGCGGCGGTGCGGCCCGCGATCGTCGCGGTCGCGACGCAGGAGGAGGCGCACGCGGAGGTCGTCGAGGCGTGTGCCGGGCTCGGCGTCCGGGCCATCGTCTGCGAGAAGCCGATCGCCCGGGCGGTCGGGGACGCGCGGCGGATGATCGATGTCTGCGCGCGCTCCGGCGCGCTGCTCTTCGTCAACCACACCCGGCGGTTCGACGCCACCGTGCGCCGCGTGCGCGACGAGCTCGCGGCCGGGGCCATCGGCGAGGTCGTGCAGGCGACGTGCTACTACACCAACGGCCTGTTCAACACCGGCACGCACCTCGTCGATCTACTGCGCTTCCTCCTCGGCGACGTCCGCTGGGTTCTCGGCGCCCCCAACGACCGGGGCGCGGTCCCCCCGGGCGACGTCGCCGTCGACGCGCTCGTCGAGTTCGCGTCCGGCGCGCGCGCGGCGCTCCAGTGCCTCGACGTGCGCGACTATCGGATCTTCGACGTCCACCTCTACGGGCGCGCCGGCGCGCTCGCGCTCACGCGATCCGGCTACCAGGTCGCGTGGACCCGGCTCACGCCGCGGGTCGACGTGGCAGGCGCGCCCGAGCTCGACTTCGACGGACGGACCCGCGAGGGGTGCGCACGGAGCTTCATGGCGTCGATGGCCGCGCACGTCGTGGACTGCCTCGACGGACGGGACCGACCGGTCAGCCGCGGCGAGGACGGCCTCGCCGCGCTCGAGACCCTGCACGCGCTGCGCGAGAGCGCGTCGCGCGGCGGCGCGCGGATGTTCATGCAGCACACCGGAGGTCCTCATGCCCACGAGTGAGCTGGCCCTGCTCGGCGGCCCCAAGACGCGGACCGCCCCGTTTCCGCCGTACCCCGTCATCGGCGCCGAGGAGCGCCGGGCCGTCATGGAGGTCCTCGACGAAGGACGCCTCTCGACATTCATCGCCAGCCCGGGCGAGCACTTCCTCGGCGGCAAGCGCATCCGGGCGTTCGAGCGCGCGTTCGCCGACTACCACGGCGTGCGGTTCGCCGTCGCCTTCAACTCCGCGACGTCGGCGCTCCACGCCGCCGTGGTCGCCCTCGACGTGCCCGCGGGCCACGAGGTGCTGGTGCCGCCCTACACGTTCACGTCGACGGCGACGTGTGCGCTGATGGCGGGCGCCGTCCCGGTGTTCGTGGACGTGGAGCCCGAGACGTTCTGCCTCGATCCCAAGGCGCTCGAGGCGGCCGTGAGCCCGCTCAGCCGCGCCGTGATCCCCGTCCACCTCTTCGGCCATCCCGCGCCGATGGACGAGATCCTCGACGTCGCCCGCCGCCACTCGCTCCGGGTGATCGAGGACGCGGCGCAGGCGCCCGGCGCCATGTATCGCGGCCGCCGGGTGGGCACGCTCGGCGATTGCGCGGTCTACTCGTTCCAGGAGTCCAAGAACCTCATGACCGGCGAGGGCGGCATGCTCATCACCAACGACCCGCAGGTCGCCGAGGTGGCCCAGCTCGTCC
Organism: Candidatus Rokubacteria bacterium RIFCSPLOWO2_02_FULL_73_56; assembly: GCA_001788495.1. GTDB lineage: Bacteria > Methylomirabilota > Methylomirabilia > Rokubacteriales > CSP1-6 > GWA2-73-35. The sequence continues at coordinate 13,685 of MGCF01000123.1, forward strand.
GCAACCACGGCGAGATGATCGAGGCGTCGAGCGCGCGCCGCACCTACCGGAGCGAGATCCTGGGCTACGGCTATCGCATGACGGAGTTCGAGGCGGCCCTCGGCCTCGTCCAGCTCGGCCGCCTCGCCGCGCAGAACGCCGCGCGCCAGCGCCTGGCGGCGCACCTGACCCGGGCGCTCGCCGGCGTGCCGGGCCTGCGGCCGCCCGTCGTGCGGCCCGGCTGCGAGCACGTCTTCTACGCGTACACGCTGACGTACGACGAGGCGGCGTGGGGCGCGCCACGCGACCGGTTCGTCGCCGCGCTCGGGGCGGAGGGCGTCCCGGCGGCGCCGGGCTACGTCAAGCCCCTCTACCTGAACCCGCTCTATGCGGACCGGCGCTCCCTGGCGTTCGGCAGCTATCGCGGCAGCGTCCGCTACGAGCGGGGGATCTGCCCGGTCACGGAGGACCTGCACTTCCAGAAGGCCATCGTGCTCGTGGTCGTCCGCCCGCCCGCCGGCGAGCGGGACATGGACGACATCGCCACGGCCGTGCACAAGCTCTGGACCCACCGGGAGGAGCTCGCCCGGTGCTAGAGTCGCTCCGGCGCCGGCTCGAGTACCGCCGCTACCGGCGCGCCCAGGTCCGTCAGTCCCGTGCCAAGCGGCACAAGGACGCGTCGTTCCGGCTCGAGCCGTTCGTGGAGCTCGTCGTCGAGCGGTGTCCGGACCTGGGGCGGGACGCGCGCATCCTGTGCGTCGGCGCGCGCAACGACGTCGAGATCCGGATCTTCGAGCGCCGGGGGTTCTCGCGCGTCACGGCGGTGGACCTCTGGTCCTCGTCGCCGCGCATCCAGGCGATGGACATGCACGCGCTCGCGTTCCCGGACGCGAGCTTCGACCTCGTCTTCGCCTCGCACGTGTTCGAGCACGCCTTCGACTTCGACCGCGTGGTGCGGGAGTGCGTCCGCGTGCTCGCCGACCCGGGCTACATCTTCTGCGCGGTGCCCGTCGACTTCGAGCTCAGCGAGCACGACCGCGTGGACGTCAAGAACCTCGACGGCCTGCTCGCGCACTTCGCGCGCTGGCGCGTCGAGGTGCTCCACGACCGGCTGCAGAGCGGCGAGCTCTCGGCGCTGCTGCGGGTGCGGAAGGCATGATGCGGATCGCGTACTTCTGTCCCCGGATCAACCACCTCAAGATGTTCGGGCCCGTGATCGCCGAGCAGCGCCGCCGGTCCCTCGGCGGCCCGCCGCTGGTCTTCGTGCCCGGCCCTCCGCTCCTGGGCCTCGGGAGCAAGGCGGCGGCGCTGGGGGCCTGGCCGAGACTCGGCGAGGTGCGCGCGCAGCTCGGCGCCGGCGTCGAGGTGGTCCCGGTCACGAGGGCGGCCGAGCTCCTCGAGCGGATCGGCCGCGCCCGCGTGGGGGCGGTGGTGAGCGTCGGGCTGCGGCTGGACCCGGCCATCGTCGCCGGCGTGATGGCCCCGAGCCGGCGCGCCGGCACGCTCTGGTGTGCGCTCGGCCACGTCCAGGAGGAGTTGCTCGACCTCCTGCTCCCGCCGGGGCCGGCGGTCCTCGGGCCGTGGGACCTCGCGACGACGCTGAGCCGGGACGGCCTCGACTTCGTGACCGCGCTGCTGCGGCGCGACGGCGTGACGGACGTCGCGCCGCTGCGCAGGATGGTGCCCGTGGGCTTCGTGGAGCTCGACCAGGTGCGCGAGTTCGATCGCGCCGAGCTGCGGCGGCGCTACGGCCTGCCGCTGGATCGGCCGGTCGTCTACCTCTCGACCGCGGGGCGCTTCGACCGCCGGGTGATCGGCCGCTCGCTCCCGCCGCGGATCCGGCTCGAGCACGCGCCGATCCGGCTGCTGGAGGCGGCGTTCTTCGGGCGCGTCCCGCGCGCCCTCGCGCGGGCCGGGCTCGCGCCGTGGCGGCGCCGCTGGCCGGACCTGGACCACCTCACGTCGTACCGTGACGTGCTGGCCGCCGTGCGGCGCTTCGCGCGCCGGCACGACGCGGTGGTCGTGGCGAAGACCCGCGCCAAGCACCGCGACCCGGCGTGGGTGGCCCGGGCCGTGGACCACCTGCTCCCCGACGGAGCGTTCTTCCCGTTCCGGACGCTCGAGCTCATGGCGCTCGCCGACGTCTACGTCGGCCTGTCCTCGTCGTCGGCCATCGAGGCGGCCTTCATCGGGCTGCCGATGGTCCACGTGCTGCCGTTCCCGCCGGACGCGTACGAGGCGCCGAGCTTCCTGCCGGTGCGGGAGGAGTTCTACCTGAAGCCCGGCGGCGTCTGGAACACACCGGGGCTGGCGACCGCGTTCCACACCTACCGGGCCCGCGAGTGGCGCGCGTTCGTCGAGTGGAGCGAGGCCGCGCCGCTCCCGGGCCCGGTGGACCCCGCCGCCCGCCGCGCGGTCGTGCGGCGGCTCCTCGGCGAGGACGACTGCAACGCCTCCGGACGGTTCCTCGATCTCGTCGAGGTCGCCCTCGAGCGCGGCCGCGCCGCGCCGCGCGGCGAGGCGATCGGGCGATGAGCGCGCCGCTGCGGCCGGCCCGCTACCTCGTGGCGCTGACGCACAACCTCCACGCGCGTAACTTCCTCGCCTCCGGCTGCCTGGACGAGCTCACGGGACGCGGCCACGAGCTCCACCTGCTCGTCCCGGGCGCCCTGCGCGAGGCGATCGGCACGCCGCCGGCGGTCCGCCGGGCCCTCGCCGTGGAGGCACTCGAGCCGTACGTCGGCGGGCGCCTGCGCACCTTCCTCCGGCGCCGCTGGCGCGTCGGGAGCTTCAGCGCGCGCCGTCACCTCAAGACCTACCGGCACAAGATCCGGCTCGCGCGCGGCTCGCCGACCTTCGCGCTCCAGCTCGGCGCCTTCTCGCTGCTCGGCCGCTTCGGCGACGTGGAGGCGATGTGGCGGCGGTGGGAAGAGCGGCTCGCGCCGCGCCGGAGCGCGCTCGCCCTCGTGCGCGCCGTGGCGCCGGACGTCCTCTTCGCGCCCACGCTCATCCACGACGGCGCCGAGATCGAGCTGGTCAAGGCCGCGCGCCGGCTCGGCGTCCCCTCGGTCGGCTTTGCGTCGTCCTGGGACACGCTGACCTCCAAGGGGGCCTTCGCGGTGCGGCCGGACTACCTGCTGGTCTGGGGCGCCGAGAACCGGCGGCACGCCGTCGTCTATCACGGCTTCGAGGAGGCGCGGGTCATCGTCACGGGCGCGCCCCACCTCGACGTGTACGCGGACGGCTTCGAGGCCGAGCCGCGGGCGGAGTTCCTCGCCCGGCGGGGGATTCCCGCCGACCACCGCGTGCTCCTCTTCGCCGGCACCACGGTCACCTACTGGGAGGACGAGCCGCGGCTCCTGCGCGCGCTCTCGGAGGCCATCGAGGACGGGCGGCTCAAGCGCTGCGTCATCTGGTACCGGCCGCACCCGCGCCGCCCCCTGCGCGAGCTGCCGGACGTGCGCGGGCTCCCCCACGTCGTCCTGGACGATCAGGCGAGCCGCCAGAAGGCCGAGGGGATCAGCTCGTACTCGATGCGGCCGGAGGACCTTCGGCACTACCGGAGCCTGATGGACGCCGTCGACGGCGTCGTGACCGCCTTCTCGACGATGATCGTCGAGGCGGCGCTGCGCGGGAAGCCGTCGCTCGTGATCGGCTTCGGCGTCGATCAGGCCCACGCCGGCCGGCTCGTCCAGCACGCGGAATACGAGCACTCGCTCCACCTGCTGAGCACGCCGGGCGTCGTGCTCTGCCGGAGCCTCGAGGCGCTGCTCCACGAGACGCAGCGCGTGTGCGCGGGCGAGTACGCGGAGCTCGCCGACGCGCTCCGGGCGCGCGCGGACGCGATCGCCCGGAACCGCGACGGCGGGGCGCGCACGCGGATCGTGGACGCGCTCGAGCGGCTCGCGGCCGAGCGCCGGACGGGACGTCCGTGAAGCCGCCCGGCGCCGCGCGGACGAGCCGCGAGATCCAGGGCGTGTACGACGACCTGTACGCGAGCGGTGAGCTGTCGCTGTCGCGCAACTACAGCGACAAGTTCCCGTTGCTCGAGCACCTGCTGGCGCCCGAGGTGCGCGGCCGCACCGTGCTCGACTTCGGGTGCGGGCCCGGCCGCCTCTCGCTGATGCTCGCGCGCCACGCGGGCGAGGTACGCGGCGTCGACTACTCGGCGCCGGGCGTCGAGATGGCCGGGCTCCTGGCGCGGGCGGCGGGCGTCGCGAACGCGAGCTTCGCCGCGGGCGACCTCGACACGGTCGTGGCGGAGGGCCGGCCCTGGGACGTGATCGTGCTGGCCGGCGTCCTCGAGCACCTCGAGCGCCCGGCGGAGCAGCTCGGCGCGCTGGCGCGGCTCCTGCGCGCGGGCGGCCTGCTCTGCGTGCAGACGCCCTCGTTCGCGAACTTCCGGGGCGACGTCTACAACACGCTCGGCAACCTCCTCGGGCTGCCCATGTCGCTCACCGACCTCTGGCAGGTGACGCCGAAGGGCGTGCAGGCGATCGCCGTGGCGGGCGGGCTCGAGCTCGAGCGGCTCGTCGGCGGGCACTATCACTTCGCCTTCCTCGACCGCGTGCTCGAGGACTTCCGGCAGCGGGTCCCCGCGGCCGCGCGCGACGCGGGCCAGGGGAGCGGCTGGCAGTGGGAGCGGTTCTTCACCTGGATCGCCGAGCGGGTCGAGCAGAACCACGCGCTGCTCGATGCCTGGGTCGCGGCGGGCGCGCTCAAGCCGGTGCCGCGCCCGGCGCCGCTGCGCGCGACACGCCCTGCCGGGCTCGACGGCGCCCTGTGGGCGTCGCTCGAGCGGTACCTGACCTACGACGGCTGGCGCGAGCCGTACTACTCGGACGTCCCGCCCGTGTGCGCCTTCGGCGCGAGCGCCGTCTACTTCCTGCGAAAGGGGCGAGCGTCGTGAGCGAGTTCTGGAAGGGACGCCGGGTCCTGATCACCGGCGCGAGCGGCTTCCTCGGCGCGTGGCTCGCGCGGCTCCTTCTCGAGCGCGGCGCCGAGGTGCGCGGCTTCGACCTGGCGACGGGTGTGTGCCTCGCCGCGCACGGGCTCGACGGGCGCCTGCCGATCGCCCACGGGAGCGTCCTCGACCTCGCCGCGCTGGAGCGCGCGCTCCGCGACCAGGGCACCGAGGTGTGCTTCCACCTGGCCGGCCAGTCGATGATCGAGGGAGCGGCGGCGGGCGCCGTCGCCGCGCTCGACGTCAACATCCGCGGCACCTGGACGGTGCTCGAGGCGTGCCGACGCGCCGGCCCGCTGCGGGGTGTCGTCTGCGCCTCCTCGAACCACGCCTACGGTCCGCAGCGCACGGCGCCGTTCGCCGAGGAAGCGTCGATGAACCAGCTCGACGTCTACGGCGCCTCCAAGGCGTGCGCCGACATCCTCGCGCGCTGCTTCGCGACCAGCTTCGACATGCCGGTGGTGGCGGTGCGCAACGTCAACAGCTTCGGCCCCGGCGACCCGCACACGAGTCACATCGTCACGGGCTCGGTCCTGGCGCTGCTCCGCGGGGAGGCCCCGGTGATCCGCAGCGACGGCAGCCCGATGAAGGCGTACCTCCACGCGCGCGACACGATGACCGCGTACCTGCTGCTGGGCGAGCACGCCGGAGAGCCGGGCGTGCGCGGCGAGGCGTTCAACGTGACGCCGGCGGCGCCGGTGCGGGTGCGGGACCTCGTGCGGACGCTCATCGCGGTGGCCGGCAAGGCCGGCGTCGAGCCCGTCGTCGCCGCGACCGACCTCTCGCAGAAGGACTTCTTCGAACACCTCTCCGGGGAGAAGCTCGAGCGGGTCCTCGGCTGGACGCCGACCCTGTCCCTCGAGGCGGGGCTCGCCGACACCTATCGCTGGTACGCCGAGCACGGCACGGCGTGGATCGGGCGCGGGCGTCATGCCTGAGCGCGGGCGCTTCCTCGGGATCGTGCCGGCGCGCGGCGGCTCCAAGAGCGTGCCGCGAAAGAACCTCCGCCCGCTGCTGGGCCGCCCCTTGATCGCGTGGACGATCGAGTCGGCGACCGCGGCGAAGAGCCTCGACCGCCTGATCGTGTCCACCGACGACGCGGAGATCGCCGAGGTCAGCCGGCGCTGGGGCGCCGAGGTGCCGTTCCTGCGGCCGGCGGCGATCGCGGCCGACGACACGCCGGACCTGCCGGTCTTCCAGCACGCGCTCCGCGCGCTGCGCGAGGCGGACGGCTACGTGCCGGACGCCGTCGTGCACCTCCGGCCGACCCAGCCGCTGCGCACGGCGGCGGAGATCGACCGGGCGGTCGAGCTCTGGCGCCGGAGCGGCGCCGACTGCGTCAAGTCCGTCCGGCCGGTCGCCGAGCACCCGTTCAAGATGTACCGGCTCGTCGGCGAGCGCCTCGTCCCGTATCTCGACAGCGAGGAGCGGCGACGGCGCGGCCCCGACGTGCCGCGCCAGAGCCTCGAGTCCGTCTACCTCTCGTCCGGCGTCGTGGACGTCGTGCGGCGCGAGACCGTCGAGATGGGCTCCACCGAGGGTGGCTCGATCGTGCCGTACTTCACGGACCCCGCGACGTACGTGAACCTCGATTCCCTCCGGGATTTCGGGATCGCCGAGGCGCTCATGCGGGCGCTCGGCTGGGAGGAGGAGCGACGGTGAGAACGATCCTGATCGGCGACCGCCGCGTCGGCGACGGCGAGCCGTGCTTCGTCGTCGCCGAGGCGGGCGTCAACCACAACGGCGAGCTCGCGGTCGCGAAGCGCCTGGTGCAGGTGGCCGTGCAGGCCGGCACCGACGCCGTGAAGTTCCAGAAGCGGTCGGTCGCGGACATCCTGATCAAGAGTGCGCTCGAGGCCCCCTACGCGGGACCGAACTCGCTCGGCGCCACGTACGGCGAGCACCGCGAGCGGCTCGAGCTGCCGGAGGCGGCGTGGCGCGAGCTCGACGCCGACTGCCGACGGGCGGGCATGATGCTGCTCGCGAGTCCGTGGGACCCGAAGAGCGCCGACTTCCTCGAGGCGCTCGGCGTGCCGGCATTCAAGCTCGCGTCCGCGGACCTGACCAACCTGCCCCTCGTCGAGCACGTCGCCCGGAAGAAGCGGCCGGTCCTGCTCTCGACCGGGATGAGCGAGATGGAGGAGATCGCGGACGCCGTGGACACGGTGCGACGCCACCACGACGAGCTCGTGCTGCTCCACTGCACCTCGGCCTACCCCTGCGAGTATCCCGACCTCAACCTCCGCGTGATCGATACCCTGCGCCGGCGGTTCGGCTGCCTCGTCGGGTACTCCGGCCACGAGCGGGGGCTCGCGACGACGCAGGCGGCCGTGGCGCTGGGCGCGTGCGTGGTCGAGCGGCACTTCACGCTCGATCGGACCATGCGCGGCCCCGATCATGCCGCGTCGCTCGAGCCGCGCGGGCTCGAGCTGCTCGTGCGCGACATCCGCCATGTCGAAGCTGCCCTCGGGTCCGCCGAGAAGCGACTGCTCCCGTCGGAGGTGCCCGTGCGGAAGCGGCTGGCCAAGAGCGTCGTCGCGGCCCGTGACATTCCCGCCGGGCGCACCGTGACGCGGGAGGACCTCGTCGTGAAGGGGCCGGGGACGGGGATCTCGCCGCGTCACCTGGACCGGCTCGTGGGTGCCGTCGCCGAGCGTGCGATCACCGGCGACACGCTGATCCCGCTCGAGGCGCTGGGATGGCGTCGCGCGCCGTGAGCCGCGGGGGGCGGGATCTGCGCGTGGTGCCGCTCGCGCGATGATCGGACGCCGCGTCGCCGAGGCCCGTCGGCTCTTCGCCGCCTGGCGGCCCGGGACGCCGCTCGCGGCCGCTGCGGTCGCCGCCTCGGCGGCGGCCACCGCGTTCGAGGGCGTCGGCGTCGTCATGCTGCTGCCGTTCCTGCAGCGCGTCCTCCAGGGGGGCGCCGAGCCCCTCGCGCTCCCGCTGGCCCGCGCGCGCGCGCTCGAGCTGTGGCTGAACGGGTTCCCGGTCTCGGCCCAGCTCCTGGTCCTCGGCGTCCTGATCGTCGGGAGCGTCGCCGGGCGCGAGGCGCTCCTCTACGCGGTGGGCTACCTCAAGCTCCTGGTCTCGATGCGCGCGGCCGATGTGGTCCGCGCGCGCCTGCACGGCGCGTTCGTCGAGGCTCCGCTCGAGCTGACATCCCGGTACCCGCACGGCCACTTCCAGAACTACCTGCACACCGAGGCGAACCGCGTGCGCCAGCTCGTGACCCAGCTGATGTCCCTGGCGCAGACCGCGATCGTGGCCGCGACGCTCGTCGCGGTGATGGCGCTGATCTCGGCGCGGCTCGTCGTGCTGGTGGTCGTCGTGCTGGCGGTGCTCGCGCTCCCCCTCGTGCGGCTCTTCCGCTGGGTGCACGCGACCGGGGCCCGGCGCGTCCAGTCCCGGATCGAGATCGTCAACTACCTCGCGGAGCTGATGCCCTTCCTCCGCAGCGTCCACGTGTTCGGGAGCCAGCGCCAGGAGGTGGCCCGGTTCGAGGCCCGCTACCGCGACGTGACGCAGCGCGACCTCCGGCTGTACGCGGTCAACACCCTGGTGACGCCCGTGTACCACACGGCGGGCGCGCTGGTCGTGCTCGGGATCGTCCTCCTGGGCGTCTGGCTCGCGGCGGGCGCGCCGGGCGGCGCCGCGTGGGTGATCCCGTTCGTGCTGCTGTTCGTGCGGTTCCTGCCGGTCCTGAACGAGATGAACCTCGCGCTGAGCTACCTCGCCGACGGCTTCGCGTCGTACGAGAAGCTCGAGACCGAGCTCGCCGCGCTCCGCGGCGGCCGGATGGCGGGAGGCGACCGCCGCTTCCCGGCGGACTTCCGCGCGCTCGAGCTCCGCCACGTGTCGTTCGCCTACGAGCCCGGCGCGCCGGTGCTCAGGGACGTCTCGCTCACGATCCCGCGCGGGGGGCACGTCGCGGTCGTCGGCCCGTCGGGCTGCGGCAAGTCCACGCTCTGCCTGCTCCTCTGCCGCCTCTACGACCCGACGGGCGGCAGCGTGAGCGTGGACCGCGCCGACCTGCGGACGCTCGACCTGGCGTCGCTGCGGGAGGCGATCACGCTCGTCGAGCAGACGCCCGTGCTCCTCAACGACACGGTCCGGGCGAACATCGCCTACGGCCGGCCCGACGCGGCCGACGCCGACGTCCGGCTCGCGGCCAAGCGGGCGCACGCCGACGACTTCGTGGCCGAGTTTCCCCAGGGCTACGAGACGAACGTCGGCAACCTCGGCACCGCGATCTCCGGCGGCCAGCGCCAGCGCATCGCCATTGCCCGCGCGTTGCTGCGGGAGCCGCAGGTGCTGATCCTCGACGAGGCGACGAGCGCGGTGGACTCCGTCAGCGAGGCGCTCATCAAGCAGACCATCGAGGAGCTGCGCGGCGACGTGACGATCGTCTCGGTGGCGCATCGCCTCTCGACGATCCGGGACGCGGACGAGATCCACTTCATGTCCGGCGGCCGCATCGCGTGCTCCGGAACCTTCGGCGAGCTGGTGGCGAAGCACGCGGAGTTCCGGGAGTACGTGCGGGCGCAGGACCTGTCCGACGCCACGTGAGCGGGCTCAGCGTCTGCTCGCCCCACTGCGGCCTGGCACCCGAGACGACCTCGGGGGGCGAGACCTACGAGCGCGAGATCCTGACGGCGCTCGCCGCGCTCGGCGTGCGGATCGAGCTGCTGCTCGCGCGCGGCAAGCCGGTCCCCGAAGGTGTCGCGAACTTCACGGTCCACCGGCTGCCGATCCGGCGCGGCCTGCGCTGGCCGGTCGCGCGCGTGCTGCTCCCGCCGTACATCAAGCGCGTCTGGGACGCGGCGCCCTTCGACGTCCTCCGCGCCCACTCGCTTCGGTTCATCGGCCCCGCGGCGCTGGCCGCGCGCCGGCGGTACCGGCTGGATGTCCCGGTGATCGCGCACCACCACCACCTCGACCCGAGCCCGCTGAACTGGCTCATCGAGAAGCGGGTGATTGCGGCCGCCGACCGGGTGGTGACCGGCAGCGAGTTCTCGCGGCGCCAGCTCGCCGCCGAGCTCGGCGGGCGCACCGACCACGTGGTGGTCGTGCCCTACGGCATCGACGCGAAGTTCGCGCCCCGGCCGCGCCGCGAGGACCTGATCGACCGCTACGGCCTCCGCGGCCAGCGCGTGGTCCTGTTCCTCGGCGGGCTCAAGGCGCGCAAGAACCTGCCGCTCCTGCTCGACGTCTGGCGCGCGGCCGCGCCGGAGGCGCCCGACGCGCGGCTCGTCGTCGCCGGCGGCGGCGCGCTGCTCGACGGCCTGCGGGCCCGGGCGCGGGCGCTCGGGCTCGGCGACCGCGTCGTCTTCACGGGCTACGTCCCCGAGGCCGACAAGGTGGACCACTACAACCTCGCCGACGTGTTCCTGTTTCCCTCGGCGCTGGAGGGTTTCGGCCTCGCCGTCGGCGAGGCGATGGCGTGCGGGCTGCCGGTCGTCGCCTCCGACCGGGGCTCGATCCCGGAGCTGCTCGTGGACGGCGAGGGCGGGTTCCTCTGCGCGCCGACGGGCGCCGAGCCGTTCGTCCGGCGCCTCCGCCTCCTGCTGGCCGACGCCGCGCTCCGCGAGAAGCTCGGGCGGGCGAACGCGGAGCGGGTGCGGCGCCTCTTCACGTGGGACCGCTGCGCGCGCGAGACGCTCCGCGTCTACGAGGAGACGCTCGCCGCGTGGCGTCGGCGGCCCCGCGAGCCGCGCGGCGGATGATCGTCGGCCTCGCGAACGAGTACTACCCGCCGCACGCGCCCGGCGGCGCCGAGTGGTCCACGCAGGCCCTCGCCCGCGCGCTCGCCGCCCGCGGCCACCGGCCGGTCGTCGTCACGCCGAACTACGGCGCCCCGCCGCGCGAGGAGGACGGCGGCGTGCTGGTCCTGCGCTTCCCGTTCCCGCTGAAGCTCCCGCCGGGGCGCCGCGGGCTCCGCCAGCGCGCCGTCGCGAACCCGCTCTTCGCGCTCTGGGCGGGGTGGGAGCTCGCGCGCGCGGCGCGCGCCGAGGGGCTCGAGGTGCTCCACGCGCAGAACAAGCACATGCTGGTGCCCGGCGTGCTCGCGCGCGCGCTGACGGGGCGGCCGCTCGTGCTGACGCTCCGCGACGGGAGCCTGATCGACCCGGCGCCGATGTGCCTCCACCACGGCGACCGGCGCCCGCCGGACTGCGGCGTGCGCAAGCTCTGGCGCGAGTGCTCCGAGGAGTACTGGGCACTCTACCAGCGCGGCCGACGCGGCCGGCTCGCCACCAAGCTCGCGTTCCTCTACGGGTGGCTCGACGCCTGCGCCAGGCAGCGCTTCCTCTCGCGCGTGGACGCCGTGGTCGGCGTGAGCGACGGGATCCTCGGCATCTACCGCCGCTCGGGGCTCCTCGATCGCGTCCCGCGCGTCGCGACCGTCTACACGGTCCCGCCGCTCGCCGCGCCCGCGTCGGAGGCCGCCGGCGCCGCCGCGCGGCGCCGCTTCGGGCTCGAGGGCCGGCGCGTCGTCCTCTACGTCGGAAAGCTCTCGCCGGGGAAGGGGACGGCGGACCTCGTCCGGGCGGCCGCTCGCGTCGCCGAGAAGGTCTCCGACGCCGTCTTCGTCTTCGTGGGCGAGGGCGAGGTCGCGCTGCCCGGGGCGCCGTGGTGCCTCCGGCTCGGCGCGCTGCCGAACGCCGACGTGCTCGCCCTCTACCCGGCGGCCGACGTCGTCGTCGTCCCGTCGGTCATCCCCGACTCCCTCTCGCGCGTGATCGTCGAGGCGATGAGCGCCGGACGGCCGGTAATCGGCACGCGCGTCGGCGGCACGCCCGAGCTGGTCGTGGACGGCGAGACGGGGCTCCTGGTGGAACGCGGCGACCCGGAGGCGCTCGCCCGGGCGATCGAGCGCGTGCTCGGCGACGGCGAGCTGCGGGCGCGGCTCGGCGCGGGCGCGCGCCGCCACGTGACGACGCGCCTCGCGGCCGACCGGAGCGTGGACCGCCTGCTCGCGCTCTACGCGGAGGTGCGGGGGCGATGACCCTCGGTCTCCTGCCCGCGCTCGGCGGCGGGCTCCGCGAGCTGGCGCGGACCGGCCAGGCCTCGCGGCTGGTGGACGGCTACCTCCGGCCGTACGCGGCGGCCTTCGACCGGCTCCTCTACTTCAGCTACCTCGCGGAGTCGCTCGCCGAGTTCACCGACGACCCCGCGCTCCTGGCGCGGGCGTGGGTGCTGGGCCCGGGCCGCCCGATGAGCCGCGCGCGCCGCGCCGTGACGCTCGCGTGGGCCCACGCGCCGGAGCTGCGGCAGTGCGCGGCGCTCCGGGTGTTCCAGGTGACGGGCGTGATCCCCGCGCTGCTCGCGAACGCCCGCTTCGGCGTGCCGTACGTCACGACGTACGGCTTCTGGTACGGACGGCTCTCGCGGCCGGGGCCCACGCGGCTCGCGAAGGCCGTGGTCGAGCGCGTCGGCCTGCGGCGCGCGGCCGCCGTGATCGCGACGACCGAGGAGCTGCGGGCGCGCGCGGCCGCGCTCAATTCGCGGGTCGAGCTGATCCCGAACGGCGTGGACGTCGTCCGCTTCGCGCCCGCGCCCGGCCGCCGCCGGCGCGACGCCGTGCGGCGCGTGCTCTACGTCGGGCGTTTCTCGCCCGAGAAGAACCTCTCGGCGCTCGTGCAGGCGGCCGCGCGGCTCCGGGACCGGGTGCCGCTCACGCTCGTGCTCGTCGGCGCGGGGCCCCTCGAGGCGGCGCTCCGGGAGGAGGCGCGGGCGGCCGGCGTCCATGCCGAGTTCCCCGGCGTCGTGGACCAGCCGCGCCTGCCGGCGGCGTACGCCGCCGCCGACGCGTTCGTGCTGGCCTCGTTCACCGAGGGGCACCCCAAGGTGCTCCTGGAGGCGATGAGCGCCGGCGTGCCCTGCGTTGCCTCGGACTGCGTCGGCAACCGCTCGCTCGTGACCGACGGCGTCACCGGCCTCCTCTTCGATCCGGGCCGGCCCGAGGCGCTCGCGGCCGGCCTCGAGCGGGTCCTGACCGACGAGGCGCTCGGCGCCGCGCTCGCGAAGGCCGCGCGGGAGCTCGTCGTCGCGCGCTACGACCTCGCCGCGCTGGTCGCCCGCGAGATCGCGCTGCTCCGCGCGGTGGGCGGCGCCGGCGCCCGGGGGGGGCGCTGAGCCGTGGCGCTCGCGTACTACTCGCTCGCCGCCGACCGCGAGTTCTGGACCGAGCACTGGGGCCGCCACTCGCCCGCCGAGCTCCTCCGCATCGCCGAGGCCTCGCCGCTGACCGACCTCGTCCTCGCCGGGCTGCCGCGCGCCGGGCGCGTCCTCGAGGCGGGCTGCGGGCTCGGTCAGTACGTCGTGCTCCTGCGCGCCCGCGGGCATCGCGCGCTCGGCGCCGACTGGAGCCTCGAGGCGCTCGCCGCGTGCCGGCGCGCGTACCCCGGCACGCCGCTCGCGGTCGGCGACCTGGCGCGGCTCCCGCTCGCGCCGGGGAGTCTGGCCGGGTACGTCTCGCTCGGCGTGGTCGAGCACGACCCGGCGGGCCCCGGCGCGCTCGTCGCCGAGGCCGCCCGCGTGCTCGCGCCCGGCGGCGCGCTCGTGCTCTCGGTGCCGTACCTGAACGGCCTGCGGCGCGCGGCGTTGCCGTGCCTGCGGTGGCGGAGCGCGCGCGTGCGCGCCCGCGGCGGCCGCTTCTACCAGTTCGCTTTCACCGCGCGCGAGGTGCGGGCGTTCCTCGGCGCGCGCGGCTTCGAGGTGCGCTCGCTCGTGCCGTACGACCCCGCGCGGCTCCTGCGCGGGGGGCTCCGCCGCCTGCGCCGGCGCGGCGCGGGCACCGCGCCGGACGCGCCGGCGGCGCGGGCGGCGGACGGCGCGGGGGCGCGGGCCGCGCTCCGGCGCGCCGTGCGGCGCCTCCTCTACACGCCGCCCGCGCTCGCGCTCCTCGGCCACATGATCCTGGCCACGGCGGTGAGGCGGTGACGGCGCCCGCGGTGAGCGTCCTCGTGTCGGTGCACAACGAGGAGGCGTTCGTGGGCGAGGCGATCCGCAGCGTGCTGGCGCAGACGCTCGCCGACCTCGAGCTGCTCGTGGTGGACGACGGCTCGACCGACGGCACGCCGGCGATCCTCGCCGCGGTCCAGGACCCGCGGCTCACGATCGTCCGCCACGCGCGCCGCGGGCTCACGCCCTCGCTCAACCGCGCCCTCGGCCTGGCGCGGGCGCCGCTCGCCGCGCGGCTCGACGCCGACGACGTCGCGCTGCCCGAGCGGCTCGCGCGGCAGCGGGCCTTCCTCGACGCGCACCCGGAGGTGGGCGTGCTGGGGACCGCCGCCCGCGAGGTCGACGCCGCGGGCCGCGAGGTCGGGCGGATGGACCCGCCGACGGAGGACCGGGCGATCCGCCGCGCGCTGATCCGCGGCAACCCGTTCGTCCACTCGTCGGTGATGGTGCGGACCGCGCTGCTGCGCGCCGCCGGCGGCTACGACGAGCGGGTGCCCGTCGCCCAGGACTACGAGCTGTGGATGCGGCTCGGCCGCGTGACCCGCCTGGCGAACCTGCCCGACGTCCTCGTGGTCCGGCGCCTCGTCGCGGGACGCGTCTCGGTCGCCCGCGACGCCGAGCGGCTCGCCGCGGAGGCGCGGGTGCGCTGGACCGCGGTGCGGCGCGGCGATTACCCGTGGTGGTGCGCGGTGTTCGCGGTGCGCCCCGTGCTCGCGCTCGCACTGCCCGGCGCGCTTCGGCGCGCGGTGCGCCGTGCTAGACTCCGACGGAACGAGAGGAGATCGGAGCGGTGAACATCCTGGGCGTCACGCTCGGCCACGACACGAGCCTGAGCCTCGTCGTCGACGGCGTCGTCACCGGCACGATGGAGGCCGAGCGCTACTTCCGCCAGAAGCGCTACAAGCTCCACGCCCTCAACCGGCGCCCCGGCCCGCAGCCGAGCGGCTACCAGTACGTGGACCTCGCCGAGCTGCGCCTGTTCCTCTCGTTCGTCGCCCGCGCGTGGGGGCGGACGTACGACGCCGTCGCCGTGCAGAACCAGGGGCGCGCCGAGGAATTCAAGAACCTGCTCGCGGTGCTCGGCGAGGAGGGGTTCACGTTCGGCGAGCGCCGGCAGGTGGACCACCACCTGAGCCACGCGGCGCTCGCCTTCTACACGTCGCCGTTCGACCAGGCGGTGGTGCTGAGCTACGACGGCGAGGGCAACGACGGCCAGACGATCGTGTTCCAGGCCGGCCCCGCCGGGCTCGAGTACGTCGAGAAGAACCGCATCCGCTTCGGACAGAGCTACAACAACGCGGGGTTCGTCTGCGGCATCAAGCCGGACATCTCGGGGACGACCTCGGGCAAGCTGATGGGGCTCGTCGCCTACGGCGAGGTGCGCGGCGACTGGCTGCCGCGCGCGCGGCGCTACGTGCGCGAGTACCAGAAGCTCGCCTCACGCGTCACCGACGGGCTCAACGAGTACGGCCGGGGCCACCGGATCAATCCCGGCGCGCTCGCCGAGGTGCCCGAGCTGCAGAAGTACCTCGTCCAGGACGGGCCGGAGTCGCTCTGGGGGAAGACGCGGCAGCTCCTCGGCGAGCGGGCGCCGGTGCCCGAGCTCAAGCTGCCGGGCCCCGAGGACAAGACCGCGCAGGACCTCGCGGCGACCGTGCAGGCGGCGTGGACGGCGGAGGTGCTGGCGCTCCTCGAACCCCACCGCGCGCGGAGCCGCAACCTGTGCGTCACCGGCGGCTGCGCGCTCAACGGGATCACGAACTGGGAGATCCAGCGCCGCGGCCTGTTCGCCGGGACGCACTTCGTCCCCAACCCGACCGACTGCGGGCTCTCCGCGGGCGCGGCGCTCTGGCTCCACCATGCGCGGAGCGGCCGGCCGTTCCGCGGCTACCCGGGCTACTCCACGCCGTACCTCGGCCCCGAGGCCTTCGACCGCGGCGAGCTGCCCGCGTTCCGCCGCGCGTATCCCCACCGTGCGCTCGACCCCGCAGAGACGCACCGCGTGCTCGCCCGGCTGGTGCACGCCGACCGGATCGTCGGCGTGATCCGCGGCGGCTACGAGGTCGGGCCGCGCGCGCTCGGCAACCGCTCGATCCTCTGCAACCCGCTCAACCGCGAGATGCGCGAGATCATCAACCGCAAGGTCAAGCACCGCGAGTGGTACCGGCCCTTCGCGCCCGTCGTCACGGCGGACGCCGCGCCGCGCTACTTCACGAACACGGCGGACATCCCGTACATGTCGGTGATCTGCCACACGCGGCCCGAGTGGGCCGACCGGCTGCCGGCGGTGACGCACGCGGACGGCACCGCGCGCGTGCAGACGGTCACCCGCGCGCAGCACGCGTTCCTCTACGACACGCTCGAGGCGTTCGAGCGGCTCGCCGGCGTGCCGATCATGCTGAACACCTCGTTCAACCCGCGCGGCGAGCCGATCCTGAACTTCGGCGCGGTCGGGCTCGCGATGCTCGAGACGACCGAGCTCGACCTGGTCCTGATCGACGACACCCTCTTCTGCAAGGTCGGCAAAGAACAGCTCTTGAGCCTGCCCTAGGGAATGAAGCCGGCGCTGCTGGAGCTGCTGCGCTGCCCGGTCTGTCCGGGCCTGTCCGCGCGGCTCGCGCTCGACGCCGCCGAGCGCCGGGGCGAGGCGATCGTCGCCGGGCGCCTCGCCTGCGCCGCCGGCCACGCCTTCGCGATCGCCGACGGCATCCCCGACTTCGTCGAGCCGCACGACGCCGTCGCGGCGCGCAGCGCGGTCTACGACACCCTCTGGGAGGCGCACGCGGACCAGCGCTACGCGGGACGCGAGGCCGAGTACCGCGCGAAGTTCCAGGCCTTCGCGCGCCTGCCCGAGCCCCTCGAGGCGCACTTCCGCGGCCGCGTGGTGCTGGACGCCGGGTGCGGGGAGGGGCGCTTCACCTGGCTCGCCGCCGTCCTCGGCGCCGCGCACGTCGTCGCGGTGGATGCCTCGCGCGCGGCCCTGCGGCGCGCCCGGGCCGGCGCGGGGGGGCTCGCGAACGTCTCGTTCGTGCGGGCGGACGTGATGGCGCTGCCGCTCGGCCGCGCCTTCGACTGCGTGCTGAGCCTCGGCGTGCTGCACCACACGGAGGACACGGAGCGCGCGTACCGGGCGATCGTCCGCCACCTCACGCCCGGCGGCCTCGTGACGATCTTCGTCTACGGCCGCCGGACGCTGCCCTGGGTCATCTGGCCGCTCCGCCGCTGGAGCCTCCGCGCCGACCGCGAGCGCGTGCGGCGGCTCTGCGACGCGTACGGCTTCGGCTACGACCCGGCGCGGCGCCCGCGGCTCGCCGTCGGCCGCGCCCTCCGGCGGCTCGGGCGGCTCGACGTGCTGGGGCTCGGGCGCGTGACCTACGAGGGGCTCACGACGCCGTACCTGCGCGAGCACTCGCTCGGCGAGGTGCGCCGCTGGTTCGCGGAGACCGGCGTCGAGCTGCTCTCGAGCACGCGGCAGGTGTCGGCGTCGGGAAGGCTGGTGGGTGAGCCCTAGCCGGCCGGGATGGCGGTTCGACCTCGGCGTCCTGCTCGCGGCGTGGGCGTTCGTCTTCCTCCTGCATCCGCCGCCGGGCTTCTTCTGGGGCGAGTATCCCTCGGTCGTCTACCGGATGCTGTCCCTGCCGGCGGGGCTCGACGGCCTCCGGGCGGCGATCGAATGGCAGGCGACCGTCCACACGCCCGGGCTCACACGGCCGATGCGGGCCGTCCAGTGGTGGCTCGCGGCGCGCCTGCTCGGCTGCGACCCGTTCGCGTACTTCGTCGTCAACGGCCTCGCCGTCGGGATCGTCGCGTGGGCCATCGCGCGCGTCACGTGGCACGCGACGGGCAGCCTGGCGCGCGGCCTCGCGGCCGGCGCGTGCGCGAGCGTGAGCTACGTCAGCGTGTACTCGATCCTGCCGTTCTTCAGCTTCGGCGTGAGCGCCGCCAGCGCCTTCGGCGGCCTCGCGCTCTCCTTCGGCGGCGAGCGACGCGGCGGTCGGTGGCGCGCGCCGGGCGGCTTCCTCCTGCTGCTCGTCGGCGGTCTCGCGCACGAGACCCTCCTCGCGCTCGCGCTCGTGCCGCTCGCGTGGGCCGCCATCGTCCGCCGGGAGGGCGCCGCCGTGCGGCGCGCGCTGCCGTACGCGGCGGTCGTCCCCGCGTACGTCGTGACGAGCTGGCTGCTCGCGGCCGCGTACGGCACGGGGGCGCCGGTCTACCTCGGCGTGCTCCGGACCCTCCGCGACGCGGCGCCCCTGCTGGTGGAGTTCCCGCTCCGCGTGCTGTTCACGCTGGGGACGGGCGGACTCCCGCTCGACCCGCTCCGCGCGGCGCCCTGGCTCGGCGAGTTCCAGCGGCTGCGGGACCTCGCGCTGACGCCCGCCGGCGTCGCGACGTTCGTCCTGGCGCTCGCGCCCGGCCTCGGACTCACCGCGCTCGCGCTCGCGGCGGCGCGCCGCGAGGCCGTGGCGCGCCGGCGCGCCGCGTTCTGCCTCGTCTGGGTGGCGCTCGGCTCGCTCCCGCTCCTGCTGCCGTTCGGCGTGCCCGAGGCCTTCCACCTGACCGGCGCGCTCGGCGGCGTCTTCCTCCTCTGGGGCGAGGCGTGGAGCGCGCTGCCCCGGCGGCGCGCCGTCGTGGCGCTCGCGCTGCTCGTGCTGTGGGCCGGGATCCACGGCAGCGCGCGCTGGGCGCTCTTCCACCGTGACCTGCCCCGGATGCGCGCGTCGCTCGACGCGCTGCACCGCGTGCTCGCCGAGGCCGACCGCGCGGACCGGTCGGTGGGGGTCCTGTTCTTCCCGGTCCAGTTCGGCGGGCACTACGGCATGCTGCCGACGGTGCCGCCGCTCTACCCGGCGAGCGCGACGGCGGAGGGCGCCTGCCGTCTCGGCGAGCGGCAGCGCGGCTGTCTCCTCGCGCCGTCGTGGGTCTGGCGCACGCTCGGCCCGATGCCGTCGCCGCCCGGCGCCTGCCTCACGGACGACGGCGTGCGGGTCGGGCCGCTCGACGCCGAGGCACGTCGCCGCAACGAGCGCATGCGCGTGATGCTCGGACAGCGCGGCGCCGGCTGGCTCACCCAGCGGCCGTCGCCGGTTCGCACGGACGAGTGGCGGCACCTCGACGTCTGTCCGCTGCCGCCCCCGGAGCGCGTGGAGATCGGCGGCAGGGCGTTCGACCTCTACCGCGAGACGGCAGGAGCGGCGCGGCTCTGGTATCGCTACGTGCTCGCGCCGTCGCCCCTCCTGATCCCCGTCGGCGGCTGCGAAGATGGGCGAGGTGCCGGGAAACCCTGATAAAATCGGCCCAGGTTCATGATCACCCTGATCAATCCCCCGGGCCTGAAGACCTTCTCGGGGCTGCAGATGCACACCCCGAACCCGCCCCTCGGGCTCGCGTACGTCGCGGCCGCGGTGCGCGAGGCCGGGTTCCCGTACCGCGTCATCGACGGCACGGGCGAGGCCCTCGACGCCGTGAGCCCGTATCCCGACCGCCGCGATTTCATGGTCCAGGGGCTCACGTTCGGAGAGATCGTCGAGCGGATCCCGTCGGACTCGGACGTGATCGGGATCTCCTGCATGTTCTCGACCCTCTGGCCGCTCACGCGCACGCTCGCCGAGCGCGTCCGCGCGCGGTTCCCCCGGGCGCTGCTGGTGCTCGGCGGCGAGCACGGCACCGCGGTGCCCGAGCACGTCCTGCACGCGAGCCCGTTCGACGTGGTGGTGCTGGGCGAGGGCGAGGAGACGCTCGTCGGCCTGCTCCGGACGCGCGCCGCGGGGCGGCCGCTCGCGGGCGTGCCCGGGATCGCCGTGCGCGAGGGCGAGCGGGTGGTGCAGACGGGGCTCTCGCCCCGCGCGAAGGACGTGGACGCGATCCCGCTGCCCGACTGGGACGCGTTCCCGATCGAGGAGTACGTCGCGCGGCACCAGATGAACGGGATCAACCTCGGGCGCTCGATGCCGATCCTCGGCACGCGCGGCTGCCCCTTCCAGTGCACGTTCTGCTCGAACCCGGCCATGTGGACCCAGCGCTGGATCCCGCGCGACCCGAAGCTCCTCGCCGACGAGATGGCGCTCTACCGGGCGAAGTACGGGGCGACGAACTTCGACTTCCAGGACCTCACCGCGATCGTCAAGCGGCAGTGGATCGTGGACTTCTGCCGCGAGCTGATCGCCCGGGGCCTCGAGGTCACCTGGCAGATGCCGAGCGGGACGCGCTCCGAGGTCTTCGACGCGGAGGTCGCCGACCTGCTCTACCGCTCCGGCTGCCGCGCGCTCGCGTTCGCGCCCGAGTCGGGCTCGCCCGCGATCCTCAAGCGCGTCAAGAAGCAGGTGGACCTCGGCCACATGCTCGCGGCGATGCGCGCGGCGGTCCGGCGCGGGCTCAAGCTCTCGTGCTTCATCGTCATCGGGTTCCCCGACGACACGCCCGCCACGCTCCGCCAGACGCTCCGGCTCATCCGGCGGATGGCGGTGCTCGGCGTGCACGACGTGGCGGTGTCGAAGTTCGTGCCGTACCCGGGCTCCGAGCTCTTCCAGCGGCTGCAGCGCGAGGGCAAGCTCCAGCTCGACGACGCGTTCTTCGTCTCGCCGATGGACTTCTACACGAAGAAGGCGCCGTCCTACGCCGACCGGGTCTCGACGGGCCGGCTCTACTGGACGATGCTCTGGATGTTCGTGAACTTCTACGTGATCTCGTTCGCGTGCCGGCCCCTGCGGACGCTCCGGGCCCTGGCCCGGGCGGTGTTCCGGGGCACGGAGGAGACGCGCTACGCGAAGTGGTTCGTGGACTTCTTCTACACCCGCCGGCGGTGGCGCAAGCTGGCCGGCGGCGCGGCCAACTGAGTCTTTCCTGGACGGGAGACGATGACTGAACGACGGCAGGCCATCTCTGCGCAGATCCGGGCGCTCGTCGAGGAGTACTTCGCGCTCGGCGAGGTCCCGGGCGCCAGGGGGACCGCGCGGGTCCCGCTCCACGTGCCCTCGTACGGCGCCGAGGAGGTCAACGAGGCGCTCGCGTCGCTCCTCTCGACGCGCGTGACGATGGGCGAGAAGGTGCAGCGCTTCGAGGCGCTCTGGGCCGACTACGTCGGCGCGGGCCAGGCGGTCATGGTCAACTCGGGCTCGTCGGCCAATCTCATCGCGGCCGAGGTCCTCCGGAGCCCCTTCCTGCCGCGGCCGCTCGCGCCCGGCGACGAGGTCATCGTCCCCGCCGTCGCCTGGTCCACGACGTACTTCCCGCTGGTGACGATCGGCGCCGTGCCGGTCCTGGTGGACGTCGACCTCGACACGTTCACGCTCGACCCGAAGGCGGTCGAGGCCGCGATCGGCCCGCGCACGCGCGCGATCGTGGCGGTGCACCTGCTCGGCAACGCGTGCGACATGGCGGCGCTCGGCGCGCTGGCGCGCCGGCACGACCTCTACCTGCTCGAGGACGCCTGCGAGGCGCACGGCGCCGAGTTCGCGGGGACGCGGGTCGGCGCGTTCGGGCAGGTGGCCGCGTTCAGCTTCTACTTCTCGCACCACATCAGCACGATCGAGGGCGGGATGGTCGTGACGTCCGACGAGCGGCTCGCCGACCTGGCGCGGATGCTCCGCGCCCACGGCTGGCAGCGCGACGTGCGCAAGAAGCTCGACGTGCCGAACCCGGGCATCGACGAGCGCTACTTCTTCGTCAACTTCGGCTACAACCTGCGCCCGATGGAGCTGCAGGGCGCGTTCGGCATCCACCAGATGCAGCGGCTCGAGCCGTTCATCCGCACGCGGCGCGAGAACGCGGCGTACTGGGGGCAGGCCTTCGCGAAGTACGCCGACCGGCTCAGGCTCTCGCCGGGGCGCGAGGACCGGGGCTCGCGCTCGGTCTGGTTCGGCTACCCGCTGAGCGTGCGCCCGGAGGCGCCGTTCACGCGCGAGGACCTCACGCGGTTCCTGGAGGGCAAGGGGATCGAGACCCGCCCGATCATGGCGGGCAACTTCCGCGACCAGCCGGCGATCCGGCTGTTCCCGCACCGGATCGCGGGCGGGCTCCCCAACGCCGAGCTGATCATGCGCGCGAGCTTCTTCTTCGGGAACCACCACGCCATCGGCGAGCCGGAGCGCGCGTACGTGCGCGAGTGCGTGGACGAGTTCATGGCGGGGCGGCGCTGAGCGTGCCGGTGGCGCTCGCGGACCGCGCCGTGCTCGTGACGGGCGCGGGCGGCTTCCTCGGCCGCCACGTCGTGGCGGCGCTCCGGGCGGCCGGCTGCCGCCGGATCGTCGAGCCGCGGCAGAAGGAGTTCGACCTCACGCTCGAGGCGGACGTCGAGCGCCTCTTCGCCGCCGCGCGGCCGGACGTGGTGCTGCACCTCGCGGCGTGCGTGGGCGGCATCGAGTTCAACCGGCGGTGCCCGGGCGAGATCTTCTACCGGAACGTGATGCTGAACACCCTCGTCATGGAGCACGCCCGGCGGGCGGGCGTCGCCAGGTTCGTCGGGATCGGGTCGGTCTGCGCGTACCCGGAGCACACGCCCGTGCCGTTCCGGGAGGCGGAGCTGTGGAACGGCTACCCGGAGCCGACCAACGGCGCGTACGGCCTCGCCAAGCGCGCGATGCTCGCGCAGGGTCAGGCCTACCGCGCGCAGTACGGCTTCGACGCGATCCACCTGCTGCTGATGAACCTCTACGGCCCGGGCGACAATTTCGACCCGGCGACGTCGCACGTGGTCCCGGCGCTGATCCGGCGCTTCCTCGAGGCGGCCGAGGCCGGCGCGCCGGAGGTCGTCGTCTGGGGCGACGGACTCGCGACGCGCGAGTTCCTCTACGTCGAGGACGCGGCCCGCGGCATCCTCCTCGCCGCCGAGCGCTACGACAGTTCCGAGCCCGTGAACCTCGGCGCCGGCTTCGAGATCGCGATCCGCGAGCTCGCGGGGCTGATCGCCGAGCTGACGGGCTTCCGCGGCGCGGTCACGTTCGACGCCTCCCGGCCCTCGGGTCAGCGCCGGCGCATGGCGGACGTCTCGCGCGCCCGGCGCGAGGTCGGGTTCGAGGCGCGCGTGGGCTTCCGGGAGGGCCTCGCGCGCACGATCGAGTGGTACCGGCGGGAGCGCCGCGGAGCGTCCCGGTGACGGGGGCGACGCTCGTCATCCTCACCCTCAACGAGATCGAGGGGCTCCGCCACGTCTTCCCCAAGATCCCGACCTGGTGCGTCGACGAGATCCTCGCCGTGGACGGCGGCTCGACCGACGGCACGCTCGAGTTCTTCGCCGCGCACGGCGTGCGCACGCTCCAGCAGGCCCGGCGCGGGCGCGGCGAGGCGTTCCGCCTGGCGGTGCGCGAGGCGCGGAACGACCGGCTCGTGTTCTTCAGCCCCGACGGCAACGAGGACCCGGGCGACATCCCGCGGGTGCTCCAGGGGCTCGCCGACGGCCACGACATGGTGATCGCCTCGCGCTTCATGGACGGCGCCCGCTCGGAGGACGACGACAAGTTCCTCTTCGCGAGCCGGCGC
The DNA here is from genome assembly GCA_001788495.1 of Candidatus Rokubacteria bacterium RIFCSPLOWO2_02_FULL_73_56. Classification (GTDB taxonomy): domain Bacteria; phylum Methylomirabilota; class Methylomirabilia; order Rokubacteriales; family CSP1-6; genus GWA2-73-35. The sequence goes on from MGCF01000123.1 coordinate 37,062, forward strand.
TGGGGCAACCTCCTGTTCACGTTCCTCGCGAACCTGCTCTGGCCCGGCCGGCCGCGGATCACCGACACGATCAACGGCTTCCGCGCGGTGACGCGCCCGGCGTTCGAGCGCCTGCGCCCCGACGCCGAGGGCTACGCGATCGAGTTCCAGATGTCCATGCGCGCGCTCCAGCTCCGCCTGCGGGTGCTCGAGATCCCGACGACCGAGTCCGAGCGCTTCGGCCGGGGCGTGTCGAAGCTCAACATCGTCCCGGTCGGGTTCCAGTTCCTCTTCCTGATGCTGCGGGAGCGGCTGCGCCCGATCCCGCCCGCGTGACGCCCACGTGACGGTGGGCGCCCGCCGCGCCGAGTGGCTCGCCGTCCCCATCCTGGCGCTCGCGCTCTCGGCCGGCCTCGTCTTCGTGCCCCCGCCGGCCTACCTCGCCGACCAGCGCGCGTACACCCTGCTCGTCGTCAAGACGCTCGAGCCCGACCTGTTCGGCCGCGACCCGCTCTACCGCCACGCGCCGTCCCAGCTCCACGTGCCGCTCTTCATCGACGCGCAGGCGGCGCTGGCGCGCCGGCTCGGCGGCGACGCCGAGCGCGCGCTCGTGTGGCTCGCCTGGCCGATCGGCGCGCTGTTCCTCGCCGGCCACTACGCGCTCTTCCGCGCGGTCACGGGCAGCCCGCTCGCGGCGGGGCTGACCGCGCTCGCCGCGCTCACGATCCGGAACTCGCTCGGCGGCGAGTTCTGGGGCTTCGAGGGCGTGCGCTCGGCGAACAGCCGCACGGTGCTGGCGGGACTCACGCCGCTCCTGCTGCTGCTCTTCCTCCGCTGGCAGCGGCGGGCGTCGTTCCCCGCGTACTACCTCGTGCTGGGCCTCGCGGCGAACCTGCACCCGCCGTCGGCCTACCTCCTGGCCGAGGCCACGGCGCTCGCGCACCTCTGGCTCGAGCGCCTGAGCCGGCGCGCGCTGCTCCAGGTCGGCGCCGGCGTCGTGCTCTTCGCCGCGGGCGCGGCGGCGTACGTCGTGCCGTTCCTGGCCGGGCGCGACGACGTGACCGGCGCCGCCTCGCTCGCGCTCGCCCGCCGGGCGATGGCCTACCGCTTCGACTATCTCTTCTACCCGCTCGACCCGGCGTCGCTCCTGTCGGTCGCGTTCCACCTGGCGCTGCCGCTCGCGGCCTGGCTCTGGTGGCGCCGGCGGAGCCCGCCGGGCGCTTCGATGGCCGGGCTCGACGCCGTCGCGGGGGCGGCGGTCGTCGCCGCCTTCGGCGGCCTGGCGCTCGTGCAGGCCGCGGGCCTGCTGCTCGACCGGCCGTACGCGGACGTCCAGCAGCTCCGCGCGCTCCGGCTCGTCTACCCGGTGCTGCTCTCGGGCCTCGCGCTCGTGTACGCGGCGCTGCTCGCGCGCCGGACGTGGCGCGCGCGCGTCGTGGTCGCGGCGCTGCTGCTCGCGTCGCTCGTGCCCCCCGGCGCGCTGATCCACGCGGTCAGCGCGGAGCGGCGCGACGCGGTGAAGGCGCTGCTCGGCGTGCGGGTGCCGCCGCCCGCGCCGCCGGCCCCGGCCGGGGCGCTCGACGCGCAGGACGCGATGTACGCGTGGGTCCGGCGCGCGACGCCGCGCTCGGCCCTGTTCCTCACCGACGACTTCGATTTCCGCCGTCGCACGCACCGCTCGATCACCGGCACGTTCAAGGACGGTGCCCTCGTGTTCCTCGCCGGCTCGCGGCCGTTCGTGGACTGGCACCGGCTCGACGGCGAGCGCCTCCAGTGCCGGGCGGCGCGCGGGCGCGGGTGCTGGTTTCCCCTCGCGCGCCGGCTCGGCGCCGACTACGTGGTCGTCGATCCGGCGCTGGCCGAGGCCGAAGCCCCCCCCGATTTCGAGCGCGTCTGGGAGCGCGGCGGGCTCTCGGTGTGGCGACGTTTGTAGTAGAGTGAGGCGATGCGGCCACGTCCAGCGAGGGACACCGAATGCGCGTCCTGATCACCGGCATCACGGGCTTCGTCGGCAGCCACCTGGCCGAGCACGCGCTCAGGGCGGGCGCGGAGGTCTGGGGCTCGGTCCGCTGGCGGAGCCGGCTCGAGCACATCGCCGGAATCCGGCAGCGGCTCCGCCTGGTCGAGTGCGATCTCCTGGACGCGACCTCGACGCGCGCCCTCGTCGCCGAGGCGCGGCCCGACTGGGTCTTCCACCTCGCGGCGCAGAGCTTCGTCCAGGTGTCGTTCCACGCCCCGGCCAGCTCGCTGCAGACGAACGTGATCTGCCAGGTGAACCTGCTCGAGGCGCTGCGCGCCGAGCGGATGGCGCCGCGCCTCCTCGTCGTGGGCTCGAGCGAGGAGTACGGGCTCGTCCACGCGCACGAGACGCCGACCACCGAGGCGAGCCCCCTGCGCCCGCTCTCGCCGTACGCGGTGAGCAAGGTCGCGCAGGACCTCATGGGCTACCAGTACTGGAAGAGCTACGGCCTGCCGATCGTGCGCTCGCGCGCACATAACCACACGGGGCCCCGTCGCGGTGAAGTTTTCGCCACCTCGAGCTTCGCCAAGCAGATCGCCGAGATCGAGGCGGGGCTGCGCGAGCCGGTCATCCAGGTGGGCAACCTCACGCCACGGCGCGACTTCTCGGACGTGCGCGACATCGTCCGCGGCTACTGGCTGCTGCTCGAGCGCGGCGAGCCCGGCGAGGTCTACAACCTCTGCTCGGGCACGGCGTGGTCGATCCAGTGGGTGCTCGACTTCCTGCTCGGCGCCTCGAAGGCCCGGAACGTCGCGATCCGGCAGGACCCGGAGCGGCTCCGGCCGTCCGACGTGCCGCTCCTGCTCGGCGACCGGAGCAAGATCGAGAAGGCGCTCGGCTGGCGGACGGAGATCCCGTTCGAGCAGACGCTGCGGGACCTCCTCGACTACTGGCGCCAGCGGGTCGGCCCGTAGCGTCCCGCCAAATGGCCGCGCCGCGTCCCCGCGTCGCCCTGGTCCACGACTGGCTGACCGGGATGCGCGGCGGCGAGCGCTGCCTCGAGGTCGCCTGCGAGCTCTTCCCCGAGGCGCCGCTCTACACCCTGCTCTGGGTGCCCGGGAGCGTGAGCCCCCTGATCGAGCGCCGCCGCATCGTGACCTCGTTCGTCGGGCGCCTGCCCCGGGCGGCGACGCGCTACCGCGCCTACCTGCCGCTCTTCCCCGCCGCGATCCGGCGCCTCGACCTGGGCGGCCACGACCTGATCCTCTCGCTCTCCCACTGCGTCGCCAAGGGCGTGCGCACGCCGCCGGGCGCGCTCCACCTCTGCTACTGCTTCACGCCCATGCGCTACGTGTGGGACCTCTACGACGACTACTTCGGCGCCCGCGCGGGCCTGGCGACCCGGCTCCTCATGCCGCCGGTGGCCGCGGCGCTGCGCCGCTGGGACCGGCGCACGGCGGGCGTGCACCGCTTCGCCGCGATCTCGCAGCACATCGCCGAGCGGATCCGGCGCGTGTACGGCCGGGCGGCCGACGTGCTCCACCCGCCCGTGGACGTCCAGCGCTTCCGGCTCGCCGAGGCGCCCGGCGACTTCTACCTCGTCGTGTCCGCGCTGGCGCCCTACAAGCGCGTGGACCTCGCCGTGGGGGCGGCCAACCGGCTGGGCCGGCGGCTGCTCGTCGTCGGCACCGGCCCCGAGGAGCGGCGGCTGCGCCGGCTGGCGGGGCCGACGGTCGAGCTCCTCGGCTGGCGGCCGGATCCCGAGGTCGCCGAACTCTACGCGCGCTGCCGCGCCGTGCTCTTCCCCTCGCACGAGGACTACGGCATCGTCCCGCTCGAGGCGGCGGCGGCGGGCCGGCCCACGATCGCCCTCGCCCGCGGCGGGGCCCTCGAGACGATGGTCGGCCTCGACGCGGGCGACGAGCCGCCGACCGCGGTGTTCTTCGCCGAGCAGACGGTCGAGGCGCTGGCCGGCGCGATCGGGCGCTTCGAGGCCGCGGAGGGCCGCTTCGAGCCGAAGGCGCTCCGGGCCCGCGCCGAGCGGTTCGACCGGCCCGCCTTCAAGGCGCGGCTCGAGGCGTGGATCGCGCGCGCCGTCGCGCAGGGGCGGGCGTGCTGAAGGCGCACTCGCAGCTCTTCGAGCACCTGACGCTCGCGACCGACCTGCTGCTGATCGCGGCGTGCTGGGTCGGGGCGTACGCGGTGCGGTTCGCCCTGTTCGCCTCGCCGGCCGGCATCCCGCCCTTCGGCGACTACGCGCTCCAGCTCGTGCCGATCCTGCTCGTCTGGGGGATCGCGTTCAAGGCGTTCGACCTCTACCGCCCGCACCGGCTCGCCTCGCACGTCGCCGAGTGGATCGACGTGGCCAAGGCCTCCACGCTCGGCGTGCTCGTCCTGGTCGCGATCATGACGTTCGCGTTCCGCGGCTACGACTACTCGCGGCTCGCCATCCTGACATTCTGGGCGTCGTCCATCGTGGTCGTGAGCTTCTGGCGGGCCACGTTCCGCGAGCTGCTCCGCTTCGCGCGGCGCCGCGGCTACAACCAGCGCTTCGCGGTCGTCGTCGGCGGCGGCGAGCCCGCCGCCGAGGTGCTGCGCGTCCTCCGGCGGCGGCCCGACGTCGGCGTCCAGGTGCTGGGGCTCCTCTCCGACAAGGCGGAGGTGCCCGCGAGCGACGTGCGCTGGCTCGGCGGGCTCGACGAGGTCCGCGCGGTCCTCGACCGCCACCCGGTGGACATCGTGATCATCGCGCTGCCGCACGCGGAGTACGCGCGGCTCGGCGCGGTGCTGGCCGGCATCGGCGACGACCCGGTCGCGATCCACCTGGTGCCCGACGTCTTCGGGCTCGCCTCCCTCCGGGGCGGCATCGAGGAGTTCGCGGGGATCCCCTTCGTGCACCTGCGCGAGTCGCCGCTCTACGGCTGGAACCTCGTGCTCAAGCGGGCGTTCGACCTCGTGCTCGGCGCGCTCGCGCTCGGGCTCGCCGCACCGGTCATGCTGGCGATCGTCGTCGCGCTCAAGCTCACCTCGCCGGGGCCGGTGCTCTATCGCCAGGAGCGGATGGGTCTCGACGGGCGGCGCTTCCGGATGCTGAAGTTCCGCACCATGCGCGTGGACGCCGAGCGGGAGACGGGGCCGGTGTGGGCGCGCCCCGACGACCCGCGCCGCACGGGCCTCGGCGCCTTCCTGCGCCGCTCGAGCCTCGACGAGCTGCCCCAGCTCCTGAACGTGCTGCGGGGCGAGATGAGCCTGGTCGGCCCGCGCCCGGAGCGCCCGAGCTTCGTCGAGGAGTTCCGGCGCCGCGTGCCGGGCTACATGCTGCGCCACAAGGTGAAGGCGGGGATCACCGGCCTGGCGCAGATCAACGGGTGGCGCGGCAACACGTCGATCGAGAAGCGGATCGAGTACGACCTGCTCTACATCGAGCACTGGTCGCTCGCCTTCGACCTGAAGATCCTGCTCCAGACGCTCTGGCTCGGCTTCGTCAACCGCAACGCTTACTGAGTTGCCCCATCGAGGTCGAACGTCGGCAAGTCCATGGCGCGCCTGCAGCTCGGCTGGACGGAGCGTCGGACTTCTGATCCGAGGGTCGCAGGTTCGACTCCTGCCGGGCGCCCCAGAACAGGGTTCTCAGGCCAAGGGCGCCACGCTACACTCGGTGATGATGGACCGAGCGGCGCAGGAGGCATGGATGGCCCAGTGGCGCAGCGCGGCGATCGCGCTGGCCGAGCAGCGCGCCAGAGAGCTGGGCGATCTCACCGACGCCGAGGCGCTGGCGGCGAGCGACGCGCTGCTCTCGCTGGCGCTCGCCGTCCCGATGGATCCGGCGCGTCTTACGGGATCCGGTCTCGTCAGCCAGCAGGCGCTGCTCCACCGGCGCAGCGCGGCGTGAACCCGATCTTCGCCGCCGCGCTGGAGGTCCAGGCCTTCTGTCGAGAGCGCGGCTGGCGGTTCTGCTTCATCGGCGGTCTCACGCTGCAGCGCTGGGGCGAGCCCCGCCTCACCCAGGACGTCGACATCACGCTGCTCACGGGCTTCGGAACGGAAGCGCCGTACGTGGACGCTTTGCTCAACGGGTTCGCCGGGCGCCGATCCGATGCCCGGGACTTCGCGCTCAGGCACCGCGTCGTCCTCATGAGGAGCCAGGCGGGCATTCCCGTCGACGTGGCCCTGGGGGCGATGCCGTTCGAGGAACGGGCGGTGGCTCGCGCGTCGGAGTTCGTGATCCAACCGGGAGTGGCGCTCGTGACGTGCAGCGCCGAAGACCTCGTCGTGTTCAAGGCGTTCGCCGGCCGCGAGCGCGACTGGCTGGACATCGAAGGCGTCGCGCTGCGCCAGCGCGGACGATTGGATGAGTCGCTGATCTGGGCGGAGATCGGTCCGCTCCTCGCGCTCAAGGAGGAACCGGAGGCCGCTGAGCGACTCCGGACCGTCCTCGACCGGGCTCGCCGCTGACGCTCGTTGCTGGCAGGGGGAGGGGATGGCTCTGGGACGAGGGCCCTCGCCGGGACCTCCCATGACACCTCGTACACCCGGTGCAGGCCCGCGATGCCCTTGAGCGCGCCCTCCACACGCTTCGCACGGCGATGGACGCGAGGGCGACCTACAGGATCATCATTGGCAACGACGCGCCGTCGGGCACGGGCGTCATCCCGCTCGGCGTGCTGCGGACGCTCTCGCTGCTCGCGGGGCTCGGCGGGATGGCGCCGGCCGAGGCGGTCGCCTGCGCGACGGGCAACACGGCGCGCGTCTACAGGCTCGGCGCGGGCCTGATCGCGGTCGGCACGGAGGCCGACCTCGTCATCTGCGACTCGCCGACGGGGAGCATCGGGAAGGACGCCCTCGGCGCCCTCGCCGCGGGAGATCTGCCCGGCATCTCGATGGTGCTGATCGACGGGAGGATCACGATCGGGCGCAGCCGCAACACGCCGCCCGCCGCGCGCGCCGCCGACGTCGTCAAGGGCGCGGGGCCGGCCGGGGGCGGCCACTAATGAACCTCGTGGAATCGGGTGGCGGGACCGGCCAACGCCCCCCATCGGGATCCCGTGTGCCCGATTCCTTCACGTCTTCGGAGCGGCGGAGCCCTCTGCGGCCTCCCGCATCCGGGCGGCCTGCAGATACCCCGCCAGCCGAAGATCCCGCTCGACGAGCGCGGCGGGCAGGCCGTTCGCCATGGCGAGCAGGAAGTCGCTCCGTCCGGCGAGCCACCAGCGCCGCCAGCCCACGGCGAGGGCGTCGATGTCGGCCTCGGTCGCCGCCCCGGGCGAGGCGACGAGCGTCTCGAAGCGCCGGAGCCGCTCCTCCTCGGCAGGGGTCGGCGAGTGCGGGAGCCGCCGGCAGAGCGCACGGAGCGCCGAGACCTTGCGCAGCGCGGGCGAGACGTCGCGCGCCGTCATCGATCCTCCGGCCCCAGCGCTTCGAGGTCTGCGCGATCCAGCGCGGATCCCCGGAGTCGCTTGAGCGTTCGTAGCGCGCGCAGCCCGACGACCCAGATCCGGCCGTCCTCGAGAATCATGTGCTCGCGGTCGTTCGCGAGGGCGGCAAGGTCGGGATGGGCAGGCAGGAGCAGATCCAGCGGCAGCAGGTCGGCGCCGGAGATCTTCGTCAGCCGCTGGATCTCCAGGCGACCTCCCGCCACCGGCATCGGGCGTGCGGCCGGCCGGAAGCCCGCCGGGCCGAGCGCCTCGACGGCGCGCTGGCGGTCGGCGCGCGCGATCAGCAGGTCGATGTCCTCCGTCGCGCGCGGCGTGGTGTAGATCGACACGGCGAGCCCGCCGGCGAGGGCGTACGGGATGCCGGCCGCGTCCAGCGCGGCCACGACCCGGCGGAGCTCGGCGTAGAGATCCAGCACCGGGGCCGACTGTACCACGCAGGGCCGGCGTGGCCGGCGCCGCGCCGCCCGCGCAGGACGCCGCCCCCGCGCAGGACGCCGCCCCCGCGCAGGACGACCGCCCCCGGACCCCCGCGCCGCGAGCGTGCCGCCAGCGAGCTCACGCGAACGATCGCGCGCCGGCCCCCGGGCCCGTGCGGGAGGGGTCGCGGGAACCCGTTCCCGCCGCGCGGTCCGCGGGCCCCGCGCGCTCGATGGAGTGAAGCCGCCGAGGGGCAGCGGACGCGTCCCGCGTGGTCCCGCGACCCCTCCCGCACGGGCCCGGGGGCCGGCGGCGGATCAGTTGGCGGAGACGGGCTCGGTCGCGCCGCGGACGCGGGCGAAGTAGTCCTTGAACCGCTCGAACTCCGGCGCGGACACGAGGTCCGCGACGAGGAAGCAGGCGAGGTCGCCCTGCTTCCAGACCAGGGTCGAGAAGCCGCCGTCGCGCACGAGCGCGGGCTTCCAGCGGTCGATCTGCACGCGCGGGCGCTCGGGCATCTTGAGCCCGGGCGCGGCCAGGACCGTGTAGGTGACGAGGTGGCCCTCGCCGTCGCGGTAGGAGAGCGCCATGCCGGGGCGGCCGTCGAGGTAGACGGGCTCGGCGCCGACGAACGCGAGGCGGTCGTCGCCGACGAACACCCGCGCGAGGCCGATCCCGTACTCCTGCATGAGCCGCGGCAGCGCGGCCGGGATCGCGTCGGGGCGCCGCGCGCCCCGCGTCTGCGCGCGCGTGTGCTCGGCGACGACCGAGCGCACGAGCTGCTCGGTCGGGTCGGCCGGGAGGATCCGCGGCAGCATCGGCACGAAGGCGAGGACCAGGAGCATCGCGGTGGCGAGCGCCGACAGGACGGGCGGCAGCCAGGACGCGCGCCGCGGCGGCGGCGCGGCCGCGGCGAGGATCGCCGCGCGCAGCCGCGCGGGCGCCGGGTGGCGTGGCAGCTCGGCCGCGAGCCGGCGGCCCAGGACCTCGTCCGACGCATCCGACAGGCGCTCGCTCATCGTCCTTCGTAGTCGCGGAGCAGCGCCCGCAGCCGCTCCTTCGCCCTGAAGATCCTCGACTTGACGGTGCCGACCGGGCAGGCCATGACGCGGGCGACATCCTCGAGCGGCATGCCCTCGACCTCCGCCAGGAGGAGCACGGTCCTGAACTCCTCGGGCAGGCGGCGCAGGGCACGCTCGAGGTCGGTGTGCGCGTCCACGGCGCCCGAGGACTCCTCGGGGGCGTCGTGGAACATCGGCACGTCCCAGTCCGGCACCCCGTCCTCGGCGAGCGGGGCCTCGCGCTCCCGGAGCCGGTAGAAGGTCAGGAACGTGTTCCTCAGGATCTGAAACAACCAGGCGCGGAGGTGGGTTCCCGGCTCGAAGCGGTGGGAAAACCGGAACGCCCGGAGGTAGGTCTCCTGCACCAGGTCGTCCGCCTCCGGGGGCTTGCGGGTGAGGTAGACGGCGAAGTTGTGGAGCGCGTCCAGGTGCTCGAGCGCCTGCCGCTGGAAGTCCTCGGACGCCACCTCAGTCCTCGAACCACCGGAGCGGGAAGTCGCCCGGCCGGACGTCGTGGTCGTCCTCGAGATCCTCGACGAGCTCCCGGACGGTGCGGTACAGGATCGGGTGCTCGAGGTCCGGCGCGAGCTCCGCGAGCGGGCGGAGCACGAACGCGCGCTCGGCGAGCAGCAGGTGGGGGATGTGCAGGTCGTCCGGCGTCGCGACGACCGCGTCGCCGTAGAAGAGGATGTCGATGTCGAGCGGGCGCGGCGCGAACCGGCGCGCCTCGGGCGTGCCCGGCGGGCGGGTGCGGCCGAGCGCCTGCTCGATCGCCTGCAGCTCGGCGAGCAGGGCCTGCGGGCCGAGCGCGGTCTCGACGGCGACCACGCAGTTGAGGTAGCGTGGCAGCTCCCCGGCCGTCCGCCCGGGCTCGCTCTCCCAGGGCTCGGCGTCCCAGAGGCGCGAGGCCGCGACCATCGCGACCGCGTCGAGCCGGCGCAGGCGCCGGAGGGCCTCCCGCAGCAGCGCGAGCCGGTCGCCGAGGTTCGAGCCGAGGCCGAGATAGGCGCGCGGCATCAGCGTCCCCGCACGAGCTCCACGGCCGGCGTGCCCACCAGCCCCTCGAGCGGCGGCGTGAGCTTGCGGACGCGCACGCGGACCTCGCGCGCCGGGAACTCGCGCAGGAGCGCCTCGGCGAGCAGCCCCGCCAGGCGCTCGATCAGGTTCACGCGGCTCGTGGTCCCGAGGTCCACGATGCGGCGCGCGACGAGCCCGTAGTCGACCGTCGCGCCCACCTGGTCGGACACGATCGCCGCCTCGAGGTCGAGCGCGAGCTCGACGTCCACGGAGAACCACGCGCCCACGGTCTGCTCGGCCTTCGTCAGCCCGTGCCGGCCCCAGAAGCGGACGTCCTCGAGGAGGAGCTTGTCGGGCATCAGAGCCTCACGACCGTGTTGCGGAGGCTCCCGATGCCCTCGATGCGGATCTCCACGCGGTCGCCCGGCTGGAGCGGCCCCACGCCGGCCGGCGTCCCCGTCGCGATCACGTCGCCGGGCAGGAGCGTCATGACCTGGGCGACGCGCGCGACGAGGTCCTCGACCGGGAAGATGAGGTCCTTCGTGCTGGACGACTGGCGCAGCTCGCCGTTCACGTACGCCTCGACGGCGACGGCGTTGGGGTCGATGTCGGTCGCGATCGCGGGGCCGATCGGGCAGAAGGTGTCGAACGCCTTCGCGCGCGTCGGCAGCCCGTCGCGCGCCTGCACGTCGCGGGCGGTGACGTCGTTGAGGCAGGTGTAGCCGAGCACGTACTCGCGGACGCGCGCCGCGGGGACGTCGTGGCAGCGGCGCCGCATGACGACGGCCAGCTCGGCCTCGTGCTCCACGCGCGCGCTCTGCGGCGGGTACACGATCGGGTCGTCGGGCCCCACGAGCGCGCTCGGGGGCTTGAGGAACAGGCGCGGCTCGTCCGGGAGGGGCAGCCCCAGCTCGGCGGCGTGGGCGCGGTAGTTGAGCCCGACGGCGACGATCTTCGAGGGCAGGACCGGCGCGAGCAGCACGCACTGGCGGAGCGGGTAGCGCCGGCGGCCGCGGCGGAAGACGCTCCAGGGCGTGCCCGAGTACTCGACGGCGACGGCGCCCTCCAGGACCCCGTAGCGCGTCGTGCCCGCCACCTTGAAGCGGATGATCTGCATGCCGGCCGGCGCTCAGGCGAGGCCCAGGACGTCCTGCATCGAGTAGAGGCCGGGCGGGCGCCCGGCGATCCAGCGCGCCGCGCGGAGGGCGCCGCGGGCGAACGTGTCGCGGCTGTGCGCGCGGTGGGTCAGCTCGAGCCGCTCGCCCAGGGTGCCGAACGACACCGTGTGCTCGCCGACCACGTCGCCCGAGCGGGCGGACAGGATCGCGATCTCCTGCCGCGGGCGCTCGCCGGGCAGCCCCTGGCGGCCGTAGACGGCGACCCGGGCCAGGTCGCGGCCGAGCGCCCCGGCGACGATCTCGGCCATCCGGAGCGCGGTCCCGCTGGGCGCGTCCTTCTTGAACCGGTGGTGGGTCTCGCTGATCTCGACGTCGTAGTCGTCGCCGAGCGCCTTCCCCATGCGCGCGAGCAGGCTGAACGCGACGTTGACCGCGACGGACATGTTCGGGGAGACGAGGATGGCCGCCTGGCGGGCGAGCCCCTCGATCTCCGTGCGCTGGGCGGCGCTGAAGCCGGTCGTGCCGATGACCGCGCGCGCGCCGACGCGGGCCACGAGGCGCAGGTGCTCGAGGCTCGCCTCGGGCACGGAGAACTCGACGAGCACGCGCTCGCGCGCGAGCGCCGTGGCGGCGTCGCCGCCGACGGCGACGCCCAGACGCCCCACGCCGGCGAGCTCGCCGGCGTCCCGCCCGAGGGCGCCGTGGCCGGGGGCCTCGAGCGCCGCGACCAGGCGCACGTCGGGCGTGTCGTGCAGGCAGGCGACGAGGCGACTGCCCATGCGGCCGGCGGCGCCGGCGACGACGATGTCCGGCATGGCGACGCGCGTGCCCGGGCGGTTACTTCACGAGGCCGTACGTCTTGAGCACCGCGCGCAGCCGCTCGCGGTTGGCCTCGCTCATCCGGCACATCGGCAGCCGGAACTCCGGCTCGAGCATCCCGGCCATCGCCATCGCCTCCTTGATCGGGATCGGATTCGTCTCGAGGAAGGCGGCGCGGGCCATCGGGAAGAGCCGGTAGTGGAGCTCGCGCGCCCGCTTCCAGTCGCCGTCGAGCGCGGCGTGCACCAGCTCGGCGGTCTCCCTCGGCAGGAGGTTCGCGATGACCGAGATGACGCCGTGGCCGCCGATGGCCATGAGCGGGAGGGTGACGTTGTCGTCGCCCGAGAGCACCGAGAAGTCGGGGCCGCACGCGGCGATCACCTGGCTCATCTGGTCGAGCGAGCCCGACGCCTCCTTCACGCCGGCGACGTTCTTGACGTCGCGCGCGAGGCGCTCGAGCGTCGGCGTCTCGACGTTGACGGCCGTGCGGCTCTGGATGTTGTAGACGAGGATCGGGATCGCGACGGACTCGGCGACCGCGCGGAAGTGGCGGTAGAGGCCGTCCTGGGTCGGCTTGTTGTAGTAGGGGTTCACGACGAGCGCGCCGGCCGCGCCGGCCCGCTCCGCGTGCTGCGTGAGGTCGACGGCCTCGGCGGTCGAGTTCGAGCCCGTGCCGGCCACGACCTGGATGCGGCCGCGCGCGGCCTCGAGGACGACCTCGACGACCCGCTTGTGCTCGTCGTGCGAGAGCGTGGGGGACTCGCCGGTGGTCCCGCAGGGGATCAGGCCGTCGGTCCCGTGCGCGACGTGGAACTCGACCAGCTCCCGGAGCTTCGCCTCGTCGACCGTGCCGCTCCGGAACGGGGTGACCATCGCGACGAACGAACCCTGGAACCTCGCGCTCATGACATCGTCTCCCCCGCCACCAGGTCCTCGTACGTCTCCCGGCGGCGCACGATCGTGTAGCGGTCGCCGTCGACGAGGACCTCGACGGCGCGCGGGCGGGTGTTGTAGTTGGACGACATCACGAACCCGTACGCGCCCGCGCTCATCACCGCGAGCAGGTCGCCCTCCTCCGCCTCGGCCAGTTCGCGGTCCTTCGCGAGGAAGTCCCCCGACTCGCACACCGGCCCGACCACGTCCACCTTCTCCATGGGCCCGCCGAGCCGCGCCTCGTCCACCGGGCGGATCTCGTGCCAGGAGTCGTAGAGCGAGGGGCGGATGAGGTCGTTCATCGCGGCGTCCACGACGACGAACGTCCTCGCGCCGGTGTCCTTGCGGTCGAGCACCCGGGTGAGGAGGACGCCCGCGTTGCCGGCGATCGAGCGGCCCGGCTCGAGGAGCACCGTGACGCCGAGCTCCGCGAGGGCGGGCAGCAGCACCCTCGCGTACTGCGCGTGCGTCGGGGGCGTCTCCTCGCGGTAGCGGATGCCGAGGCCGCCGCCGATGTCGACCAGGCGGATCTCGATCGAGCGCTCGCGGAGGGCCTTGACGAGCGCCGCGACCCGCGCGACGGCGTCGCCGAACGGCGCCGTCTGGGTCAGCTGCGAGCCGATGTGCATGTCCGCGCCCACCACCGCGACGCCCTTGAGGCCCGCCGCCTCCTCGTACACCTCGAGCGCCTCGGCGTAGGGGATCCCGAACTTCGAGGTCCGCAGCCCGGTCGCGACGTACGGGTGCGTCTGCGGGTCCACGTCGGGGTTCACGCGCAGCGCCACCGGCGCCCGCGTGCCGAGCTCGCGCGCGACCTGGTCGAGCGCGCGCAGCTCGCTCCGCGACTCGACGTTGACCATCAGGATCCCCGCCTCGAGGGCCGCGCGCATCTCCGCGCGCGTCTTGCCGACGCCGGAGAAGACGATCTTCCGCGCCGGGACGCCGGCCCGGAGCGCGCGGTACAGCTCGCCGCCGGAGACGATGTCGGCGCCGGCGCCCGCCCGGGCGAGCGTGGCGAGCACGCCGAGGTTCGAGTTCGCCTTGACCGAGTAGCAGACGACGTGCGGGACCTCGGCGAACGCGCGGTCGTACGCGCCGAGGCTCTCGAGCAGCGCCGCCTTCGAGTACACGTACGCGGGCGTGCCCACGTCCGCGGCCAGCGCGCGCAGCGACACCTGCTCGCAGCAGAGCTCGAAGTCGCGGTAGGGGAAGGGCTCCATGTAACGGCTTTTCGTAGCACCCGGGACAGGTGAAGTCAAGGCACGCTGACCCGCGCTTCGTTCGAGCGCGCGCTCTCGTTCGGCCGCGCCGCGCCGTCGAGCGCGGTGACCGCGTAGCGGTGGCTCCCGCTCGGCACGTCGCGGTCCGTGAACAGGGTCGTCGGGGTGCGGGTCGAGCCGACGCGCGCGAACCCGCCGTCCGCCGCCGCGCGGTAGATCACGTAGCCGGCGACGTCGGGCTCGGGGCTCGGGCGCCACGAGAGCCGCACCGTCCCCGCGGAGGGGATCGCGACGAGGTTCGCGGGGGGCGCGGGCGGCGTCGTGTCACGGGGCGTCGCCGCCACGGGCGACGTCGCGGCGCCGTAGGCGGTCGTCCCGTGGAGCGTCCGCACGGCGCGCACCGCGTAGTAGTAGGTGCGGTCGTTCTCGAGCCCGCGGTCGCTCAGCGTGGTCCCGGCGACGGCGCCCGGGCGGAGGGGCTCGAGCGGCGCGTCCGCGGCCGCGGCGCGCAGGACCTCGTAGGCGAGGTCGCCGGTCGGCGCGCTGCCGTCGAGGAGCCGCGCCGGCGCGGTCCAGGCCAGCCGCACCTCGGCGTCGCCCGCCGCCGCGGTGAGCCCGGCCGGCGGCTCGGGCGCGGCGATGAGCGTGACCGAGGCGCGGCGCGACGGCGGGCTGATCCGTCCGAGCGGATCCCCCGTCAGGACCACGTACGTGTAGCGGCGCCCGGGCGCGAGCCCGCGCAGGTCGGTGAAGGTGACGCGGCCGCCCGCCACCTGGGGGGCGGGGGTGTCGAGGCGGATCGACGCGACCTCCGTGTAGCCGGCGATGCGCCCGTCGTCCAGCAGCGCGGGCTTGGGCTCGCCGGTGCCCGCGTCGTCCACGCGGAAGACGCGCGCCTGCGCGAGCTGGCGCAGGCGCGTGTTGTCCGCGCGCCGGCCCGGCAGCGTCCAGGTGAGCTCGATCGCCGACTCGCGGACCACCGCCGCGAGGTCGAGCACCGCCTGCGGGGCCCGCGCCTCGGGCGCGACGGGCCGGCCCTTGCGGCCGCACGCGGCCAGCGGGAGCAGGAGGAGCCCGAGGACCAGCAGCGCGCGCGCGCGGCGGCTCATGCGCGGGCGACGAGCGCGCGCGCCAGGGCGAGGGCCCGCCGCACCGCGTCGGGGGCCGTGCCGCCGGTGACCGCGCGCGCGCGGAGCGAGGCGTCGACCGTGATCGCGTCCTTGACGTCGCCGTCGATGCGCGGCGAGAAGCGGCGCAGCTCGTCGAGCCCGAGGTCCTCGAGCCCCTTGCCCTCGTCGAGCGCGTACCGCACCACGCGCCCGACGACCGCGTGGGCCTCGCGGAACGGCAGCCCCTTGCGGACGAGGTAGTCGGCGAGGTCGGTCGCGGTGGCGAAGTGCTCGCCGGCCGCGCGCCGCATGCGGTCCGTCCGGAAGGTCAGCGACGCCAGCATCGGCGGCAGGACCGCGAGGACGGCCTCGAGCGTGTCCACCGAGTCGAAGAAGGGCTCCTTGTCCTCCTGCAGGTCCGAGTTGTACGCGAGCGGGAGCCCCTTGAGCGTCGTCAGGACCGCGACGAGGTTGCCGTAGAGCCGCCCGCTCTTGCCCCGGACCAGCTCGGCGACGTCGGGGTTCTTCTTCTGCGGCATGATCGACGAGCCGGTGGCGAAGGCATCCGAGAACTCGACGAAGCCGAACTCGGCGGTCGCCCAGAGCGTGAGGTCGGCGGCGAGCCGCGAGAGGTGCATGCCCGCGACGGCGGCGGCCGCGAGGAACTCGAGCAGGTAGTCGCGGTCGCTGACCGCGTCGAGGCTGTTGGGCGTGACCGCGCGGAACCCGAGGTCGCGCGCCAGCGCCTCGCGGTCGACCGGGAAGGCCGTGCCCGCGAGCGCACCGGCCCCGAGCGGCAGCGCGTCGGCGCGCGCGCCGCAGTCGCGGAACCGCCCGCGGTCGCGCTCGAGCATGAACACGTACGCGAGCAGGTGGTGGGCGAGCACGATCGGCTGGGCGCGCTGCAGGTGCGTGTAGCCGGGCAGCGGCGCGTCGACCGTCTCGGCCGCGCGCGCGACGAGGGTCTCCTCGACGCGCCGGAGGCCCGCGTCGGTCCGGGCGAGGACCTCGCGGAGGTAGAGGCGCTCGTCGAGCGCGATCTGGTCGTTGCGCGAGCGCCCCGTGTGGAGCTTGCCGCCGACCTCGCCGACGATCTCCTGCAGCCGGCGCTCGATGTTCATGTGGATGTCCTCGAGCTCCGGGCGGAAGGGGAACGTGCCCGCCGCGAGCTCGCCGCGCACCGCCTCGAGCCCGCGCCCGATCGCGTCCCGCTCGGCCGCCGTGAGCACGCCCGCGCGCGCGAGGGCCCGGGCCCAGGCGAGGCTGCCGGCGATGTCGTGGGGCCAGAGGCGGCGGTCGAACGCGAGCGAGGCGGTGAAGCGCTCGGCCGCGGGGTCCGCGCCCCGGGTGAACCGCCCGGCCCAGGGCTTGCCGGCAGGGACCGCCCTCCGCGGCTTCGCCGAGCGCGGCCGGGGCGCCTTCTTCTTCACGTGAGCAGCGCCGCGACGTCGTCCATGACCCGCTGCGTGACCGCCAGGCGGTTCGAGCGCCGCCCGCGCAGCCCGTCGGGCGAGTAGCGCCGCGGCGGGCCGAACCGCACGGAGAGCGGGTGGCGGCGCGGAACGTGGCCCCGCCGGCCGCGGAGCGCCTCGTAGGTGCCGCGGATGCCGGCGGGGACGACGGGGACGCCCGAGCGGAGCGCCAGGAGGCCGACGCCCGGCAGCCCGGGCTCGAGCCGGCCGCGCGTGCTGAACGGCCCCTCCGGGAAGATGCCGATCACGTCACCCAGCCGGAGCCGCTCGAGGGCGCGCCGCAGGGCGCCGACGTCCGGGCGCTCGAGGTTGATCGGGATCGAGCCCACGTGGCGGTGCAGGAACGGGTGCAGGGGCGTGGCCCGGTACACCCGCGGCATCACGATGAACGCGATCGGCCGCGCGAGCGCGAGCGTCAGGACGACGCCGTCCAGGTAGTTGTTGTGGTTGGCGGCGACGATGTAGGGCCCCGCGGCCGGCAGGTGCTCGACGCCCTCGACGCGGAAGTCGAAGAACCGCTCGAGCACCCTGCGCGCCGGGCGCCGCAGCACGCGGTGGATGAGCGGCGCGCGCGCGGGCGCGCCGGCGGCGGGGACGCGGGACGGCGCGGCGTTCGGTTGCGTCATGTCGCGGATTTTATAGCACGTCTAGCGGGTGCCGGCGAGCCGGCGCCAGCGGGCGACCGCGCGATTGTGCTGCGCGACGGTGGACGAGAACTGGTGCCGCCGGTCGTCGCGCGCGACGAAGTAGAGGTACGGCACCGGCGCGGGGTCGAGCACCGCCTCGACCGCCGCGAGGCCCGGGCTCGCGATGGGCCCCGGCGGGAGCCCCGCGTGGCGGTAGGTGTTGTACGGGCTCGCCGCCTGGAGGTCGGCGCGCGTGAGCGCCCGGCGCTCCTTGCCGACGGCGTACTGCACCGTGGGGTCCGCCTGCAGCGGCATCCCGCGCCGGAGCCGGTTCCAGAACACCGCGGCGATCAGCCGCTGCTCGTCGCGCACGACGGCCTCGCGCTCGACGACCGAGGCGAGCGTGAGGAGCTGGTGCAGCGTGAGCCCGCGCGCGCCCGCGCGGGCGACGAGGTCGGGCGCGAGCTTCGCGCGCAGTCGCGCCACCATGCGCGCCAGGATCTCCTCGGGCCGCAGGCCGCGCACGAGCTGGTAGGTGTCGGGGAACAGGTAGCCCTCGAGGCTCGGGGCCTCGATGCCGAGCGCGCGCAGGACGTCGGGGTCGCGCGCGAGCCGCTCGATCGCGGCCGCGTCGGCGAGCCCCTCGCGGGCGAGCTCGCGCGCCAGCTCGGCCACGGTCGCCCCCTCCGGGTGCAGGACGAGGTGCTGCTTGACGCGGCCCGACTCGAGCAGCGCGAGCACCTCGGGGGTCGTGGCGCCGCGCGCGACCTCGTACTCGCCCGCCCGGAGGCGCCCGGCGCTGCCACGCAGGAGGGCGAGGAGGACGAAGCCCGTCCGGCTCCGGATGACCTCGGCCTCCGCGAGCCGCCCGGCGACGCCCCGCAGGCCCACGTGGGCCGGGACCTCCACGGTCCGGGGCCCGCGCTCGAGCGCCGGGGCGGGGGTGAGGGTGAGCCAGGCGAGGGCCGCCAGAGCGCCCGCGGCGACGAGCGCGACGGCGAGGACGGTGCGCAAGCGCATGATTCTTCGAGTGTAGCATCCCCACCCGGGACGCGAGGATCGGGGGGGACTTTGGTATACTGGTGGGCCTGGGGCCCGGCCCGCAGGATCACACAGGAACGAGTCTCAAGGGGGTCGTCTTCATGCTCGAGCTTCAGCTTCCCACGCGTCACGACTGGATCGCCCAGACACCGACCTACGGCAAGCTCACGATCGAGCCCTTCGAGCCGGGCTTCGCGCTGACCGTCGGGATCGCCTACCGGCGCGCCCTGCTCTCCGCGATCCACGGCGCGTCGCCGACCTGGGCGAAGATCGAGGGCGTGCTCCACGAGTTCTCCCACCTGCCGGGCGTCACCGAGGACACGCTCGACGTCATGCTCAACCTCCGCAAGGTCGTGTTCGCGCTCCACGTCAACCGGCCGAAGATCCTCCGTCTCAAGGCGCAGGGGCCGGGTGTGGTCAAGGCGCGCGACTTCGAGCCGGACGCCGACGTCGACATCCTGACCCCCGACGTGCCGCTGGCGACGCTCGACAAGGACGGCGTGCTCGAGATGGAGGTCTGCGTCGAGCGCGGCCGCGGCTACATGCCGGCCGAGAAGCGCGAGGTCGAGGCGCTGCCGATCAACGCGATCCAGCTCGACGCCGACTTCTCGCCGGTCGGGCGCGTGAACTCCCACGTCGAGCCGGCCGGCGAGGGGAGCGAGCGGCTCGTCCTCGAGGTCTGGACCGACGGCAGCGTGGCCCCGACCACCGCGGTCGGCGAGGCCTCGAAGATCCTCGAGGACCACTTCGCCCTGCTGACGAGCTTCCCCGAGGCGGCGCCGCAGGCGGAGGAGGCCACCGAGGCCGAGCAGCGGCCGCGGACCGAGCTGAACGAGAACCTCTTCCGCAACGTGGACGAGCTCGAGCTGTCCGTGCGGGCGTCGAACTGCCTGAAGACCGCGAGCATCCGGAGCATCGCCGATCTCGTGCAGAAGAGCGAGGCCGAGCTGCTGAAGACGAAGAACTTCGGCAAGAAGTCGCTGAACGAGATCAAGACGATCCTCGGCGAGATGGGGCTCGCCCTCGGCATGCGCCTGGATCCCGAGGAGCTCGAGCGCCTGCGCGCCCAGTACGAGCGCGCCTACGAGGCGTAGCCCCGGCTCGCCCGTATTCTTCGCGAACGGTCATCGCGCGAGGCGGGCAGGGCGCGCCATCGCCGTTCGCGAATAATGCGGGCTCGCGCGCCGTTCTCGAAGTCCGGGTAAGCCCCGTCGACCCCTCCCGCGCGCGCCTGGCGGCCCGCCGCGCGGGCTAGAGCGCGAGGCGGCGCTTGATGCGCTCGACCGCCTCCTGGGTCTCTCCGCGCTGGCCGAAGGCGGTGAGGCGGAAGTAGCCCTCGCCGCTCGGCCCGAAGCCCGCGCCCGGCGTGCCCACGACGTGGGCCTCGCCGAGGAGCTTGTCGAAGAAGTCCCACGAGGAGAGCCCGGGCGGCGTCTTCACCCAGATGTAGGGCGCGTTCCGCCCCCCGTAGACGCGGAGCCCCGCGGCCTCGAGCCCGTCCCGGATCACGCGCGCGTTGTCCATGTAGTGGTCGACGAGCGCGCGCACCTGCTTCTGGCCCTCGTCCGTGTACACCGCCGCGGCGCCGCGCTGGACGACGTACGGCACGCCGTTGAACTTCGTGGACTGGCGCCGGAGCCAGAGCGCGTTCAGGCTCACCGGCGCGCCCGCCGCGTCGCGCCCCTGCACCTCCCTGGGCACGACGGTGAACGCGCAGCGGGTGCCGGTGAAGCCGGCGGTCTTGGAGAAGCTCCGGAACTCGATCGCCACCGCGCGCGCGCCCTCGATCTCGTAGATCGAGTGGGGCACGTCGGTGTCGCGGATGTACGCCTCGTACGCGGCGTCGTAGAGGAGCACGGCGCCGTGCTCCCGCGCCCAGTCCACCCAGCGCCGGAGCGCGGCGCGCGACAGGACCGCGCCCGTCGGGTTGTTGGGGAAGCAGAGGTAGACCAGGTCCACCGGCCGCTCGGGCAGCGGCGGCTCGAAGCCGTTCTCGGCCACGCAGGGCAGGTAGACGACGCGGTCGTAGCGTCCGTCGGCGCCGGCGTCGCCGGCCCGGCCCGCCATCACGTTGCTGTCCAGGTAGACCGGGTAGACCGGGTCCGTCAGCGCGATCACGCAGTCGGCCGCGAAGATCTCCTGGATGTTGCCGGTGTCGCTCTTGGCGCCGTCGCTGACGAAGATCTCGTCGGTCGCGACCGTGACGCCGCGGCTCGCGTAGTCGTGCCGGGCGATCAGCTCGGCCAGGAACTCGTAGCCGGGCTCCGGGCCGTAGCCGCGGAACGTCGCGGCGCGCCCCATCTCGTCCACCGCCGCGTGCAGGGCCGCGATGACCGCCGGCGGGAGCGGCTGGGTCACGTCGCCGATCCCGAGCCGGATGATCTTCGCCCCGGGATGGGCGGCCTGGAAAGCCTTCACGCGGCGCGCGATCTCCGAGAAGAGGTAGCTCGCGGTGAGCTTCAGGTAGTGCTCGTTGACGCGGGCCATGGCGTCCGATTCTAGCCCGCATTCTCCGCGGGCGGTAGTCGCGCAGGGGCGGGGGGCGCTCCCCGCCCCTGCGCGGCGCCGGGCGCGGACACGCGGGCTAGCAGGTCGTCTCGGGGTCGAGGCAGAGCCGCGCGCGCGCGCGCGCGGCCCAGCGGGTGACGCTGAGCGCGCGCCCGTCGGTCTCGAGGAGCACGGCGCCGTCCTGGTCCGTGCGGTAGACGGAGGCCCCCGCCGCGGCGAGCCGCGCCAGCGCGCCGGGGCTCGGGTGGCCGTAGGTGTTGCGCGGTCCCACGGAGACGACCGCGACGCTCGGGCCGACCGCCGCCAGGAACGGCGCGGTGCTCGAGCCGCGCGCGCCGTGGTGGGGCACCTTCAGCACCGTGGCGGCGAGCGGCGCGCCCGCGGCCACCAGGTCAACCTCGCGCGCGGCCTCGATGTCGGAGGCGAGGAGGAACGCGGCGAGACCGTACTCGAGCCGGAGCACCATCGCCTCGTCGTTCGCCGCGCGTCCCCGCGCCGCGGCGTCGGCCGGCGCCTGCCGGGGGCGCACGAGCGAGAGCACGGCGCCGCCCGCCGCGAAGGGCGCGCGCGCGAGCCCGTCCACGGTGAGCCGCGCCGGGACGCCGAAGAGCCGGTGCACCGTGGGCATGCCCCCCGCGTGGTCGGCGTCGAGGTGGGTCACCGCCGTCGCGGCCAGGCGCAGGTAGCCGCGGTTCCAGAGGAACGGCGCGACGACGCGCTCGCCGGCGTCGAGGCGCCCCGGGCCGCCGCCGCCCGCGTCGATCAGCACCGCCCGGCCGTCGGGCGTCTCGACGACGATCGCGTCGCCCTGGCCGACGTCGAGCACGGTGACCCTGAGGCGCCCGTCGGGCGGGCGCACGAGCGGCCAGGCGGCGATCGCCACCGACGCGGCGAGCAGGCCGAGCGCCGCCGCGGGCGCGGCGCGGCCGCGGCGGGCGCCCTCGGCCGGCGCGCGGCGCCACCACGCGACGCCGAGGAGCAGGGCGGCCGCGTAGCAGGCGAGCGCGCTCCAGGGGGGCGCGGGCAGGTGGAGGACGGCGCCCGGCACGGCGGCGGCGAGGGCGACCACGCCGCGCAGCGCCAGCAGGACGGGCCACACGGCGTCGAAGGCGACGGCCGCGAGCGCCTCGCTCGCGAACGCCAGGCCGACCGCGGCGAGGCCGCCGATCGTCGCGGCGCCCGCGAGCGGCACGACGCCGAGGTTGGCGAGGACGCCGATGGTGGAGAGCTGGTTGAAGTGCGTGAGGGCGATCGGCAGCACGGCGAGCTGGGCGGCCGCGCTCACGCCGAGGGCGCCGGCGACGAGCCCGCGCGGCAGCGGCGCCAGGACGATCCCGGCGGTCGCCGCGAACGAGAGCTGGAAGCCGGGGTCGAGGAGGTCGCCCGGCCGCACGGCGAGGATCGCCAGCGCGGCGAGCGCCAGGCTGTTCACGACGGAGGCCTCGCGCTCGAGGACCAGCGCGCTCAGCACGAGCACCGCCATGACGACCGCGCGGAGCACCGAGGGCTCGGGGCCGACGACCGCCGCGAAGCCGGTGACGACCGCGATCGCGCTGCAGGCGGATGCCCGGCGGCCCGCACGGGCGAGGCGGCAGAGCGCCCACACGGAGGCCGCGACGAGCGCCACGTTGAAGCCGGAGACCGCGAGGATGTGGTAGACCCCGGCGCGGCGGAACGCGTCGTCGAGGTCACGCGGCAGCGCGGTCCGGTCGCCCAGGAGGAGCCCGCCGAGGAGCGCCGCCGAGGCCGGCGGGAGCGCGCGCCCGAGCGCGTCGCGCGACGCCC
>MGCF01000124.1:0-6933 GCA_001788495.1 Candidatus Rokubacteria bacterium RIFCSPLOWO2_02_FULL_73_56
CCCGCGCGGATCAGCATGACGGCCGTGGCCGCGGCGACGAGGGCCATCAGCACGGCGCCGGCCGTGCTCGGCGGCACCCCGCCGCCCAGGCCTGGCATGCGCAGCGACTCGGCGCCCGAGACCGCGAGCCGGGCGACGTAGACGGCGCGCAGCGCGACGAGCGCGGCCAGGATCCGCGTGACGTCGCGGCGCGAGAGGATCCAGCGCTCGAACCAGGGGCGCGGGCGGACGAGGAGCCACGGGACGCCGACCGCGATCAGCGCGCCCAGGCCGAACCACACGAGGAGGCGGCCGCGGACGGGGAAGACCGTGAGCTGCAGCCAGAGCGCCGTGAGCCAGTAGATCACGCCGTAGGCGAGATAGGCCCACGCGGCCTGGCGGAACCGCACCGCGTGCCCGCTCACGGCCCGGTCGCCCGGAAGCGGCCGCCCCACGTCGCGCGCACCTCGGCGAGCAGCGCGGCCGTGACCACCGTCTGGCCCCGGCCGCGCGCGTACGCCTCGACGGCCGTGGCGACCATGCCGCGCGCGAACGACGGGATCGCCTGGAGCCGCTCGCGCGCGCCGGGCTCCCAGGCGAGCTCGCAGGCCACCGCCTGGCCGAACGTGAGCGTGGCCGGCAGGTCGATCACCTGCCCGCCGTGGGCGCCCGGCGCGTAGCCGCACGCCGGGTCCTCGGCGAGGTAGTCGCCGTGGGTCGCGTACGCGCGGCAGCGGCAGCCGCCGCAGATCTTCGAGAACTCGCAGGCGCCGCAGCGGCCGCCGAGCTTCGGGTCGCGAAGGTCCTCGAACACCGGGGCGCCGCGCCAGAGGTCGGCGAACGAGCGGGCGCGGAGGTTGCCGGCGGTCACGGGCATGTACGGGCACGGCGTCACGTCGCCCTCGGGCGTGATGCGGCAGTAGTACTTGCCCGCCGGGCACGAGCCGTGCGCGTAGTTCCGGAGGAGCGGCGACGACGGGTCGAGCTCCCACAGGATCCGCCGGAAGTGCGGCGCGCACTTGGCGCGGATCAGGAGCCCGTCGGCGCGGCCGACCGGCGTGGACCACGGGTCCTCGAAGCGCGCCTCCGCCGGCGCGCCGGCCATCCCGAGCATGCGCCGGACGAACGCCGGCGGCCCCGCGCCGACCCCCTGCACCCGCGCCAGGTAGCTCAGGATGCGCTCGTAGGCGGCCGGGTCGATGTCGGTCAGGTTCCGCCCGCGGCCCGTGCGCACGAGGAAGAAGAAGTTCAGGACCTTCGCGCCGAGCGCCTTCGCGAGGTCGATCATCGCGGGAACCTCGTCCACGTTCCAGTCGGTCACCGACATGTGGAGCGAGAAGTCGAGCCCGGCGTCGTTCAGGACCCTGGTCGCGCGCACCGCCCCTTCCCACGCGCCCGGGAGGCGGCGGAACGCGTCGTGCTTCCGCGCGTCGGTCGAGTCGAGGCTGATCGAGGCGCCGAGGACGCCGTGCCGGCGCATGAGCGTGGCCTCGCGCTCGCGCAGCAGCACGCCGTTGGTGCCGAGGACGGTCGTGAAGCGCTTCTCGGCGGCGTAGGCGGCGATCTCGAAGAGGTCCCGGCGGAGGAACGGCTCGCCGCCGGTCAGGATGAGGAACACGTTCGGGTTGACGAGGGCGATCTCGTCGATCACGCGGCGGCACTCGTCCGTCGAGAGCTCGCCGCGCGGGTCCGCGCCCGCGTGGGCCGACAGGTAGCAGTGCGCGCACTCGAGGTTGCACCGCTGCGTCAGGTTCCACGACACGCTGTACGCCGTGTACGGGGCCGGGGCCACGGCTGGCGCGGGGAGGCGCGTGGCGGGATCCGTCACGACAGGCTCCTCGGGGGGGCGGGGGCGGGGCGGCGGGCTCCGACATCCGTCGTCGTCAGGGTCGACCCCACGCGGCGCAGCTGGCTCTCCGTGATGCGCCTTTCAGCAATCGGATGTCGGAGCCCGCCGCCCCGCCCCCGCCCCTAGCGAGGCTTCTTGTTGGAGACGTATCCCGCGAGCACCTCGTTCATCGTCGCGCGCGCGTGGCCGATCCCGTCCTCGCAGACGGCGAGGTCGATCGTGGTCACGCCGCGCGCCGCGGCGACGCGCTCGACCTCCTCACGGGTCATGTCGCGCATGAAGCCGGCGGGCACCCGGTCGAGCCGGGCCGTCGCCTCCTCGGTCCAGGTGAAGCCGGTGCCGCCCGCCGCGGCGCGGGCGCCGGGGGCGGGGGCGGGCTCGAACCGGGTCCGCGCGAGCAGGGTGTCCCAGCCGCTGCCGAGCTTGTCCCGGCCGACGGTCTCCTCGATCATCGGCAGCGCGAGCTGGCAGGTGATGACCGGGATCCGCTTGCTCCGCGCGTACTTCTCGACGCGGGCCTTGGCGCGCCGGCGCAGGTAGGCGTCGGTGACCTCGCGGAGCGCGTCCCGCGCGTCGGCCGACCACTTCACCTCGATGCCGGGCAGCGACTCCTCCGCCTCGATGCCGCCCTCCTGGGTCGCGATGGCCTCGACGACCTCGCGCGAGATCACCTGGAAGCGGTCGGCGCCCGCGCCGCAGACCGGGCACGTCACGACGGGCCTGGGGCCTCTGACCGTGTAGCCGCAGACCGCGCAGATCGCGGTCGCCGGCTGCTGCTCGGCGCGGAGCTTCGCGACGGCCACGTCCTCGGCGAGGATCTGCATGCGCTCGGCCATCCGCGTCGGCATGAAGATCGCCATGGCCTCGTCGATGACCTTGTTCGTGATGACCGTGTGCCCCTGCTCGATCGCGTAGCGCAGCAGCGCCGTGCGGGCCACGCCCTTGACCTGCGGCGGCACGCGCTCCATCCGCGCCTCCGCCTCCTCGGTCCACGCGATGATCTCCTCGGCCCTGACGTCGAGCGGCGGGTAGAACGTGCCGCCCGTGAGGAGCACGTTGCACGGCGCGAGGCGCAGCAGGTTCTCGGTGTTGGAGCCGAGGTCCACCTCGTCCGCGTCCGAGTGCACGCCGACCCGCCCGAGGATGAGCAGCCAGGGCTGCTCCTTGCGGGCGAAGGTGAGGATCTTCTCGAAACACTTCCCGTCGAGCAGCGTGATGGCGAGATCGACGCCCTCCTCGGCGGCGAGCTTGCGGCCGATTTCCAGGTGCGACTGGTAGATCTTGGCCAGCCCCGTGTCGATGATCTCCTCGTGGAGCTGCTCCTGCTCCTTGAAGCGGAAGACCTTCGAGGCCTTCTCGGAGAGCACGCCCACGATCCCGTTGAACATCGCGTAGTGCAGGTACGGGTCGTACACCGCCACGGCCTGCAGCGGCCGGTGGAGCGCCCTGGAGAGCCCGAGGCCGAGCCGGAGGCCGTTGAACGACTGCGGCGATCCGTCGAGGCAGACGACGATCGCGCCCTGCTGGTCCTTCAGCGGGTCGGCGTTCCGCACGACCAGCGTGTCGCGCGCCACCTTGCGGACGAACCGCTCCGTGACCGAGCCGAGCTGGCTGTCCTTCACCGCGCCCATCCCGAGCGCGCCCATCACCACGAGGTCGTAGTCGTTCGCGAGGCAGTCCTCGACGAGCACCTTGTAGTGCTTGCCGTCGATCATCTTCCGCTCGAAGGCCAGGCCCGCCTCCCCGGCCCGCCGCCCCAGCACGTCCAGGTACGAGTCGGAGATCAGCTGCAGCCCCATCGCGATCAGGGAGTCGTGGATCTTCCGCTGGCGCTCGAGCTCGGTCTCGTCCCGGTATTCCTCCGGCAGCGTGTACTCCATCTGCTTGAACCGGTAGTCGTGCAGCCGCGCGGCGTACACGTGGATGCCGGTCAGCCTGGCGCCGCACGTCCGGCCCAACTCGACGGCGAGGTCGATCGCCCGGTTCGAGAACTCCGAGTTGTCGACCGGAACGCAGATGTGCTTGAACATGGCTCCTCCTTGCACCGCCACCTTATCGCAGCTCGAAGTCGACGCTCGCCGTGCCCTTCGGCGCGACCGTGACCGCTTTCGTGACCGTTCGCGGCTCGTCGTACAGCGGCCGGCCGTCCTTGTCCCGCCCCTTCGGGCGGAACCCCGCGTGCCACATCGTGACCTTCCAGGTCCCGGGCGGGACGTCGCCGATCCGGAAGGCGCCCCGCGCGTCCGTCACGGCCACGTACGGGCTGTCGTGGACGACGATCCACGCCGACATGTGCGGGTGGGCGTCGCAGAGGACGCGGATCACGCCCGGCTTCGTGAGCCGCCGCGTGATGTCGATCATCTGGTCCCTGGTCGGCAGCGCGAGGTTGAACACGGTCGGCTTCCCGAGGAACCCGTGCGTGTTGTGCAGGATCGCGTCCGAGTTCTTGACGCGCACGCGGTCGCCGGGCGCGACCGCGGTGACGTGGCCGACGAACAGGCAGCCGTGGTTGTCGAGGATCACGTCCGCGCCGCCCTTCTTGCCGCGGGTGACCCGCTCGAGCAGCACGACGCCGCCCCGCACCCCGCCCTCCGGGCCCACCACGAGCGCCTCGGAGGGCGCCCGGTCGCCGCAGACGTCGCGGTTCTTGTTGACGGGGATCGGCTCAGGCCGGGGCGGCGTGCCGGCGAAGCGCAGCGCGCCCTGCACGACGCCGCCGTCGACGACCGCGACCGCCTCGTAGGCCGCCGCGGCGACCGGCGGCGCGAGCAGGAGGAGGCCGAGCAGGACCCCGGCGGACGGCACGCTCAGGCGCACGTCACGGCTCCGGGTTCACGAGCAGCTCGACCGCGAGCCAGAGGCTCCGGCTGTAGCGGAAGAACCACAGGGGGAACAGCGCCACGACCGGCACCCACAGCGCGAGCTGGGCCGCCGTGGAGAGCCCGGTCAGCGACCAGAGGAGCAGGTACCCGCCGACCGCGAGCCCCACCGTCACGGCGTAGTTGATGTAGATCGCGCCGACGAAGTAGCCCGGCGCGCGCTCGAAGCGGAGCCCGCACAGCGCGCAGCGCCGGGCCATCGAGAACCGGCGCGGGAAGAGCGGCGTCGCGCCGCAGCGCGGGCAGCGCAGCCGGAGCGCCCGGCCGAGGACGCGCGCCGCCCCCGGACCGCGACCGGCGGACGGCATCAGGCACCCCGGCGACCACGGGCGCGGGCACTCAGTGCTTCGCCGGCGCGCCGGCCTCGGCCTTCACGCCCGCGGTCCGCTTCGCGACGGCGAAGCCGTCGGGCAGGATCAGGAACACGAGGAGCGTCGCGATCGCCAGCGGGGTCACCGCGATCAGCCCGAGCGTGCGGGTCTCGAACCGGAGGTGCATGAAGTACATCGCGACGAGCGCCGCCTTGGTGAGGGCGAGCCCGCACAGCAGGACGCCGATCGTCAGCTTGCCGGTGGGCAGGTAGATCACCGCGATCTCGACGACGGTCAGGACCGCCAGGGACCAGAAGATCGCCATGTAGTTCGGGTGCGTGTGCTCGGTGGTCGCCATCGCTCGGCCCCTTACAGGAGGTACATGAAGGTGAAGACCATGATCCACACGAGGTCGACGAAGTGCCAGTAGAGCCCCGCGATCTCGACGGCGTTGTAGCTCGCCTCCGGCCGCGGCCGGTTGGTGACGTACCGGAGCATCGAGAGCAGGTAGATCACGCCGCCGGTCACGTGCAGTCCGTGGAAGCCGGTGACCATGAAGAACGAGGCGCCGAACAGCGCCGCGCCCCACGGGTTGCCGTCGATGTGCAGCCCCGCGCCGATCAGGTGCGTCCACTCGTAGGCCTGCAGGCCCACGAAGATCGCGCCGCCGAGCGCCGTGAAGAGCAGGAACAGCCGGCACTTCGTCCGGTCCCCCCGGCCGAGCCACTCGAGCGCCTTGACCATCGTGACGCTCGAGCAGATGAGGAGGAACGTCATCACGGCGGTGAGGTTGATGCCGAGCACGTCGAACGGGATCGGCCAGTCGGCGCTCGTCGCGCGCATCCCGCCGTACGCGGCGAGCAGCATGCCGAAGCCGACGGCGTCGCCGGCCAGGAAGATCCACATCCCGAGCTTTCCCCAGCTCTCGGGTGTCAGCGGGGTCTCGGCGGGCTCGACGGCCGAGTGGACGGAGGCTGCCTGGCTCATATCGTCTCCTTGAGGGTGTCGGGAGGATCGTTCGGGCGGAAGCGCCCGCCGACGGCGCGCGCGATCGCGCGCGGGCGGACGCCCGCGCACCAGGCGAGGACGCCGCCGACCACGAGCAGCAGCGCGAACGGCAGGCCCATGAGCACCGCGTAGGCCCAGTTGAACGTCCGGTCCCCGTACCCCGACGCGATGCAGGTCGCGCAGGCGAGCGCCGCCCGCGGCGCCAGCACGAGCCCCGCGAGCGCGGCGCCCAGCCAGCGCGAGGTGCGCCGTGGCGAGCGGCGAGCCGAGCGCCGAACTCGCTCGAGGAGTGTCCTCATGCGAGGTAGACCGCCACGTAGAGGACCGGCCAGAGCGCGACCACGAAGTGCCAGTACATCGCGCACGCCCTGCACGGCCCGGCGCGCCCGTCCAGGAAGCGGCCGCGCGCGGCGAGCGCCACCACCACGGCGAGCCAGACCAGCGCGCCGAGCACGTGGATCGCGTGCGCGCCGATCAGCGTGTAGAACGTCGAGCCGTACGCGCCCGACGCGAGCGTCAGGCCGAAGCCGATCAGGCGCGTCCACTCGTAGCCCTGGACGAGGACGAACAGCGCGCCGAGGCCCGCCGTCGCGAGGAGCCGGCGCACCATCGCGGCGCCGTCGCGCCGGCGCAGCGCACGGCCGGCGGCGAGCATGGTCGCGCTCGAGGCCAGGAGCACGAGCGTGTTGAGGCCGGTCACCGCGACCGGCAGGCGCGGCTGGAGCGGCGGCGGCCACACGGCCGCCGACAGGCGGAGCACCAGGAAGGCGGAGATCAGCCCGCCGAAGAACATGACCTCCCCGCTGATCAGGAAGATCATCGCCAGCCGGACGTTGTCGAGGACCGGGCGCCGCGGCCCGGGCTCGCGGTCGCCGCCGTCGCCCCCGCCGTCCGGCGGCGGGGGGAT
>MGCF01000124.1:6942-25602 GCA_001788495.1 Candidatus Rokubacteria bacterium RIFCSPLOWO2_02_FULL_73_56
ATCCCCACGAGGAGCGAGGCAATCACGAGCGCGCCGACGATCGCGAGCAGCGCGCGGAGCGTCTGCCGGTTCCTCGCGTCGGTCATGCCTTGTCGAACGCCAGCAGCGCCAGCAGCGCCGGCAGGTAGAGGAGCGAGGCGAAGAGCACGCGGCGGGCCGCGGCCGGCGACGGCGCCAGGGCCTGCCACGCGCCGAGGACGACGAACGCGCCGCCGAGCAGGAACGCGCCCGCGAAGTAGAGCGGCCCCGCGAGCCCGATGAGCGTCGGCATGAGGCTCACGGTCAGCAGCGCCAGGCAGCCCGTCACGATCTGGCGCTCGGTGCTCGTCCCCTCCGCGTCGACGACGGGCAGCAGGCGCACGCCGGCCCGCGCGTAGTCGTCGCGGTAGAGCCGCGCGATCGCGAGCGTGTGCGGGAGCTGCCAGAGGAACAGGATCGCGAACAGCACCCACGCGCCGACGCCGAGATCCTCGCGCGCCGCGACCCAGCCCGTGACGGGTGGGAGCGCGCCCGGCACCGCGCCCGCCAGCGTGCAGAGCGGCGTGCGGAGCTTGAGCGGCGTGTAGGCGCCGAGGTAGAGGACCACGGTGGCCGCGGTCACGCCGGCGGCGAGCAGGCCCACGAGCGCGGCGAGGTACAGGAGCCCGAGCAGCGTGCTCGCCGCGCCGAACAGCAGGGCCTCGAGCGGCTGGAGCCGCCCGTCCGGCAGCGGCCGCGTGCGCGTCCGCTCCATGCGCGCGTCCACGTCCCGCTCCCAGTACTGGTTGAGCGCCAGCGTGCCGCCGGCGGCGAGCAGCGTGCCCACCAGCACGTGCACGAGCCGGCCCCACTCGGGCGCGCCGACGAGCCCCACGTGGTAGCCGACGGCCGTCGTCACGAGCACCATCAGCACGACGCGCGGCTTCGCGAGCGCGACGAGGTCGACGAGCACCTGGCGGCGGTCGCGCCCGATCGCGCCGGTGAGCACCTTCGCCGTCGGCGCCACGAGCCCGCCCTCGAGCGTCGGCGGCGTCACGAGCCTTCCAGCCGCGGCCCGGCGGTGAGCCGGCCGGCGAACGCCGCCTCGCGCGCCACCGGCGCCGGCGCCGGCAGCGGGGCGGCCAGCGTGCGCAGCGCCAGGACCACGGCGGCGCCGAGGAGCAGGCTGCCCACGACCCGGTGCGCGACCGGCAGCAGCAGCATCGTCAGCTGCTCGCCGGGGATCCAGATCGACGAGAACCGCGCCAGGTAGCTCCCGACGCCGAGCAGGAGCTGGACGCCCAGGAGGACCAGCAGCGCGCGGGCCGCCGGCGCCGCCACGGGGTCGCCGCCGCGGCGGGTCCGCGCGGCCACGATCGGCACCAGCACGAAGACCAGCAGGGCCCCCGCCAGGTGCAGGTCGAGGCGCCCGGCGTGGGTGAGCAGCGCGCCGAACACGATCTGCGCGTAGACCAGCGCGGCGGCCAGCCCCGTCAGCGCGCGCAGCGCCGGCTCGACGGCGCGCCCGGGCGCCGGCGCCCGCGAGGTGAGCAGCGCGAGCGCGACGAGCAGCCCGAAGAAGGCCTGCGCGAGGCTGCCGTGGACGATCGCGAGCGTGTCCTGGACGAGGACGACGCGCAGGCCGCCCAGCACCCCCTGCGCGACCACCGCCAGCGCGGCGACGAGGCCCAGCGCCCGGAGCCGCCCGCCGCGACGCCAGAGCGCCGCCGCGAGGCCGAGCGTGAGGAGCCCGACGGCCACGGCGACGAGCCGGTGGCTGTGCTCGTAGAGCACGCCGCCCACCATCCGCGACCACGGGAACAGGAACATGTTGTGCCCGAACGTGTTCGGCCAGTCCGGGACCGCGAGCGCGGCGCCGGTGTTCGTGACGAGCCCCCCGACGAGGATCAGCACGAGCGTCGCGGCCGCGGTGACGAGCGTCAGACGGTACGTCACGGCCTCCCCCACCCGCTCAGCGGTGCCGCGTCCCCGCGTGGGCGACGGGCGGCGCCGTCTGCGGCAGGAAGTCCTCCGCCGACTCGGGCGCGCTGTACTCGTACGGCCCGCGGTGGACGATCGGGAGCGTCGCGCCCCAGTTCAGGTGCGGGGGCGGCGACGGCGCGGTCCACTCGAGCGTGTTCGCGTTCCACGGGTTGAGCGGGGCCCTGGGGCCGGCGAAGAGCGACCAGAAGAAGTTGAGCACGAACGGGATCTGCGCGAGCCCCAGCCCGAGCGCGCCGATCGTGATCAGCACGTTCCACCACTGCAAGTGCTGGAGGAACTCGTACTGCACCGGGTTGTAGATCCGGCGCATGTGGCCGCCGACGCCGAGAATGTGCATCGGGAAGAACGTCATGTTGAAGAAGACGAACGTCGGCCAGAAGTGCAGGTGGCCGAGCACGGGGTTCGTCATCCGGCCGAACATCTTCGGGAACCAGTAGTAGATCGCCGCGAAGGCGCCGAAGATCGAGCCGCCGAACACCACGTAGTGGATGTGGGCGACGATGAAGTACGTGTCCTGGATGAAGATGTCGACCGGCGTCGAGGCCATGAAGATGCCCGAGAGCCCGCCGATCACGAACATGGACACGAACGCGAGCGCGTTGAGCATCGGGACCGTGAACTGGATCCGCCCCCCCCAGAGGGTGCCGAGCCAGTTGAACGTCTTGATGGCCGACGGCACCGCGATGACCATCGTCGAGACCGTGAACGCCATGCCGAGCGCCGGGCTCATCCCGCTGACGAACATGTGGTGGCCGTAGACGATCCAGCTGAGGAACGCGATGCCGATCATCGAGAACGCCATCGCGTGGTACCCGAAGATCGGCTTCCGGGCGAAGACCGGCAGGATCTCCGAGGCGATGCCCATCGCCGGCAGGATCAGGATGTAGACCTCCGGGTGGCCGAAGTACCAGAACAGGTGCTGCCAGAGCAGCGGCTCGCCGCCGCCCGAGGGCCGGAACCAGCTCGTGCCGAGCCAGCGGTCGAACAGGAGCATCGCGACGCCCGAGGTGAGCACGGGGAGGGCCAGCAGGAGCAGGACCGCGGTGATGAACAGCGACCAGACCACGAGCGGCATGCGGAAGAGCTTCATGCCCGGCGCCCGCATGTTGACGATCGTCGTGATGTAGTTGATCGAGCCCATCAT
The DNA here is from genome assembly GCA_001788495.1 of Candidatus Rokubacteria bacterium RIFCSPLOWO2_02_FULL_73_56. Classification (GTDB taxonomy): domain Bacteria; phylum Methylomirabilota; class Methylomirabilia; order Rokubacteriales; family CSP1-6; genus GWA2-73-35. Next base: position 10,049 of record MGCF01000124.1, read on the forward strand.
GGACGAGACGCCGAGGACGAACAGGCTGATGCACCAGAGGTTCTGCCCCCAGTTCACCCCCGTGTACTCGACGACGGAGGCCAGCGGCGCGTAGGACGTCCAGCCCGCGGCGGCGTGTCCGCCCTCGACGAAGAACCCGCCGAGCATGATGACGCCGGCGATCGCGGCCACCCAGAACGACAGCATGTTCAGGACCGGGAACGCCATGTCGCGGGCGCCGATCATCAGCGGGATGCAGAAGTTGCCGAACGCGCCGGCCAGGATCGGCATGATCACGAAGAAGACCATGATCGTGGCGTGCATCGTGAACGCCATGTTGTAGGTGGACGGCTCCAGGATGCCGCCCGTGTCCGGGAGGAACACGGACATGCCGGGGATCGCCGTCTCGGGCCACGCGAGCTGCCACCGGACGAGCAGCGCCAGCAGACCGCCGAGGATCATCATGAAGAGCCCGAGGAACAGGAACTGCCGGGCGATCATCTTGTGATCCGTGGAGAAGACGTAGGTCCGGACGAAGCCGAGCTCGTGGTGCCCGGCGTGCTCGACGTGCGCGTGCGCGGTCGCGCTGGTGGCACTCATCGCTTGGTCTTCTCCTCTCGCTTGGGCTCGTCCTTCTTCCCGTCGGCGGCCGGACTCGCCGCCGCGGTCAGGTTCTCGGCGGCCCACCGGGCGTACTCCTCGGGCGTGTGCACGTAGATCCAGCCCTTCATCCCCGAGTGGCCGAAGCCGCAGAGCTCGGCGCACGGCAGCTCGTACTTGCCGGGCTTGGTCGCCTCGAACCACTGGGGGATCTCGCGCCCGGGCACGGCGTCCTGCTTCATCCGGAACTGGGGCACGAAGAAGCTGTGGATGACGTCCTGGGACCGGAGGATGACGCGCACGACCTTGTTCACCGGGACGTGCATCTCGTCGAGGAGCGTCTTGTCGTCGGCCGTCCCGAACTGGCCGTCCGGCCCCGGATACGTGATCTGCCAGTTGAACTGCTTCCCGGTCACCTGGAGGACGAAGTCCGTGGCCGGCTGCGTCATCTTGATCTTCGACCAGGCGGGGACGCTGAGCATCGTGAGGATCACGAGGATCAGCGCCGGCACCACGGTCCAGGCGATCTCGAGCGGCGTGCTGCCGTGGGTGTAGCGCGCGCGGCGCCCGGGCCGGTCACGGTACATCCACAGGAACGCCACGAGCGCGACGCTCACGAGGACGAACGTCGCGCCGGTGATGTAGTAGATCAGCTGGAAGAGCCAGTCGATGTCCTTCCCGTACGTCGAGACGTTCTCGGGCAGCCACCAGTCAAGCATGCTCGTCGGAGCCTCCCGGCCCTGCGGCCCTCTACTTCTTCATCTCGATCGCGACCTTGACGGTCTGACCGGCCTTGACCTCGACGGCCTTCGTCTGCTTGCCGAGCGTCTCGTGCCAGACGTCCAGCGTGTACTTGCCGGGCGGGACGTTCTCGATCCTGGTCGCGCCGTTGGCATCGGTCACGCCGAAGAACGGGTTCGGCATCACCGCGATCCAGCCGAGCATCCAGCTGTGCACGTCGCAGGTCAGCTTGATGAACTCGGGCTTGTCGAACTTCTCGGTCATGACCTTCTTGAACTTCGGCTGCGCCTTGTTGATCGACGCGTTCGCCGTCGAGTACGTGTGGATGTTGTGCAGGATCCCGTCCGAGTTCTTGATGTCGATCGCGCCCGGCGTCATCGCGACGACGCGCGGCACGAACTTGCACCCGTGCTGGTCGATCTCCGCCTTCATCGCCCTGGGGGCGCCCTTCGCGCCGGCGACCGAGACGACCGCGTTCGCCAGCCCCTTGTTGCCGCCGACGACGACCTTCTCGATCACGGCCTCGGTGCCGCACTGCTTCGTGTCCTTGTTGACCTTGAGCTTCTCGACGACGGGGGCGCCGTTGTAGGTCACCGACGCCTCGATCGCGCCGCCGCCCTGCGCGCCGGCCGGCACGGGGGAATACGCGAACACGCTCACGCCCGCGACCAGCGCGAGCGTCACGAACGCCGCCAACACCTTGCGCATTGCTCTGGCTCCTCCTGGAATCGGGTTAAGACCGCATCTGGGCGACGCGGACGACCAGCAGCATGGCCGCCAGCGCGAGGATTGCCACGACCGGAGGGAGCACGAAGCGGCGATTCGATTCGGGCTCCTCCAGGCGCAGATAGTACCACGACGTCAAGGACATCTTGGTCCCCGTCTCCCCCGCCCCGCCGTCCCACGCCTGGAACGCCACCGGGGTGAAGACCGCCGGCTGGAACGCCGGCCGCGCGTCGTCCTTCGCCGCGAGCGGCCGCTTCATGACCAGCCGGTACCGGCCGTCGGCGAAGACCGCCCGGCCCGCGGCCTCGGACCCCGCGATCGGCGCGAGCTTCGTCGGGCCGTTCGCGGTCGCCTCCAGCACGCCCCGGCCGCTCTCCCAGCGCAGGAGGTAGACGGCGTCCGAGGCGTCGCCCATCAGGAAGTAGGGCCGCTCGGGGCCGCGGCTCGGCCTGGGCGGGAACTGGAGCGCGAGCGCGTCCGGGAGCGCCTGCGTGCCGGCGCCCGCCGACTCGGTCGGGTCGTCCCACGTCAGGTGGAACGCGATCTCCCTGTCGTTGTACACGGCGCGCACCGCCACCATGTCGATGGACGGGTTGAAGTTGCGCGGGTCCTGGATGACCTGGCCCATCAGGGGGATGTTGCTCGGGGCGCGCGTCGTCCAGAAGGCCGCGTTCGGGTCGTCCGGGATCGCGCCGGTCACGCTCGTCACGGTCAGGAGCGTCGCGTACCGCGGCGCGCCCGGGCCGAGCGACAGAATGTAGTTGGTGAGGTGCCAGACGTCCTCGGGCTTCTCGACGCTGTCGATGAAGGACGGCATCGGCGTACCGAGCACGCCCGCCGCGATCCGGGTCGCGATCGCCGTCCGCGACATGCCGCCGCGGAAGTTCCACGGCTTGGTCAGGTTGGCGGGGGCGATCGGGTGGCCCCAGTCGTCCTTCAGCTCGGCACGCGAGGGGCCGTCCGCCCGGCCCTGGGTGCCGTGGCACTTGTTGCACTCGATGGCCTCGAACATCTCCCGCCCGCGCCTGATCGACTCCGCCGAGGAGGCGACGTCCTTGGGCAGCTCGAGCTTCTTCGGCGCCTCCTTGAACTTCTCGGGCGCGAAGCCCTTGAGGTAGGCGACCAGGTTCCAGCGGTCCCTGTCCGGAAGCACCGACCACGGCGGCATCGAGGTGCCCGGCATCCCGTGCGTGATGACGTCGAAGAGGTCCTGGTCGGTCGGGGTCTTGCTCGCCGTCGAGCGGATCTTGTAGACGCCCGTCGTGAAGTCGCGCGGCGCGGGACGGAGCAGCTCCGCCGCCGGTCCCTGGCCGTCGCCCTTCTCGCCGTGGCACCCCGCGCACCTGAGCGCGTACACCGCGTTCCCCGCCCGAGCGTCCCCCGCCTGCGCCGCCGCCGGGCCCGCGGCCGCGACGACCGAGACCGCCACGATGAGCGCGCCGACCACGCCCCCGGCCGTGGGCCGGGGGCGGCAGCGGACGGGGAGGTGAGGCCCCGCGAGACCCGTGTAGTCAGCGGTGTCGGAGCCGCCGACCCTCGAATCGAGCTCGGGCGACGGAGCTAGCGTGGTCGAGCGGGGCCCGCCGCCCCGGCCGCTGCCGCCCCCGGCCCACGTGACGCGAGCACGAGCGCGCGCGGGCATCAGTGCGCGGCCTCCCGGCGCCGCGGCTGCTGCCCCGTCGCGTCGTACAGGTACGTGATCACCTGCCAGATCTGCTCCTCGGTCAGGCGATCCTCCCAGGCGGGCATCGCGGAGTTCCAGGGCGTGGACTCCTTCGGCAGCCCCGGCGCGCCCTTGGCGATGCGCCAGAAGAGGTACGCCTCCTGCAGCATCGCGATCGTCCCGGGATCCTGGAAGTTGGCGGGCGGCGGGTTGAAGCCGGGTGCGAAGTGGCCCTTGCCGTCGAGGTTGTCGCCGTGGCAGTACATGCAGTTGCGGACGTAGATGTCCGCGCCCGCCGCGACGTGCGTCCGGAGCGCCGCCGGGTCCTTCCGGAGCGGATTGTCCACGCCCGAGATATCGATCTCCTTGCCGCGGAACTGGATCGCCGCCGGGGGTGCCGGGTGCACCGCGCGCAGCTCGGGCGGCGCCTGCGGCCTGGCGGCGGCCTGCGTGTAGGCGTAGTACCCGAGCAGGAGCGGCAGCACGACGAGGCAGGCGAGCCGGACGTTGCGCTTGTCCGGATCCACCAGCGTGGACCAGAGCGGGCGCACGAACGCGCGCCAGGAGTCGGAGTCCGCGGAGACGTAGATCAGGACCGCCATCACGACGACCGCCATGTAGATCTGGATCACGCTCCACGGCGCCGGCGGGCGGATGCCCCAGCGCAGCGCGACGAACGAGAGGACGACGATGAGGACCGCCTGCACGAAGCGCGACCGGAGGAGGCTCATTTGAGCGTGAGCAGGAAGGCCACGAGGTCCACGTACTCCTTCGCGGTGAGGCTCTGGCCGAACATCGGCGGCATGACGCCCTTCGGGTAGCCCGCCACCGTCCCGGAGCCCGCCGGGTCCAGGATCTTCTTCATGATGTACTCGGGAGTCTGGATCCTGGCGATCTGCGAGAGGTCGGGGCCGACGGGGGAGGCGCCGAGCGCGCCCGCCTTGTGGCAGGCGATGCACGTCCCCTTGCCGGCGAAGATCGCCTGGCCCGCCTTCGGGTCTCCGGGCAGCGTCACCGCGGCCGCCGCGGCGCCGCCGACGCCGCCCGCGCCCGCCGTCGCCGGGATGTCGGCGAGCGCGACGTCCACGGTCCCGCCCAGCGACTGGAGGAACGCGGTGAGCGCCCAGAGCTCGGAGCGGTTCAGGGCGATGGGCGGCTTGTCGACGGCCGGCATGATGTTCGGGTAGCCCTCGACGACGTGGTTGCCGGGGTGCAGGAGCGAGTCGATGATGTACCCCTTCGCGCTCAGGCCCGGCTTCGTCTTGCCCGCGCGCCCGCCGATGCCCGCGAGGTCCGGCGCGCGCGTCCCCTTCTGGCCGATCCGGTGGCAGATCTCGCACGTGCCCTTCGTCGTGTAGATCTCCTCGCCGGCCTTCACCAGCTGCGCCGGGGTCACGCTGCCGCCCTCCAGCGACAGCTCCTGGGGCGGCCTGGACTCGATCTGCGGGATCGAGTTGGCGAAGTACGTGTAGCTGCCCATGATGGCGACGGCGAACGCGCCGACCTTGACGCCGACGGGGACGCGCATCAGGCGTCGGGGGCGCGGCCGCCGGCGATCGCCGGCGCCGGGGCGTGGCCGTGGGCGGACGCCGTGCCCTTCTCCGCGAGGCCGCCCAGCCAGAAGATGAACATCACGAGCGCGAAGAAGGCGATCGTCACGAGCGTGATCACGTTGGCCGCGTAGCCGAGCGCAGGCGTCACGGCGTCGACGGACGTGTCGCGCATGACGCCGTAGACGTGCCAGTGCTGGCGGATGCCCGAGCGCGCGAAGCCCATCAGGCCCATGAGCCACGTGAACGTGACCGCGAGGAGGATCAGCACGTACTGCGAGCGCGGGGCGATCGTGCCCCAGCGGATCGTGCCCGTGGACCGGGCGCCCCGGAACATCGGGATGTCGAGGGCCATCACGAGCACGAGCGCCCCGAGGACCGCGACGACCTGGTAGACGGAGAAGCCGATCCGCACGATCGACTCGACGAAGTAGCCGTAGACGCCGTAGAAGACGACGACCGCCCCGGCGAGCCCGAACGCGGCCCACTGGACCGCCATGCCCGTCCGCACCCACGGCTTCGTGGGGACCTTGTTGGCGCGGCGGTACAGGATGTAGGAGAGGAAGGTCGTCAGGATCATCAGGTTGACGACCGTGTTCTTGGCGGACATGACGCCGAGCACGCCGAGCACCGGGTGGTGCGTGCCGCCCATCGCGCGCGCCTCGTCGAGGGTCACGACGAGCGAGCGGGGCGTCGCCCAGATCATGAAGCCGAGCGTCAGCACGATCAGCATCGGGGGCACGTACTTGCGGTAGCGCTCCGAGCCGGGGATGCGCTCCATCCCGAGCCACAGGTAGTAGTTCGACCCGAGGAAGAGAATGCCGATCAGGATGGCCTGGATGATCCAGAGCCACGACATGAAGCCGCCCATCATCGTGATGCCCATGGTCTGGTTGAACGCGTAGATCTCCCGGCCGAGGTAGTAGCCCGCGAACGGCAGGACGATGAACGCGGAGAGCGCGACGAAGTTGCCGATGTAGCCCATCCAGTCGTAGCGCGCGCGCTCCTCGTCGGTCTTCGCCGCCAGGAACCGGAACGCCGCATAGGCGGCTGCGATGGTGCCCCCGAACACGATGTTGGCGATGAGCCGGTGGATGTTGATCGGCATCCACGTGAAGTTGTTGATCGCCGCCCACACGCTCCCCTTGAGCGCCCCGGACTCGGTGATGCCGGCCGGCGAGATCATGAACGTCACCCAGGAGTTGGCGACGACGAGGATGGCGGTCCCGAACAGGTTCGAGAGGACGCCCAGGCCCACGTGGATCCACTTCCGCGGCCCGGCGAGCCAGTCCCAGCCGTAGTACCAGAGGTACACGGTGAAGGTCTCGGCGAAGAAGAGGAGGGCGTAGATCCAGTAGGTGGGGAAGAAGATCGAGGTCATGTACGTCCAGAACCTCGGGTAGTAGCCGACGAACAGGAACAGGAGGAGCGCGCCCAGGAGCGCCGTCGTGGAGAAGGCGGCGAACGTGAGCTTCACGAGCTCGTGGGACAGCCAGTCGTAGCGGCCCTCCCCGGTGCGCCAGCCGACGATCTCGATGATCACGGCGAAGATGGGCACGCCCAGGATGAAGGCGGCGAAGTTCAGGTGGAGCTGCGCGACCGCCCAGACGGCGAGCCGGGAGCCGATCAGCGGGAAGGCGCGGTATGCTGGCTCCGTGGCGGCCTCCTGCGCCTCGGCGGGGAGTGCCGCGAGCAGTCCCAGGAGCGTGAGCGTGCAGAGGACGGTCCAGGCGCAGTCGCGGCCCCCGCGCGGCCCTTGGGATGATGCGCTTGTTCTAGGTTTCACAGGAGCGATCAGCGCCAACTTTTAGGGCAAAGCGCTTGAAGTGTCAAGGGAAAAGAGGCTCCGTGCGTTTGACACACTGCATCCCGGCGGCTAGCATGACTGAGGGGGGAGCTCGATGAAGCCGCGATTCAACCAGCGCATCCAGTTCTCCCTCGCCTACGTGCTGGTCGCGACGCTGGTCTTCCTTCTCCTACAATCCTGGCTCTTCGCCCCCCGGACGGTCGAGATCCCGATGTCGAAGTTCCTCGAGCTGCTCCGCGCCGACAAGGTCGAGCGCGTCGCGCTCACCGAGCGGGAGATCCGGGGCGTGGCCAGGCCGGACGCGCTCCCGACCGGGCCCTCGGGCGCGGGCGACCGCCTGCGGCAGTGGCTCGGCCCGGGCGGCGACGTGCGCGACTTCACGGTCACGCGCATCCCGGGCATCGACGAGCAGCGGCTGGTCGCCGAGCTCGAGCAGCACCGCGTCGAGTTCAGCGGCAAGATCGAGTCGACGTTCCTCCGCGACCTCTTCTTCGGCTGGATCATCCCGCTCGGCGTCATGGTCGCGATCTGGATGTTCCTGATGCGCCGCGTCGGCGGCGGGCCCACGCAGGCGCTCTCGTTCGGCCGCTCCAAGCACAAGATCTTCGACCGCAAGGAGCTCAAGACGACGTTCGCCGACGTCGCCGGCGTGGACGAGGCCAAGGCGGAGCTCGTCGAGATCGTGGACTTCCTGACGAACCCCAAGAAGTACCAGCGGCTCGGCGGCCGCATCCCGAAGGGCGTGCTGCTCGTCGGCCAGCCGGGCACCGGCAAGACCCTGCTCGCGCGCGCCGTCGCCGGCGAGGCCGACGTGCCGTTCTTCACGCTCTCGGGCTCGGAGTTCGTCGAGATGTTCGTCGGCGTGGGCGCCGCCCGCGTGCGCGACCTCTTCGAGCAGGCCAAGGACAAGGCGCCGTGCATCGTCTTCATCGACGAGCTCGACGCGATCGGCAAGTCGCGGGCCGGGGCGACGGGGTTCGTCGGCGGCCACGACGAGCGGGAGCAGACGCTGAACCAGCTCCTCGCCGAGATGGACGGCTTCGACTCGTCCAAGGGCGTCATCCTCATGGCGGCGACCAACCGCCCCGAGGTCCTCGACCAGGCGCTGCTGCGCCCCGGCCGCTTCGACCGCCAGATCGTCGTGGACAAGCCGGACGTGCGCGGCCGCGAGGCCATCCTCCGGCTGCACGCGCGCGCCGTCGTCCTGGCGCCGGACGTCGACCTCGGCGTGATCGCGGCGCGGACGCCGGGCTTCGCGGGCGCGGACCTCGCCAACATCGTCAACGAGGCGGCGCTGCTCGCGGCGCGCAAGGAGAAGAACGCGGTCGGGATGGCGGACTTCGAGGAAGCCATCGATCGGCTCGTCGCGGGACTGGAAAAGAAGAGCCGGGTGCTCTCGGAGAAGGAGCGGGACATCGTCGCGCACCACGAAATGGGCCACGCGCTGGTCGCGACGTCCGTCGCCCACGCCGACCCGGTCCACAAGGTCACGATCATCCCGCGCGGGGTCGCCGCGCTCGGCATGACCTACCAGCTGCCGACCGAGGACCGCTTCCTGCTCACGCGGGCGGAGCTCGACGACCGCCTGGCGGTCCTCCTCGGCGGGCGCGTGGCCGAGGAGCTCGTGTACGGCGAGGTCTCGACCGGCGCCCACAACGACCTCGAGCGCGCGACCGAGCTGGCCCGCCTCATGGTCACGAAGTACGGCATGTCCGAGCGGGTCGGGCTCGCCACCTACGGCGAGCGGGTCCCGCTCTTCCTCAAGGGCACCGGCGTCGGCGGCGAGCGCGACTTCAGCGAGGCGACCGCGCGGGCGATCGACGAGGAGGTGCGCGCGATGCTCGACCGCACGCACGACCGCGTCCGTGGCATCCTGACGACCAAGAAATCCGTGCTCGTCGCGGCGGCACAGGAGCTGAAGCGCACGGAGACGCTCGAGGGCGAGCGCCTCCGCAGCGCGCTGGCAGGAGAGAGCCCGACAGAGGAGATCCGGCGATGATGCAGTTGAAGCGACGCACCTTCTTCGGTGCTCTCGCAGTCACCCTCGTGCTCGGCGTGGCGCTGGGCGCGTACACCTCGGGCGGGGCCGAGCTCCGGCGCGCGCCGCTGCTCGCCCAGACGCCCCCGATCCAGGCGCCCATCCTGCCCGTGCAGATGCCGGTCGCGGCGGGGACGTTCGCCAAGGTGGCGGAGGCGATCAAGCCGGCCGTCATCAACATCAACACGGTGTCGCGCGGCGCCGGCGGCCCCCCGGGCCGCACGCCGTTCGAGGAGTTCTTCGGCGAGGAGTTCTTCCGGCGGTTCTTCGGCGAGGTGCCCGAGCGGATCCCGCAGCGCAGCCTCGGCTCGGGCGTCATCGTCGACCCGACCGGCATCGCGCTGACCAACGCGCACGTCGTCGATCGCGCGACCGACATCGAGGTCATCACGCTCGACGGCAGCAAGCACCGGGCCAAGGTCGTCGGCCTGGACAAGAAGACCGACCTCGCGGTCCTGAAGCTCGACGACGGCAAGGGCACGTTCAACTACGCCCGGCTCGGCGACTCCGACCGGGTGCAGGTCGGTGACTGGGTGCTCGCGGTCGGCTCGCCGTTCGGGCTGCAGTCCACCGTCACGGCCGGCATCGTCAGCGCCAAGGCCCGGCAGATCGGCCAGGGCCCCTTCGACGACTTCCTCCAGACCGACGCGGCGATCAACCCCGGCAACTCGGGCGGGCCGCTGGTGAACATGCAGGGCGAGGTCATCGGCATCAACACGGCGATCGTCGCGGGCGGCTCGGGGATCGGCTTCGCGATCCCCTCGAACATGGCGCGCAAGATCTACGCCGAGCTGCTCGCGAAGGGGAAGGTCACGCGGGGCTGGCTCGGCGTGTCGATCCAGCCGCTCACGCCCGAGCTCGCGCGCTCCTTCGGCGCCAAGGAGGCGGCCAAGGGCGTGCTGATCTCGGACGTGGTGCCCGAGAGCCCCGCGGCGCGGGCCGGTCTCAAGCCCGGCGACATCCTGCTCGAGTTCGACGGCAAGCGGATGGAGGGCCCGAGCGACCTGCAGCGCGCGGTCGGCTTCTTCGCCCCGGGCCAGAGCGCCAGGGTCAAGGTCTGGCGCGACCAGGGCGAGCGGACCGTCGAGGTGAAGATCGGCGAGGCGCCCGAGGAGCGCGAGCTCCAGCAGCGGCAGGGCCGCGCGCGCTCCCTCCTCGGCCTCGACGTGCGGCCGGTCACGCCGGAGATCGCGCGGCAGCTGAACCTCCGCTCGACCGAGGGCGTCATCGTGACGCGGATCGAGGAGGGCAGCGCGGCGGCCGCGGCGGGCGTCCAGCGCGGCGACGTGGTCCACGAGGTCAACCGCCAGCGGGTGGGCTCGCTCGCGGACTTCGAGCGCCTCACGCGCAGCCTCAAGGAGGGCGACAAGCTGACGATGCGCCTGCAGCGGGGCCCGATGTCGATGTACGTCGCGTTCACGCTCGGCCGCGGATGAGCGGTCGCGACGGCGGCGGGGGCGGCCAGCTCGAGAAGCTCCGGCGGCTGATCGACGATCGCGGCAAGCTCGCGCCCATCGCGCGGCTGGTCGACGCGCACGTGCTCTCGCTCGAGCCCGGCCGGGTCCTGGTCCGCTACGCGGTCAAGCCCGAGTTCATGCACCCGGGGCGCGCGGTGCAGGGCGGCATCGTCACCGTCTACGCCGACATGGCGATGGCGCTGGCCGCGCACACGCTCTGCGACGAGGGCGAGTTCCTCGCCACGAGCCAGCTCTCGATCTCGTTCCTCGAGCCCGTGACCCAGGGGCCCGTCCTCGGTGAGGGCAGCGTGGTCAAGCGCGGCCGCTCGACCTTCTTCATGGAAGCTGTAGTCCGTGACGGCGAGGGCCGCGACCTGGCCCGGGCGACGTCGGTCGGAATGTCGCGAAAGATAAAACCAAAGTAAATTCCATACTTTGAAGCTGGCGACACGCTCCTCTCCGCCACGGCAACCATGAGCGTGCAAGACTCACTTTATCTGCTACACTTTTTGTAGGATTTGTACGGAATGGCCGTCGAGTTCAAGGACTACTACAAGATTCTCGGCGTCGCCCGGACCGCGGACGACAAGGCGATCAAGTCCGCCTACCGGCGCCTGGCCCGCAAGCACCACCCCGACGTGGCCAAGGCCAAGGACTCCGGGGCGCGCTTCAAGGAAATCGGCGAGGCCTACGAGGTCCTGTCCGACCCCGAGAAGCGCCGGCGCTACGACGCGCTCGGCCCCGACTGGCAGCGCTACGCCGAGGGCCCGCCCGGCGCGCCGGGCGGATTTCGCGTCGAGTACGGGGGCGACCTCGGCGACCGCGGCGGGTTCTCCGATTTTTTCCGCACGATCTTCGGCGACCTCGGCGCGCGGGCCCGGCCCGGCGGGGGCGGCGCCGACCTCGGGTTCGAGGAGCTGCTCGGCCGCGGGGCGCGGCGCGGCGCGGACGTCGAGGCCGCCGTCGAGATCACGCTCGAGGAGGCGTTCGCCGGCACGCGCCGGACGTTCGCGCTCGACCTCGAGGAGCCGTGCGCGGCCTGCCAGGGCGCCGGCCACGTCAAGGGCCGGTCGTGCGGGGCGTGCGGCGGTGGCGGCTGGCAGCGCGCGCGGCGCCAGGTGGACGTGCGGATCCCGGCGGGCGTCCGGAGCGGCCAGCGCGTCCGCGTCGGGGGCGAGGGCGGCGGGAGTACGGGCGCGCGCGGCGACCTCTACCTGTCGGTGACGGTGTCGCCCCACCCGCTCTTCGAGCGGCGCGGCGACGACGTCCACGTGAGCGTGCCGGTCACCGCGCCCGAGGCGGCGCTCGGCGCCACGCTCGAGGTGCCGACGCTCCGGGGCCGGGTGTCCATGAAGGTGCCGCCCGCGACGTCGAGCGGCCGGACCTTCCGCCTGCCGGGCTACGGGATGCCGCGCCCGAAGGGCGGCGGCGCGGGCGACCAGCTCGTGAGCGTGAGGATCGTGATGCCGACGGACCTCGGCGCCGAGGAGAAAGAGCTCTACCAGAAGCTGGCGACGCTCCGGCGGGACAACCCCCGCGCGTACCAGGGATGACGGAGGAGGGGCACGAGACGGCCATGAGACTCGACAAGCTCACGGTGAAGGCGCAGGAGGCGCTCCAGGCGGCCCAGTCGCTCGCCGACCAGCACGGCCATCAGGCCCTCGAGCCCGAGCACCTGCTCGGCGCGCTCGTCGCGCAGCGCGAGGGCGTGGTCGGCCCCGTGCTGGCGAAGCTCGGCGCGCGGCCCGAGGCGCTCCAGCGGGACCTCGAGGCCGCGCTCGCGAAGCTGCCCACGGTGCGCGGCAGCGGCGGCCCGTACCTCGGCGAGCGCACGCGCGCCGGGCTCGAGCGCGCGGAGACCGAGGCCGGGCGCCTCCGGGACGAGTACGTCTCGACCGAGCACCTGCTGCTCGCGCTCGCCCAGGACCGCGACGGCGCGGCGGGGCGGCTGCTCGCGCAGCACGGCGTCACGCCGGAGGCCGTGTACCGGGCGCTCGTCGAGGTGCGTGGCACCCAGCGCGTCACCGACCCGAACCCGGAGGACAAGTACCAGGCGCTCCAGCGTTACGCGCGCGACCTCACCGACCTCGCCCGGCGCGGCAAGCTCGACCCGGTCATCGGCCGCGACGAGGAGATCCGCCGGGTGATCCAGGTCCTCTCGCGCCGTACGAAGAACAACCCGGTCCTGATCGGCGAGCCCGGCGTCGGCAAGACGGCGATCGTCGAGGGGCTGGCGCAGCGGATCGTCGCGGGCGACGTGCCCGAGGGCCTCAAGGGCAAGCGCCTGGTCGCGCTCGACATCGGCGCGCTCGTCGCCGGCTCGAAGTACCGCGGCGAGTTCGAGGACCGCCTCAAGGCGGTGCTCCGCGAGATCACCGAGTCCGAGGGCCGGATCGTCTGCTTCATCGACGAGCTGCACACGCTGGTGGGCGCGGGCGCGGCGGAGGGCGCGGTGGACGCGGCCAACATGCTGAAGCCGGCGCTCGCGCGCGGCGAGCTCCGGTGCGTGGGCGCGACGACGCTGGACGAGTACCGAAAGCATCTCGAGAAGGATCCGGCGCTGGAGCGGCGGTTCCAGCCGGTGCTGGTGCGCGAGCCGTCCGTCGAGGACACGATCGCGATCCTGCGCGGCCTCAAGGACAAGTACGAGGTCCACCACAAGGTGAAGATCAAGGACGCCGCGCTCGTCGCCGCGGCGGTCCTCTCGCACCGCTACATCGGCGACCGGTTCCTGCCCGACAAGGCGATCGACCTCGTCGACGAGGCCGCCGCCCGCCTCCGCATGCAGATCGACTCGATGCCCCAGGAGATCGACGAGATCGAGCGGCGCGTGATGCAGCTCCAGATCGAGCGCGTCTCCGTCGCCCGCGACGACGACCCGGTGTCCCGCGAGCGCCTGGCCAGGATCGACGCCGAGCTCGCCGGGCTCCAGGAGAAAGGCGCGGGCCTCAAGGCGCGCTGGCAGGCGGAGAAGGAGGGCATCACGCGGATCGGCAAGATCAAGGAGGAGACCGAGGCGACCAAGCACGCGATGGCCGATGCCGAGCGCCGCGGCGACCTCAACCGCGCCGCCGAGCTCCGGTACGGCACGCTCCTCGGGCTCGAGAAGCAGCTGGGCGAGATCGAGGCGCGCCTGGCCGACCAGCACGCGCAGGGCCGCATGCTCCGCGAGGAGGTCGACGAGGAGGACATCGCCGCGACCGTCGCCAAGTGGACGGGCATCCCCGTGACGCGGCTCCTCGAGGGCGAGATCGAGAAGCTCGTGCACATGGAGCCTCGGCTCGCGCGGCGGGTCGTCGGCCAGGACGACGCGCTCCACGCCGTCTCCAACGCCGTCCGCCGCGCGCGCTCCGGGCTCTCCGACCCGAACCGGCCGAGCGGCTCGTTCCTGTTCCTCGGGCCCACCGGCGTGGGCAAGACCGAGCTCGCCCGGGCGCTGGCCGAGTTCCTGTTCGACGACGAGCGGGCGATGGTCCGGCTCGACATGTCGGAGTACATGGAGAAGCACACGGTCGCGCGCCTGATCGGCGCGCCGCCGGGCTACATCGGCTACGAGGAGGGCGGCCAGCTCACCGAGGCGGTCCGCCGCCGGCCGTACGCCGTCATCCTGTTCGACGAGATCGAGAAAGCCCACGCGGACGTCTTCAACGTGCTGCTGCAGCTCCTCGACGACGGGCGGCTCACCGACGGCCAGGGGCGCACGGTGGACTTCCGCAACACCGTGGTGATCATGACGTCGAACCTCGGCAGCCACATCTTCCGCGAGTACGAGCGGCCCGAGAAGGTGCGCCCGCTGCTCCTGCAGGAGCTCCGGAGCACGCTGCGGCCCGAGTTCCTCAACCGGATCGACGAGGTCGTCGTGTTCGCGCCGCTCGGGCGTGACGAGATCGCGCGCATCGTGGACATCCAGCTCGGCCACCTCGAGCGCCGGCTCGCCGCCCGGCGCATCGCCCTCGAGGTGACCGACGCGGCCAGGGCGCTGCTCGGGCGCGAGGGCTACGATCCGACGTTCGGCGCGCGGCCGCTCAAGCGCACGATCCAGCGCCTGGTCCAGGACCCGCTCGCGCTCCGGCTGCTCGAGCACGAGTTCGCCGAGGGCGACACCGTGACGGTGGACGCCCTCGACTGACAGGGCGGGCGTCCTGACAGGCGGCGGGCCCGGCCCGGCGGCCGCGTGAATCGGGACCGCCGGGTCGTGGCATCCTAACCGGCATCATGACCGCGCCCCGGCGGCTGCACCCGGCGTGGATCGTGCTGGGCGCCGTGACCCTCTGCATGCTCGCCGGGTCCGGCATCCGCTCGGTCTTCGGCGTCTACATCAAGCCCATGGAGGCGGAGTTCGGCTGGGGTCGCGGCGCCCTCTCGGGCGCGGCCGCGCTCTCGCTGCTCCTGCTCGGCGCGGTCGGGCCCCTCGTCGGCCGGCTGGCCGACCGCTGGGGGCCGCGGCGGATCATCGTGGTCGGGATCCTGATGCTCGGCGCCGGCTCCATCGGCGCGTCGCGCGTGCAGACGCTCTGGCACGTCTACGCCACGACCGGCGCGCTCATGGCGCTCGGCGCGGGCGGGCTCGCGATGACGACGGGCGCGGCCGTCGCCGCCCGCTGGTTCGAGGCGCGGCGCGGCATCGCGATCGGCATCGCCGCCGGCGGCATGTCGGCGGGCCAGCTCGTCGTGATCCCGCTCGCCACGGCGCTCACGCTCTGGTACGGCTGGCGCGCGAGCTTCCTCTGGCTCGGCGTGGGGCTGCTCGTGCTGGTGCTGCCGGTCGCGCTCTGGCTCGTGCGCGACGACCCGCAGGACGGCGGCGGCCGCCCGTACGGCGCGACCGGCCCCGTGCGCAGCGCCGCGCAGGCGGCGGCCGTCCAGCAGGCGGAGCGCGTCGGCGTGCTCGAGGCAATGCGCGTGCCGTCGTTCTGGCTGCTCATGGCGACGTTCTTCGTCTGCGGCTACACGTCGAACGGCATGGTGCTCACGCACTTCATGCCCCACGCGC
>MGCF01000125.1 GCA_001788495.1 Candidatus Rokubacteria bacterium RIFCSPLOWO2_02_FULL_73_56
CCGCGGTCAGGTCGGTGAACGTGCCCCCCACGTCGATGCCGACGATGAACACGCGCAGATGATAGCATCGAGGCTCCCGCGTATAATCCCAGCATGACGGTTGGCACCGTCGAGCGGGTTCTCCGGGAGCTCTTCGCGGCTCAGCCCGGCGAGATCATCGCCGCCTACCTGTTTGGCAGCGTGGCGCGGGGAACGGCGGACGCTCGGAGCGACGTCGACGTGGCCGTCCTCTACGCGGCCGCGCCGCCCGCCACCCTCGAGGGATTGCCGCTCGATCTCGAGAGTCGGATCGAGCAGCTGGTGAGCCGCCCGGCCCAGGTCATCGTCCTGAATACGGCGCCGGCGGGCCTGGTCCATCGCGTCCTCCGGGATGGTGTGTTGCTCCTCGATCGCGATCCGAACGCCCGGATCCGCTTCGAGGTCCGGGCGCGCAACGAGTTCTTCGATCTCCAGCCCGTCCTCGCGCGCTATCGGCGCCCGCCCGTCCCGGCCCGGTGAGCGACCCCGACCTCCTCGCGCAGAGGCTCGCCCTCATCGAGACCTGCGTCCAGGAGCTCCGCACGCTGGCGCGCCCGGCGGAGATCCTCCGCGACGTCCGGGAAGCCCGTTTCGTGCTGCATACGCTGCAGATCGCCATTCAGGCCGCCCTCGACGTGGCATCGCACATCGTATCGGACGAACGTCTGGGGGAGCCCGAGACGAACCGTGAGCTGTTCGATCGCCTGACCCGGCACGGTTGGCTGTCGGCCGACCTGGGGGCGACCATGGGGCGAATGGCCGGCTTCCAGAACATCGTCGTTCACGGCTACAGCGGGGTGAACCTCGAGGTCGTGAAGGACATCGTCGAGCACCGTCTCGCCGATCTCCTGGCGTTCGTGACCGCCATCCGGGCTCGGCTGCCGTAACCCCGGTCCCGGGACGAACGTGCGCGGATGATAGCATCAGCGAAAACGCGGGAGGCCCGAGACCCATGACCACGACCGCCGACGCGATCCGACACCTCTGGACCCACAAGACGCAGGATCACCCCTGGCTGTCGGACGAGGAGCTGGTCATCGACCGGGCCGAGGGGGTGTGGGTCTGGACCGAGCGCGGCAAGAAGCTGATGGACGCGTTCGCCGGTCTCGCCGTCGTCAACGTCGGCCACGGGCGCCGGGAGATCGCCGAGGCCGTCGCCGAGCAGACGGTGCGCCTGGCGTACTACCCGACCACGCGGCAGTTCTCCAACCGGCCGGCGGCGGAGCTGGCGGCCAGGCTCGCGGCGCTCACGCCGGGCGACCTCGACGTCTCGATGTTCGCGGTGAGCGGCTCCGAGGCCAACGAGCGCTCCATGCAGATCGCCCGCCACTACTGGCTCACCCGGGGCAAGCCGGACAAGCACAAGGTCATCTCCCTCGAGGGCGGCTACCACGGCGCGACCATGGGGACCTTCGCGGTGTGCGGGCTCCCCCAGCTCGCGGCGCCCTACGCCGCCCTGCAGGTGCCCGGCTTCACCAAGGTCAAGGCGCCCTACCCGTTCCGCGACCGCGGCGCGGGGACGGACGAGGAGCTGGTCGCGCGCCGCGCCCGCGAGCTGCGGGAGGCGATCCTGCGCGAGAAGCCGGACACGGTGTCGGCGGTCCTCCTGGAGCCGGTGCTCTCCTCGGGCGGCTTCATCATGCCGCCGATCGGCTGGCTCGTCGCGGTGCGCGCGATCTGCGACGAGCTGGACGTCCTGATGATCGCCGACGAGGTCATCACGGGGTTCGGCCGGACCGGGCGCTGGTTCGCCTGCGAGCACGACGGCGTGGTGCCCGATCTCATGTCGGTGGCCAAGGGCATCACCTCGGGGTACGTCCCGCTGTCGGCCAGCATCGCGCGGCGCCGCATCGCGGACGCCTTCCCCGACGGCGCCACGCAGGAGAACGTGCATCCCAACACCTACGCGGCGCACCCGGTGGCCTGCGCGGCGGCGCTGGCCAACCTCCGGATCATGGAGCAGGACCGGCTCGTCGAGAACGCGGCCGCGATGGGCGCGCGCCTCCTCGAGGGGCTCGAGCGCGCGGTCGGCACGCGGCGCATCGTCGGCGAGGTGCGCGGCCGCGGCCTCATGGTGTGCGCCGAGCTCGTCGAGCCCGACGGGTCCGGCCGGCCGCTCGACAGCGCGCAGGTGTCCACGCTCGACCGGAAGGCGTGGGAGCGCGGCGCCATCGTCTACGCGCGGGGCAGCGTCGTCCGGCTCGCGCCGCCGCTCTGCATCGTCAGGGAGGAGGTCGACGCGCTGGTCGACATCGTGGCGGCGAGCATCGAGGCGCTCGAGGCCGAGCTGACCGCGGGCCGGGGGGGGCGCCAGTGAGGCAGTCACACGTTCCAGAAGTTCACCCGGAGGCCCGCATGAAGCTCACGAAGGGATTCCGCCAGATGGTGGACGAGGCCAAGGCGCGGATCACGACCCTCGGCCTCGAGGAGGCCCGCGCGCGGCACGGGAAGGCCGGCGTCGTCTTCGTCGATCTCCGCGACGTCCGCGAGCTCGAGCGCGACGGCCTGATCCCCGGGGCCTACCACTGCCCCCGCGGCCTGCTCGAGTTCTGGATCGATCCGGAGAGCCCCTACCACAAGGAGATCTTCGCCTCCGGCCAGGAGTTCATCTTCTACTGCAACGGCGCCTGGCGCTCGGCGCTGGCGACCGACGTCGCCCAGCAGATGGGCCTGGCACCGGTCTACGAGATGGGCGGCGGCTTCACCGCCTGGAAGGACGCCGGGTACCCCGTCGCCGAGCGCACGAAGAAGAAGCCCGCCTGAATGTCATGGGGGGCTCCGGGCGCCCCCCTGCCCCCCAGATCAGGCGCCGAGCGCCGCGCCGGTCTCGACCGCGGCGCGGAGCGCGCCGGCGTCCTTCCCGCCGATCGCGTCCACCGCCGCGAGCAAAGCCTCGCGCGCGAGCAGGCCCGTGCGCGCGACGAGGAGCGCGACGGCGCCGAGCGCGGCGGCATCGGCCGGGAGCGCGCGCCGGAGCGGCGCCGCCAGCGCCCGGCCCGGCGGCAGCTCGCCGGCGAGGCTCTCGTCCACGATGACGACGCCGTCCGGCGCCTGGCGGTCGAGGTCTCCCCGCCCCCGCACCTCGCGCAGCCCGTCGGCGGAGACGAGCAGGACCGCGTCGGGCGCGTCGATCCCGGTATAGAGGATGGGTGCCGGCGCGAGCTTCACCTCCGAGAGGGAGAAGCCGCTGCCGACCGTGACCGGGTAGTCGTTCTTCTGGACGCAGTGCAGGCCGGAGAGGACCGCGGCCTGGGCGAGCACGGCCGCGGCGGTCTGCACGCGCTCGCCCGCGCTGCCGGCGACGACGACGCCCAGGGGACGCGCGAGCCGGTGGGCGAAAGGGCCCGCCGGCGCCGCGGGGGCCGGCGGCGGCGCCTCGGCGCGCACCGGGAACCGCTCGCGGTAGAGCGCGTGGTACGGGTGGCGGTCGGTCCGCCGGATGCGCACGCCGAGCGCTCTGCCCTCGGCCGCGGCCGCCGCGCGCAGGGCCTTGCCGTCCAGCGCGTTCAGCGGCACCCCGAAGCCCGTGCAGAGCTCGAGGATCTCGACGAGCGCGAAGCCCGGGTACGCGATCGCCTCCGCGATGACGCCGGCGAGCTCGCGGTCGGTGGCGAGCTGGCGCGCGTAGAACCCGCCGTGGCAGCCGCGCAGGACCTGCTCCAGGTCGAGCGCCGGCAGCCAGTTGCCCGCGAGCGTGGTGGACGTCCTGAACCCCTCGGGCGTCAGCGCGGAGTGCTGGCCGCCCGTCATCCCGTACAGCATGTTGTTGTGCAGGAGCACCGTCAGGTCCACGTTCATCAGCGCGGCCTGCGTCAAGTGCAGGAGCCCGATCGTGGCGCCGCCGTCGCCGAGCATGACGACGTTCGTGAGCCCGCCCTCGGCGCAGAGCGCGTCGGCGAGGACGGCGCCGGCCGCGACCGCCGTGGACCGGCCGTGGATCGTGTGGACCGTGTGCAGCGCGGGGAAGAGCGGATCCACGAGCCCCACGCAGCCGATGTCGGTCGTGAGCACGACACGCTTCGGGTCGAGGCCGAGGCGCCCGAGCGCCTCGTCGAGGCGGCGCGCCACAAGGCCGTGGCCGCAGCCGCGGCAGTAGGGCATGGGGCGCTGGGCGAGAAAGCTCACAGGGCCTCCAGGATCTCGGCCGGGCGGATCATGCCGCCGAGCTTGTTCACCCCGCAGAGCTCGACGCCGGGCAGCGCGCCCGCCAGCACGCGCCGGTAGAGGCCGCCCAGGTTCTCCTCGGCGACCACGACCCGCCGGGCGCCGCCGACGGCGGCGCGGAGCGCGTCGGCCGGCACCGGGAAGAGCGTCTGGAGCCCCACGAACGACACGCGCCGGCCCGCCGCGCGCGCCGCGCGCACGGCCTCGCGCGCCGCGCGGGCGGTGACGCCGTAGCTCACCACCACGGTGCCGGCGCCCGCGTCGAGGTCCTCCGTCAGGAGCGCCAGCTCCGCCGCGCGCGCCGCGACCTTCGCCTCGAGCTGGCGCAGGACGTCGAGCGTCTCCGGGTCGTTCTTCCGGAGCCAGCCGTCCTTGTTGTGGGCGGAGCCGGTCAGCGTGACCTTGCGCGGGCCGCCGACCGGCGCGAAGGGCGGCGACTGGCGGGTCCAGACGGGGACGTCGGGCAGCGCGCCGAGGTCCACGGCCTCGTACGTCATCGCGACGTCCTTGTCGCTCAGCAGGACGACGGGTGTGCGCAGCGCCTCGGCCCAGTTGAAGGCCTGGACGGTGAGGGCGAAGCACTCGCCGGGCGTGGACGGCGCGAAGACCGGCACGGTGTAGCCGCCGGAGACGGCGCACTCGGCCAGCAGCACGTCGCCCTGCGCGCTCTGCGTGGCGCCGCCGGTGCTCGGCCCGAGCCGCTGGACCAGCGCGACGACCAGGGGCGTCTCGGTCATGAGCGCGTACTGGAACGCCTCGATCATGAGCGCCCAGCCGGGCCCGGAGGTGGCCGTCAGGGCCTTCACGCCGCGCTGCGAGGCGCCGATGCAGTAGCAGAGCGCCGAGATCTCGTCGGGCGCGCCGACCGCGACGTCGCCGCGCGCCTGCAGGCGCTGGGTCATCTCGCGGTAGATCTCCGAGGCGGGCGTGATCGGGTAGCCGCTGAAGAAGCGGCAGCCGGCGCGCAGCGCGCCCTCGACCACCATCTGGTTGCCCGACCTGAGCCGGATGTCCGCTCGCGCAGTCACGCGCTGCCCCTCCGCGATTGTCGCATCGCGGAGGGCGCGCGTGCCTGAGGCGACCGGCCCGCTCGCCTAGCGCACGCGCGCTAGGCGAGCGGCGGGCGGCGGGCCGCCCAGGGGCGCGCCGCCTCGAGCTGCGCCGCGAGGCGGAAGAGCGTCGCCTCGCCGCCGAAGGCGGCCACGAACTGGACGCCGAGCGGCAGCCCGCCCGTCGACCAGGCGAGCGGCACCGACATCGCCGGGTTGCCGCTGGAGTTGAAGAGCGAGGTGAACCCGATGCTGGCGAGCAGCGCCGCCAGGTACCCGGTCTGGTCCTCGCTCATCATGTCGAGCACGCCGAGCGGATGCGGCGGCCGGCACATGGTCGGCGTCAGCAGGATGTCGTACGCGGTGAAGAAGCGGGCCACGGCGCGGCCCGTCCGGTGCACAGTGACGATCGAGCGGGCGTAGTCGGCGGCGGTCGCCGTGCGCCCGTCGACGGCGCGCGCCCAGGTGACCCGCTCCACGTCGTCGGGCCGGACCTCGCGCCCGAGCGCCGCCGCGCGCGCCTCGAGCTGGGCGCGGACGTTGGCGCCGACGATCGTGCGGGTCGCCACGCCGAGGGCCTCGGCGTCGATCTCCGGCCGCGCCTCCTCGACCCGGTGGCCCAGCTCCGCGCAGAGCTTCGCGGCCGCCTGCGCCGCCTCCGCGCACTCGGGATCGACGGCCTGGCCGTTCCACGGCGTCGTCGCGAGCGCGACGCGCAGGCGGCCCGGATCGCGCCCGACCTCGGCCAGGAACGGCCCGGCCGGCGGCGGCGCCCAGTACGGGTCGCCGACGTCGGGACCCGACGTGGCGTCGAGCAGTGCCGCGCTGTCGCGCACGCTCCGCGTGATCGCGTGGCCGACCGAGGCGCCGCTCCAGCCCTCGCCGACGTCCGGCCCCATGGGGTTGCGCGCGCGCGTGGGCTTGAGGCCGAACAGCCCGCAGCACGAGGCGGGGACGCGGATCGAGCCGCCCCCGTCGGTCGCGTGGGCCATGGGCAGCATGCCGCTGGCGACGGCGGCCGCGGCCCCGCCGCTCGAGCCGCCC
This sequence comes from Candidatus Rokubacteria bacterium RIFCSPLOWO2_02_FULL_73_56, assembly GCA_001788495.1. Taxonomy (GTDB): domain Bacteria; phylum Methylomirabilota; class Methylomirabilia; order Rokubacteriales; family CSP1-6; genus GWA2-73-35. Next base: position 6,276 of record MGCF01000125.1, read on the forward strand.
GCGCTGTATCCGGCGTTCCACGGGTTCTTCGTCGGGCCGAACAGGCGCGGCTCGGTGGACGTGGACAGCCCGAATTCCGGGGTGTTGGTCTTGCCGAAGATGACCAGGCCGGCGCGCTTGAGCCGCACCGTGATCTCGCTGTCGTGGTCGGCGACGTAGTCGGCGAAGAACGTGCTGCCCCAGCTCGTCACGGCGCCCGCGTAGAGGACGCCGAGGTCCTTCAGGAGGTAGGGCACACCGGTGAACGGCCCCTCGGGCAGGCCGGCCGCGATCGCGGCGCGCGCCTGGTCGTACAGGCGCGTCACCACCGCGTTGACCGCCGGGTTGCGCGCCTCGACGCGGGCGATCGCCGCCTCGAGGAGCTCCTCGGCCTTCAGCGCGCGCCGGCGCACCAGCTCGGCGAGGCCGAGGCCGTCGTACTGGTCGAAGTCCTGAGGCCAGCTCATGGGTTCGCGCTCCTCCCTGGTTGCGACGCTTCGTGGACTTCGAGCGCCTCGATCGCGGCGTCGGGGCAGACGAGGCGGACCGCGGCCGCGAGGCCCTCGAGATGGGCGGCGACGGCCTGGCCGCCGATGCCCGGCGGCGCGTAGACGGCGAACAGGACCCGGCGCGTCTCCGGGCGGAACCGCGTCCGCTCGTCCGGGCCGTAGAGCACGCTCGAGATGGTCCCCCGGCCGTCGGCCATCGTCATGTCCCCGGCCTGCAGGGCCTGCTCCTGACCGCCCAAGAGCTGATATCGCTCGGCGCCGGCCGCTACCGTGAGCGTGACCGGCGGCGCGACGGCGTCGAGGTCGTGGCCGGCGGTCAGGAGCAGGTGCTCGAGCTCGCTCGCCACCATGGCGCTGACGAGCGCGGATGCCCGGGTGATCGGCTTGCCCTTGAGCGCCACGGACTCGAGCTGGAGCTGGACGTGGTACGTCTTGCCCCAGCGCTTGTAGTAGGCCGCGTACGCCTGGAGCCGCGGGAGCGCCCGGAGGGCCGCGCGGTCGGCGCCGCCGAAGCGCGCGCGGAGCGCCGCCTCGCGCTCGGCGACCCGGCGCTCGAGCGCGGGATGCCCGGCGGGGTTCGCGACGTCCCGCATCGCCAGCACCCCCGCGGCCGCCCCGGGCCAGGCCGCCCGCCAGGCGTCCGTCACGACGAACAGGTCCTGCATCGCCGCAAGACGATAGCACCTTCCGCGCCGACGGAGCTATCCTGTCTGGGCCATGGACATCTCCTGCGCGTTCCCCCCGGTCCCCGACACCCCGGAGCACGTCGCGCTCGCCGAGCGGCTCGGCTACCGGCGGGCCTGGGTCTACGACACGCCCGCGCTCCAGCTCGACGTCTGGGCCACGCTGGCGCGTGCGGCCGAGCGCACGCACCACATCGGGCTGGGCCCGGGCGTGCTGATCCCGAGCCTGCGCCACGTGCTGGTCAGCGCCGCGGCCGTGGCGACGCTGGTGGCGCTCGCCCCCGGGCGGGTCGTCGTCGGGATCGGCTCGGGCTTCACGGGGCGGCTCGCGATGGGCCAGCGCCCGAACCCCTGGAGCGTCGTGGCGCAGTACGCCCGCCAGCTCCGCGCGCTGCTCGCCGGCGAGACGGTCGAGGTGGACGGCGCGCTCACGCGGATGCTCCACGGCCCCGGCCAGGCGCCGCCCCGGCCGATTCGCGTGCCGTTCGTGTTCGGCGTCGGCGGCCCCCGGGGCGAGGCCGTCGCGCGCGAGCTGGGCGACGGGGTCTTCAGCGTGGTGCCGACGGGCGGCTTCGCCTGGTCGGCCCTCCTCACCTTCGGCACGGTGCTCGAGCCGGGCGAGCCCTTCGACTCACCGCGGGTGCTCGCCGCGGCAGGCGCGGGCGCCGCCGTCGTGTTCCACCGCGCCTGGGACCTGCCGGGCGCGCCGCGGCGGCCGAAGCTCGGCGAGCTGCCGGGCGGCGCCGCGTGGCGGGCGGCGCTCGAGGCCCTGCCGCCGCGCGAGCGCCACCTGCACACCCACGAGGGGCACCTCACGTTCGTGAACGCGCTCGACCGCGGGGTCATCACGGGCGAGGCCATCCGCGCCTACACGTTCACGGGCGAGGCGGCGGCGCTCCGCGCGCGGCTCGACGGGCTTTCCGCGCGCGGCGTGACCGAGATCGCCTACCAGCCGGCCGGGCCCGACGTCCCGCGCGAGCTCACCGCCTTCGCGCGGATGGCGGAGCTCTGAGGCGGAGGCCGCGCGTGCGCTACCAGGGGACCGTCTACCGCCCCCCGAGCGAGGCCGGCTCGCTGATCGTGCAGGCGACGCTCGGCTGCCCGCACAACCGGTGCGCCTTCTGCGGCATGTACAAGGGGCGCCCGTTCCGCGTGCGCCCGCTCGCGGAGGTCGTCGAGGACCTGGACCTCGCCCGCGAGGCGTACGGCGCGCACGGCGTGCGCACGATCTTCCTGGCCGACGGCAACACGGCCGTCCTGCCGACCGCGACGCTCGTGGCCATCGGCCGGGCGGCGCGGGCGCGGTTCCCGGACCTCGAGCGCATCACGATGTACGGCTCGGCAAAGTTCCTGGTGAAGAAGCGCCTCGACGAGTGGCGCGCGATCGCGGCGGCCGGTATCACGCGCATCCACTCGGGCCTCGAGTCGGGCGACGCGGCGACGCTCGCCGCGATCGGCAAGGGCGTGACGCCGGAGGGCGCCGTCCTCGCCTACCGGCACGTCGTGCGCGCCGGGATCGAGCTGTCCGTCTACCTGATGGTGGGGCTCGCGGGCGTCGAGGGCTGGCGCGCGCACGCGCTCGGCAGCGCCGCCGTGCTCAACCAGGCGCCGCCGACGTTCGTCCGCCTGCGGACCTTCGTGCCGCAGCCCGGCACGCCGTGGCACGACCGGTGGCGCGCCGGCGCGCTCACGCTGCCGTCGGCGCACGAGGCGCTCCGGGAGACCCGTCTGCTCGTCGAGCGCCTCGAAGGGCCCACGACGCTCTGCTCGGACCACGTCTCGAACTTCCTCGACGTCCGCGGGCGCCTCCCCGCGGACCGGCCCGCGATGCTCGCGGCGATCGACGCCGCGCTCGGGCGCCCGCTCACGGCGTTCCGGCCGCCGACCGAGCGGCTGGTCGGGCTCGGCCTCTAGCCGGCATCGCCACACGGAGGACGCGGATGAGCGAAGGGCTCGAGGGACGCACGGTCCTGATCACGGGCGCGGCGGGCGGCATCGGCGCCGCGTGCGCCCGCCGCCTGGCCGCCGGCGGCGCGCGGCTCGTGCTCGCCGACGTGGACGCCGCCGGGGTCGCGAGGCTCGCGGCCGAGCTCGGCCAGGCGGCGGTGCGGGCGGACGTCACGCGGCGCGAGGACGTCGAGCGCATGCTCGACGAGGCCTACCGGCGCTGGGGCCGGCTCGACGTGCTCCTCAACAACGCGGGCGTCGTCCGCGTGCAGCCGCTGCTCGACGTGAGCGAGGCCGAGTGGGACCGCGTCCTCGGCGTGAACCTCCGCGCCGTGTTCTTCGTCCTGCAGGCGGCGGCGCGCCGGATGCTCCGCCAGGAGCCCATCGCCGGCTCGGAGCTCCGCGGCAAGCTCGTCCAGACGGCCTCGATCGCGGCCTACCGCGGCGGGAACCCGCTGCTGGCGCCGTACTCGGCGGCGAAGGCGGGCGTCGTCAGCCTCACGCGCTCGGCCGCGCAGGCGCTCGCGCCCCATCGCATCACCTCGAACTGCGTCTGCCCCGGCGCCGTGGACACGCCGATGTGGACGCAGATCGACGCGGAGTGGAGCGCGCTCCGCGGGTGGCCCCGGGGCGAGGCGTGGAAGCGGCGCACGGCGGGGATCCCGCTCGGCCGTGCCGAGACGGCGGACGACGTCGCCGGCGTGGTCGCGTTCCTCGCCGGCCCGGACTCCGACTACATGACCGGCCAGGCCGTCAACGTGGACGGCGGCCTGGTGATGGGCAACTGACAGGAGGGAGAGCGTGCCGAACCAGAGCCTGCAGGGCAAGGTCGCGATCGTCACGGGCGCCAGCAAGGGCATCGGCCGCGTGCTGAGCCAGGTCTTCGCCCGGGAGGGCGCCAGCGTGGTCTGCGCCGCGCGGTCGAAGGACCTGGTCGAGGAGACGGCGCGGCTCGTCACGGCGGCGGGCGGGCGCGCCCTCGCCGTCACGTGCGACGTCTCGCACGAGGACGACGTCCGCCGCCTGGTCGAGGCGGCCGTGAAGGCGTTCGGCGCGCTCACCACCCTCGTCAACAACGCGGGCGACGGCGGGCCCACCAAGCCGGTGCAGGACTACACGCTGGACGACTGGCGCTACACGCTCGACTCGTGCCTCACCAGCTCCTACCTCTGCATCCGGTTCGCGGTGCCCGCGATGATCCAGGCCGGCGGCGGCGCCATCGTCAACATCTCCTCGGTGGCCGGCCGCCGCGGCCTCGCCTACCGCATCGGCTACTGCTCGGCGAAGGCCGGGCAGGTCGGGATGACGTACGGCATGGCGCTCGAGCTCGGCCCCCACAACATCACCGTGAACGCGATCGCCCCCGGCGCGGTCGAGGGCGACCGCATCGACCGCGTCATCGCGGGCCAGGCCGAGGTGCGCAAGATCCCCGTGGCCGCGGCGCGGGAGGCGTTCGTCGCCCGCTCGCCGCTCAAGCGCATGGTGACGGCCGAGGACATCGCCGCGGCCGCCGTCTTCCTGTGCAGCGACCTGGCGCGCAACATCTCGGGCCAGTGCCTCCCGGTCAACGCCGGCGAGCCGGCGAGCTGAGGCGGGGCGCCGGGTGGTGAGCGAGGGCACGCCGGGACCGACGTCCCACACCTACTTCTCCCAGCGCCTGCGGCTGCACTACGTGGACTGGGGCAACCCGGGCGCGCCGCCGCTGCTCCTGCTCCACGGCGGGCGCGACCACTGCCGCAACTGGGACTGGACCGCCGCCGCGCTCCGCGACGCCTGGCACGTGCTCGCGCCCGACCTGCGCGGGCACGGCGACAGCCAGTGGTCGCCCGACGGCAGCTACACGATGGCCGGCTACCTCTACGACCTCGCGCAGCTCGTCCACCAGCAGCGGCTCGCGCCGGCCACGATCATCGCGCACTCGCTCGGCGGCCACATCGCGCTCCGCTACGCCGGCATCTACCCCGAGCACCTCGCGAAGCTCGTCGCCATCGAGGGGCTCGGCCCCGCGCCGCGCGTGCTGGCCGAGCGCGCCGCCAGGACGATCGCCGAGCGGATGGACGAGTGGATCCGCGACCAGCGCGGCCTCGCCGGCCGGCTCCCGCGGCGCTATCCCTCCATCGAGGACGCGTTTCGCCGCATGCAGGAGGAGAACCCGCATCTCTCCGCCGAGCAGGCGCGCCACCTGACGGTCCAGGGCGTCAACCAGAACGAGGACGGCACGTACAGCTGGAAGTTCGACAACTACGTGCGCGCCTGGCCGCCGTACGACATGAGCCGCCGCGACATCGCCTTCCTCTGGGGGCGGATCGCCTGCCCCACCCTGCTCCTGTGGGGCAAGGAAAGCGAGGCCGGGGACCCCGCCGCGGACGGCCGGGCGCAGCTCTTCCGCCGCGCCACCGTCGTCGGCCTCGACGGCGCGGGCCACTGGCTGCACCACGACCGCTTCACCGAGTTCGTGCGCATCGTCCGCGAGTTCCTCGGCGCCCCCCCGCGGTCCTGACTACGTTTCCGCGCCGGTTGCACTAGCGCACGCCCGGCGCGTCGCCAGACACCTCGAATCGTCGGCCGACGCGCGGCGTCTTGATGTATGAGCGAGGGGGAGGCACGGCGATGCGGTCGGTGACGAGGCGCGGGATCGTGGTGCTGCTGGCGGTGGTGCTCGGTTCGGCCGCGGGGCCGGCGGCGGCGCAGAGGCGGTCGCCGAAAGACTGCGGCGGGCTCCACGATCTCCGGGTCATGGACCTCGGCATGGTCCCCGACCCGGTGCCGCACAACGGATTCGTCAAGAGCTGGTCCGTCAGGCTCCGGGCCGACGGCAACGGCGAGTGCGCGACGCAGATCACGATCCTGGCCGGCGTGGGCGCCCGCAACCACGTCGCCGGCTCCAGGGTGGCCTTCAGCCTCCGCCCGGGCCTCAACGTGATCGGCGTCCCGGCGCCCAGGGGCTACCGGATCCGGGCGCCGGACACCTGCTTCTTCGTCTGGGCCGATATCCAGAACACGCCGACCGCCCTCGACGCCCTGCGTCCGTTCTGCGCCCGACGCGTCCCCGGAGGCTGGACCCTCAGGTAGTCGGCGCGGCGCGCGCGGGGCTCGCTATACTGCCGCCCAGAATGGCCCCGGCGCACTCCGGCGACGGCGACTGGTTCGCGAAGGTCACCATCGGCTCGCTGCCCGAGCGGGCGGCGCGGCGCTGGGGCGCGCGCGAGGCGCTCAGCTTCCGGGGCCGGCGCTTCACCTTCGCCGAGGTCGCCGCGGGCGTGGACCGCGTCGCCCGGGGGCTCGTCGCGCTCGGCGTCCGCCCCGGCGACAAGGTCGCCCTCTGGCTGCTGAATCGCCCGGAGTGGATCGAGAGCGCCCTCGCGGTGATCAAGATCGGCGCCGTGCTCGTGCCCGTCAACACGCGGCTGCGCACCGACGACGTCGCCTACATCGTGGACCAGTCCGACGCGAGCACGCTGATCCTGGCCGAGCGCGCGGGCCCCGTGGACTACCTCGGCATGGTGCGCGAGCTCGCGCCCGCCGGCGCGGCGCCCGGGGCGAGCCGGCTGCCGAAGCTCGAGCGCGTCGTCCTGCTCGGCGACGCGCGCCGGCCGGCGACGGTGCCGTGGGCGGACCTCCTCGAGCGCGGCGGCGGGGTCGAGGAGCAGACGCTCGCCGCGCGCGCGGCCGCGGTGGACCCCGAGGACCTCGCCTTCCTCATGTACACCTCGGGGACCACCGGCGTCCCCAAGGGCGTCATGCACGCCCACCGCCTGGTCCGCAACGTGACGGACCGCGCCTTCCGCCTGGCCATCACCGAGCAGGACGTCATCCTGATGTCCCTGCCCCTGTTCCACCTCTTCGCCTTCTCCGAGGGGATGCTGACCTCGATGCTGACCGGCGCCCGCCAGGTGCTCACCGAGAGCTTCGACGCGGCGGAGAGCCTCGAGCTCATCGAACGCGAGCGCGCGACGGTGCTCCACGGCTTCGACACGCACTACAAGGAGCTCTGCGACGCGTACGAGCGGCAGCCGCGCGACGTGTCGAGCGTCCGCACCGGCATCCTCGCCGCCGGCATGTCGAGCTCGGTCCCGATCGCGCGGCGGGCGCGGGCGCTCCTCGGGCCGCTCGTCTCGGGCTACGGGATGAGCGAGTTCGGCGTGGGCGGCGCGATCGGCGCGCTCGACTCGACGGAGGCGCAGTCCTGCGAGGCCTCGGGCCGCCCGGCGCCGGGCTACGAGGTCCGCGTCGTCGATCCCGAGACCGGGCGCGACCAGCCGGCGGGCACGCCCGGCGAGATCCTCGTGCGCGGCTACTCGCTCATGCGGGGCTACTACCGGAAGCCCGAGGCCACCGCCGCGGCGATCGACACCGACGGCTTCCTGCACACCGGCGACATGGGCGTGCTCCGCCCCGACGGACACCTCCGGTTCATGGGCCGCTACAAGGACATGCTCAAGACCGGCGGCGAGAACGTCGACCCGATGGAGGTGGAGGCCTACCTCATGGGCCACCCGGGCATCGACCTCGCCGCGGTGGTGAGCTACCCCGACGCGCGCCTGAGCGAGGTGGGCGTGGCCTTCGTGCGCCGCCGGCCGGGCCACGCGCTCACCGCGGAGGAGGTCCTCGCCCACTGCCGGGGCCGCATCGCGAGCTTCAAGATCCCCCGCCACGTCCTCTTCGTGGACGACTTTCCGATGACCAGCTCCGGCAAGATCCAGAAGGTGAAGCTCCGCGAGGAGGCGCTCCGGCGCCTCGCATCCCCTCGCCCGAGGAGGCCCGCATGACCGGGAGCGCGCTGCCCCAGCTGGCCGGACGGAGCACGGTCGGGAGCCTGTTCGAGAGCGCCGCGCGGCGGCACCGCGAGCGCTGCGCCGTCGAGGCGGCCGGCCGCGCGCTCACGTACGCGGAGCTCGACGAGCGCGTGAACCGCGCCGTCGGGGTGCTCCGCGCGCTCGACGTCGCGCGCGGCGACCGGGTCGCGATCCTCTCGGAGAACCGGCCCGAGTACCTCGAGCTCGAGCTGGCGTGCGCGAAGCTGGGCGCGATCCTCGCCTGCCAGAACTGGCGGCTCGCGCCCCCGGAGGTGCGGCACTGCGTCGCGCTCGTCTCGCCGACGCTCTGCGTCGTCTCCGAGCGCCACGGCGCGCTGCTCGCCGAGGCCGGGGTCGGGCCGGTCGCGACGCTCGTCCTGGGGGCGGAGTACGAGGCGCGCCTGGCACGGGCGCGGGCGGACGCGCCGGCGATCGCCGCCGAGCCCGAGGACGGGCTCCTCATCCTGTACACGAGCGGCACCACGGGCCTGCCGAAGGGCGCGGTGATCTCCCACCGGGCGGAGCTGGCCCGCTACCTCGTGTTCTTCGCGGAGCTCGGCCTGAACCCCGGCGACACGACCGTCGCGTGGGCGCCGTTCTTCCACATGGCGGCGACCGAGCCGGCGCTCGGCACGCTCACGACCGGCGGCAAGGTCGTCGTCGTGGACGGCTTCCGCCCCGACGAGATCGCGGGCCACGTGGGCCGCGAGCAGCTCGGCCACCTGCTGCTCATGCCCGGCATGATCGAGCCGCTCATCGCCGAGCTGCGCGCGCGCGCGATCCGGCCCGTGGGTGTGCGGCTCTGCGGCGCCATGGCCGACCTCGTGCCCGCCCACCAGATCGCGGAGGTGACGACCCTCCTCGGCGCGCCCTACCTGAACTCCTTCGGCTCCACCGAGACCGGCGTCCCGCCGGCCTCCGGCAACGTCATCGCGGTGGGCGAGGTCCCCGCGCGGCTCTCGAAGCGGCAGAACGCCTTCTGCGAGATCCGGCTCGTGGACGCGGAGGATCGCGAGGTGCCGCCCGGCACGCCGGGCGAGCTCGCCTTCCGCGGGCCCACGTGCTTCAGCGGCTACTGGAACGCGCCGGAGGTCAACGCGCGGGACTTCCGCGGCGGGTGGTTCCACATGGGCGACATGTTCGTGCAGCACGCCGACGGCTCGCTCGACTTCGTGGACCGGCTCAAGTACATGATCAAGTCGGGCGGCGAGAACATCTACCCGGCGGAGATCGAGCGCGTCCTGCTGGCCGACCCGCGCGTCGCCGACGCCGTGGTCGTCCGCCGGCGCGATCCCCGGTGGGGCGAGGTGCCGGTCGCCGTCGTCGCGCCCAAGGATGCGGCACTCACGCGCGCGGACCTGCTCGCCCGCTGCCGCACCGAGCTGGCGGGCTACAAGCAGCCGAAGGAGATCGTGTTCGTCACGCTGGCCGACCTGCCACGGAGCACCACGGGCAAGATCCAGCGCCACGAGGTCGAGGCGTGGCTCGCGGCCCGGCCCGCGACGTCGTGAGCGGGGAGTGTCCTACGACTCGAGCAGCTCCGTCACGATCCGGTAGGCCGCGCCGACGGCGGGCAGGCAGACGCGCTTGGGCACGTCGGAGGCGTAGAAGCGCTTGACGCCCTCCGCCGTGCTGAGATCCATCCCCGTCAGCTCGCGGCAGCCGATGTGCCCCATCTCGGCCTCGAAGCGGCGCCGCAGCTCCTGCGTCAGGCCGTAGGCCCGCGCGTCGCGCTCCGAGGGCTGCGCGCGGCCGTGGCGGAGGCCGATCGCCATCACGGCGCCGACCACCGCGCCGCAGACGGCCCCGGTCCCGCCCATACCGCCCCCGAACGCCGTCGCGACGCGCGGGATGACCTCGTGCTCGACCCCGAGGCGCTGGCACACGGCCAGCAGGACCGCCTCCGATCAGTGGTAGCGCTGGGCGAGGAGCCGCTGGGCCGGGTCGAGCTCGGGAATATTCATGCCGTCACCCTGGGTCAAGACGGCGTCGCTCCGCAATCCGGCAATCGCCCCATGACCCAAAGGCGATTGCACCACCCCGGTGCGCCCTCGCCGTCAGGAACCCGCCGCCGCAGCCCCCCCGAACGCGAGGAGGACGTCATCGCCGGCGCCGATCACGGCGATCCGCGTCGAGAGGAACGCCCGGATCACGTCCAGGTTCGTCCGGCTGTGGGACGACAGCCCGATCGTCCGGAACGCGCCGCCCCCGGCCAGGGCCAGCGGCACCAGCAGCTGGTCCGCGAGGTGCGGCCCGACCGGCACGCCCGCCGCGAGGTAGCGCCGCGCCTGCTCGACGGCCTGCTCGGCGACCGCCTCGGCCCGCACCCCGACCTGGCCGAAGCCGCTGAAGAGCTCGGTCACGTGCTCGCTCTCGACCTCCAGCAGCAGGACGTTGCCCGGGCCGCGCGCCGAGCCATCGACGACGACGACCTCGAGCTCCTCCTCGCTCCAGCCGAGCCGAGCCCGCACGACGGCCAGCTCCCGATCGGCGATCTGCCGCGGCAGCCGCGCCACCAGGGCCCGCGCCCGGCGACGGCGGATCGCGCCGCGCTCGCGGAGGTCGAGGGGCGCCAGACGCGCGGCCGGCATCACGCGGAAGGCGCACTGCCCGCCCCCCGCCGGGTAGAAGCCCGGCCGGTCGAGCACGGCCTCCACGCGCGGGCCCATGCGCTCGACCAGCGGCAGGAAGGCGCGCGCCAGGAAATCGAAGGGCGGCGCCCCCGGGTTATGAGTGCCGCCTTCCAGCGTCAGCGTCGAGGGCCCGGCCGCCGTGAGCAGCGCCGGCAGCACGGTCTGGACCACGAGCCCGGTGCTCCCCGCCGTGCCGATCGCGAACCGGTACTCGCCCGGCTTCACCGCACCGGGCCGGAACACGAGGCTCGGCGAGCCGAGCGTGGCGCCTTCGACCTCGGCGCCTCCGACGGCGACGGCGGCGCTGACGGCGGTCAGGTGCTGGCGCAGGAGTCCGGGCCTGGCGCGGCGCGCGCGGATCTTCTCGATGCGGAACGGCGCGCCGGTCACCAGCGACAGGGCGAGCGCCGTGCGGAGGATCTGGCCCCCGCCCTCGCCCTGCGAGCCGTCGATGGTCAGCACGCCCTCAGCCGGCCGTTCAGGCGAGCAGGAGCCGGGCCGGCTGGAGCGTACGGTTGAAGGGATTCAGGACGACGCCGAGCAGCGCCTCGTCACCGGCCTCGCCGAGGATGACGGGTGTGTGCCCGTCGCCCTCCGGGAGCGCGATGTGACACTCGGACACGTCGCGCTCGATCAGCGTGCCGTCGGCGAGGGCGAACGTCAGCCGTCGCTTCGGCGCCAGGCCGATCGCTCGCCAGTCGGCCAGCGGCAGGAGGCTGTACTTCGCCCCGCTGTCCACCATGAAGCGCACGGTGCGCGACGCGCCCGTGGGGCCGGTGACCACGCCCTCGATGTACGTCAGTCCCACCTGATCGCTCCGTGCCTCGATCCTGTCGTCTCGCCCTCGATTGTAGTCGAGCGCGTATCGCCTGTCGTGACTCCGTTCGGAGACCGCGCGGCTCTCATGCTACGCTGCCGGTCGTCATGCTCGACGAGCGCGCGCCGTCCAGGGCCGAGCTGCTCGACGCGCTCCGGACCAGCCGGGACGAGGTGCTGGCCATCGTGCGCGCGCTACCGCCGGAGCGCCTCGAGGAAGGGCGCTACGAGTCGGGCTGGAACGGCCGGCAGATCCTCGCCCACATCGCGTCGATCGAGTGGACGTACCCGCGCCTCTTCGACATCGCCCGCGAGGCGCCGGCCGTCGAGGCAGCGGCCGAGGGCGCGCCCGCCACGCGGACCATGCGGGGCGGCAACGACGCCTACAACGAGCGCCAGGTGGCCAAGCGTGCCCACCTCACCGTCGCCGACCTGCTCGCCGAGTTCGAGCGAAACCGCGCCGCCACCATCCGCGCGGTCGAGACCGTGGACGAGGCGCTGCTGGCCCGTCGCATCCGCTCGGCCGGCGGGATCGTCGGTCCGCTGGCGACCGTGCTGTACCAGGTCGCCGTGTTGCACGTCGTGGCCCACGCCCGCGACATCGCCGGGCCCGGCTAGCCCAGCAGATCCCGCAGCGTGAGCGTCACCTCGGGGAAGGCGGCGGGAGCGAACGCCTCGCCGGGGCCGGGCACGCGGACGTCGCGGTACCCGGCGCTCCCTGCGCCGCGATGGCTCTCGAGCCGGCCGGAGTCGAGATCGACGAGCCACGCCTCGCCGACGCCCGACCGCGCGCATGGCCGCTGCCGATCGGCGACATCTCGATGATCTCGCCCTCAGTCGGATACAGCGGCGATGATAGTCTCACCGCTACTTCTCTTCTTGCTTCACCGTCACCGCCCGCTTGTCGAGGATGTTGACGCCCGCGAAAACGAACGCGTCCGCGACATCGGGGATGACGACGAGCGCGTCCTCCGTCTCCTCGAGCACCTCGGCGGTCCGCTCCAGGAACGGCTTCACCCACACCCACTGGGCCTTCACCTCGACCTTGCGCCCAGTCCCGCGCGGGAGCGTCCCCGAGGCGTCGCGCAGGAGCACGTCCATCGCCAGGCGGAGGTTGCGGTCCACGTGCTGCCGCAGGGGTGCGCCGTCCTCGGACGCCCAGCCGCGCTCGCCGCCCAGCGGACGGGCCTCGCCGACGCCCGCGACGTACTTCGTCTTCCACTGCTCCTCGCCCTTCGCGTCCTTGAGCATCGTCTTCAGTACGACCCAGGGGCGGACCTGCTCGTCGCCGATGAAGTTCACGACGAGGTAGGGAACGATCTCGAGCGAGCCGGCGCCCGTGGTGCCCGCCGCCGCGAACCGATTCGCAGCGCCGCGCCGGCCCAGCTCCTCGGTGAGGACCCGCTCCGCGAGCGCCCGCATGTCCAGGCGGAGCTGCGCCTGGGCATCCTGCGTCTTCTTCTCGCCCGTGCTCTGGGCGGCGGCATGCGCCGCGGCCACGCCGATGAGGCCGAAGAGCACCCCGATTCCCGCCGCCCCCTGGTGGCCGGAGACGTAGACCGAGGTGTCCGGGATCTGGTGGACGCCCAGGGGCATCTCGGTCCACTTCGACGGCTGCTCGTTCGAGACCTTCAGCGCGAGCTTCCCCTCGAGACGCGGCATCGGCTGGCTCAGCGCGTGAGCGCAGCCCGTGGCCGCGACGAGGGCGAGACCGAGGACCACCCGCCCGAGCACGACTCTTGCGCGCATAGCCTCCTCCGTTTCTCCGCCTAGAATAGGTCCGCGATCATCTCCGTCGCCAGGGCCTCGCCGGCGCGCGCCAGCTCGTCGCGGAACCGCCGCGCGTCGTCCTTCCCCCACGCGAAGAAGCGCGCCTCGGGTCCGTCCTGCTCCCAGACCCAGCTGCCGAGCTCCTCGCCGTCCCAGGCTCGGACCAGCCTGCCGCCGACGGAGAGTCGGAGCCTGAGGCCGGGCTGCCAGTCCGTCGGATCTTTCGAGGTGAGCGTTACCACCATGGAGTCGACCTCGAGAATGGTGTCGGGCGCAGGGCTGTCGGCGAGGGTTCCCGGGACGACCGGGCGCTGGCCGGCCGCCGCGAGGATCCAGGCGGCGAGCGCATCGGGAAGATGGGCGTCCGCGAGCGCCCGCTGGCGGGACATCCTCTACGACATCCAGCGTCACGTGTCCCGGCACGCCTACTACCTCTTCGGCCCGACCGGGGTCTCCGTCGCCGCCTGGGAGCCCCACGTCAGGAACTTCGCGCCGAACATCGGCCACGACTACGGCGGGCGCCTCATGGCCGTCTGGCTCGACAGGTAGCAGGCCCTCAGGGCACGAGGTCGGTGACGGGGATCGGCGTGCCGGGCGCGGCCAGGGGCGCGACGGTCGCCGGCCGGCGCAGCGTGACCACGCTCCGGTAGCGCCAGCCGTACGGGGCGTCCGGCGACGCCCCGGGGTCGCGGTGCACCTCGAGGGCGTCGCGGGCGAGGTCGACGATCCAGTAGTCCGCGATGCCGGCGCGGGCGTAGAGGCTCGCCTTGTGCTCGCGGTCCACCCGGTAGGAGCTCTCCGCGACCTCGACGATCAGGACCGGGCGCGAGGGATGCGCGTCCAGGTACGCGCCGGGATCCTGCGGTACGACGGCGACGTCGGGCTCCGGCTCCGAGTCGGGGTCGAGGGCGATCGGCAGCTGCGAGTCGACCTGCCAGGCGTCGCCGAAGGCGCGGCGGAGGGCCGCCACCACTCTCCGGATCGTCCCCGCGTGCCGGCTGCCCCGCGGCTCGCGCAGCACCAGCAGGCCGTCGAGCAACTCCAGGCGCTCTCCGGGCTGGAACACGCCCAGATCGATCAGCCGGTCGTACTCCAGCCGCGTCCAGCGCCGGATCCGGGGCGACGGTTTGACGGTCGACGCCATCGCGCTCACAGCCTAGCGAGCGGCGAGCAGCCGGTCAACGTGCCGGGAAGGATACGGCAAGGCTCAGCCACGGAACTCGTTGACGGCCGTGTCCAGCGCCCCGAGCAGGTCGCGCCCGCGATGAAACCCGCGCCGCGTCACGAGCGCGAGCGAGTCCCGCGCCTCGCCCACTGCCGCGGCGTCGGCGCGGGCCAGCAGGGCGGCGAGGTCCACGCGGTCCTGCGGCCGCGTGCGGTCATCGCGCGCGAGCACCTTCAGGGCGATGAGATGGCCCAGCCGGGCGACCGGTATCGTGAAGCCCGGAATGACCTCGATCGGGTCCGCCGCGGCCACGATCTCGGGTTCGATGCCGGACGAGGCGAAGAGCAGGTCGACGACCGCGCCGCGGACATCCGCCCCGGCGAGCGCGAGCCGGACGGTCGCCAGGCGTCCGGCGACGTCCTGTTCGATCGCGGTGGTGACCCGCCAGCCGCGCCCCTGGAGATCACGGACGAGCGCCTCGGCGTCCCGATCGCCGGTGACGAGCACGACGAGGTCGGCGTCGCGCGTGAGTCGGGGCTCCGTACGTGCCGACACCGCCAGGCCGCCGACCAGCGCGAACCGACGGGCGAGATCCCGGAGGTCTCCCACGATGCGCCGGAGCGAGGCTTCGGCCCGGCTCAGGAGCGTGACGGTGGCCAGGAGATGGCGCGGCCCCAGGCGTCGCCGTGCTCGGCGCCCGGGCGAGTCTCGAGCCAGGCGATGAGCAGGGCCTCGATCTCCTCGTCGGTGGCATGGGGATGCTCGCGGCGGAGCTGCGCGCGGCGCATCGACTCACCCAGCGCGCACAGATCGAGGGCCGTCTGCAGTCGGACTGCCAGCGCGTCCGGAGAGTCGTCGCCGGCCACGGCGGCATTGTACGCCAACGGCGAGGTTCCAGGCACTATACTGGCGCCCGATCCCGGGGACAGGAGGCGCTCATGAAGATCGCGCGCGTGGAGGCGCTCCACTGCGACGGCGGCTGGCGGCCCTGGACGTTCGTGCGCGTCGAGACCGACGGCGGCCTCGTCGGCTGGGGCGAGTGTAGCGACAACCGGAGCCCGCACGGCATCGCCGGGTGCGTCCGCGACCTCGCCGACCTGCTGATCGGCCAGGATCCGCGGCCGGTCGAGCGCCTGTACTGGGACATGCTGCGCCGCGTGCGGCAGAACCTCGGCGGCGTCTCCCACAAGGCGATCGCCGGCATCGAGCTGGCGCTCTGGGACCTCAAGGCCAAGGCGCTCGGGGTGCCGGTGTACGAGCTGTTCGGCGGCCCGCTCCGCGACCGCGTGCGACTCTACTGGTCGCACTGCGGGACGACCCGGGCGCGGATGGGCACGCTGCTCGGCACGCCGCCGCTCCGGACGTACGACGACATCGCGGCGCTCGGCCGCGAGGTGGTCGCGCGCGGCTTCACCGCGCTCAAGACCAACATGGTCATCCCCGGCGAGCCGGCGACGGTGTACTTCCCCGGCTTTGCGAGCGGCATCAACACGACCGACGGCGCGCCGACGGTGGAGATCCTGGACGCGATCGACCGCCTGATCGGCACCCTCCGCGACGCGGTCGGCCCGCGGGTCGGCCTCTGCCTCGACCTGAACTACAACTTCCGCACCGAGGGCGTGCTGCGGATCGCCAGGCTGCTCGAGAAGTACGACATGCAGTGGCTCGAGTACGACAACTGGGACCCGGACGCGCTCCTCCAGATCAAGCAGTCGACCTCGACGCGGCTGGCGTCGCTCGAGAGCCTGGTGACGCTCCGGCAGTTCCGGCCGTTCCTCGAGCGCCACGCGGTGGACGTGGCGATCATCGACGTGCCGTGGAACGGTTTCTCGCAGGCCGTGCAGATCGGGCGGCTGGCCGAGGCGTGCGAGATCAACGTCGCGCCGCACAACTACTACAGCCACCTGGCCGACCTCCACTCGCTGCACCTCTGCGCGGTGCTGCCCAACGTGCGCATCATGGAGATCGACGTCGACGACGTGCCGTGGAAGGGGGCGCTCGTCACCCGGCCGCCGGTCGTCCGCGACGGCCACGTCTGGCTCACGGACGCGCCCGGCTGGGGCGCCGACATCGACGAGCGCGTGCTGCGCGAGCATCCCTGGCCGCGGCCCGGCGAGACGGGCGCCCGCCTCTTCTACGGCATGGACCCGGGGCAGATGACCGGCCTCAGATGACGCCGTCCCGGCGGAGGGCGTCGAGCTCCGCGGCCCCGTAGCCGAGCAGCCGGCCGTAGACCTCCGCGTTGTGCTCGCCGAGCAGCGGCGCGCGCACGACTTCCGTGGGCGAGGCCGACAGCCGCACCGGATTCGCGGGCATCGGGTACGCGCCGCGCGACGGGTGCTCGAGCGGGACGATCATGCCGCTCGCTCTCAGATGCGGGTCCGTCAGGACCTCGCTCGAGTCGAGCACGGTCCCGCACGGCACGCCCGCGCCGGCCAGGATCTCCGTGACCTCGTGCTTCGTCCGCTTCTCGGTCCACGCCTCGATCATCGCGTCGATCTCGTCCACGAACTGGACGCGGTCGCGCCGGTCGGCGTAGCGCGGGTCGTCGCCCAGCTCGGGGCGCCCGACGATCCGCGTGAGCGTCTTCCACATCTCCACGGTGGCGCAGTGGATGAAGACGTAGTCGTTCGGCCCCCCGGGACGGCAGCGGTAGAGGTTCGAGGGCGCCGCGTTCACGGAGCGGTTGCCCTGCCGGGGCACGGCCTTGCCGTCCGCGTAGGTGTCGCGCAGGTGGATGCGGAGCAGGTTCACCACGGCGTCCTGCTGCGCGACCTCGAGCTGCTGGCCCACGCCCGTCGTCTGGCGCTGGATGATCGCCGCCAGGACGCCGATCGCGCAGTGCAGCCCGGCGCCCGTGTCGGCCAGGCCGCCGATGGCCTTCGTGGGCGGGCCGTCCGGCCAGCCCGTCATGCTCAGCGCGCCCGCCATCGCCTGGGCGATCCACTCGAAGCTCTTGTACTCCGCGTACGGCCCGCCGCCCCCGAAACCCTTCACCGAGGCGGCGATGATCCGCGGATTGAGCCGCCGCAGCGCCTCCCAGCCGAGCCCGAGCCGCTCCATCGCGCCCGGCCCCATGTTCTCGACGACGACGTCGGCGCCCTTCGCCAGCTCCTCGAAGATCGCGCGGCCGCGCGGCGCCTTGAGGTTGAGCGTCACGCCCTTCTTGCAGGAGTTCAGCAGGAGGAAGAACCACGCGTCCTCGCCGCGCTTGTCCGAGAGCACCGTGCGGCCGGGCTCGCCGCCCGGCGGCTCGATCTTGATGACGTCGGCCCCGAGCCACGCGAGCATCTGGGTACAGCTCGGCCCCGCCTCGTACTGGGTCAGGTCGAGCACGCGGATGCCCGCGAGCGCCTTCGCCATCGCGTCCTAAGTCTGGTATGCGGAGAAACGCACGGTCTGGGCGCGCGCCTTGCCGTCCGTGATGACGTTGACGACCGCCGGCCTGCCGGAGGCCCACGCGCGCTCGAGCGCCGGCCGGATCTCGTGCGGCTTCTCGACGTACTCGCCGTGCGCGCCCAGCTCCTGCGCGACCTTGTCGTAGCGCGTGTGGCCGAGGTTGCGCCCGGGCTTCGGGAGCGGGCGCGTCCAGGGCGCGTCGGCCGTCCAGCCGCCGTTGTTGCTGATCACCACGAGGACCGGGATCCCGTGGCGCACGGCCGTGTCGATCTCCATCGCGTTGAGGCCGTAGGAGCCGTCGCCGTGCAGGACGACCACCTGCGCGTCGGGCCGCGCCACCTTCGCGCCGACGCCGAAGGGCAGGCCGACGCCCATGCAGCCGAACGCTCCCGAGTTGAGCCGGTGGCCGGCGACGAACGTCGGGATCGCCTGGCGGCCGTAGTTCAGGATCTCCTGACCGTCCACGACGAGGATCGCGTCGCGCCGCAGGAAGTCGCGCACCTCCTTGCAGAGCCGGAGCGGATGGATGGGTGTCGCGTCGCTGCTCATCGCCCTGTCCACCTCGGCCGACTTCTCGGCGTCCAGCGCGCGCAGCTTTCCGGTCCAGGCCGCCCAGCGGCGCGGGTCGAGCTTCCCTTCCGCCTCGGCGTGGAGCTGCTCCAGGACCGCGCGGGCGTCGCCGGCGATCGGCACGTCCACCGCGCGGTTGTGGCCGAGCTGCGTCGGGTCGATGTCGACGTGGATCACCTTCAGGTCGGCGGCGAACCGCGGCGGCCGCCCGAACTGCACCATCCAGTTGAAGCGCGTGCCGACGGCCACGACCACGTCGGCCTCGGCGAAGGCCTTGCTCCGGGCGTTGAGGAAGGCGAGCGCGTGGTCCTCGGGGATCAGCCCGCGCGAGATCGGCGTCGTGTAGAACGGGATTCCCGTCGCCTCGACGAGCGCCCGGAACGCGGCCGCGCCGTCCGACCACCAGACGCCGCTGCCGCCGAGGATCACCGGGCGCTCGGCGCGCGCGAGCAGCGCGACGGCCTCGCGCACCGCGCCCGGGTCGCCGAGCGTGCGCGGCGCCGGGCGCCACGCCGGCGGCTGGACGACGCTCTCCGCCTCCACCTTCTCGCCGAGCGTGTCGCCCGGCAGGTCGAGGTAGACGGGGCCGGGGCGGCCCGTCGTCGCCTGGCGGAACGCCGTCGCGACGAGCTCGGGGATGCGCCGGGCGTCGTAGATCCGCTCCGCCCACTTCGTGACCGGCCGCATGATGGCGACCTGGTCGATCTCCTGGAACGCCTCCATCCCGAGGAAGACGCGCGGGCTCGAGCCGCCGATCGCCACGACGGGTGCCGCGTCGGCGAAGGCGTTGGCGACCCCCGTCACGAGGTTCGTCGTCCCCGGGCCCGAGCAGCCCATGCAGACGCCGGGCCGCCGCGTCACGCGCGTCCAGGCGTGCGCCGCGAGCGCCGCCGCCTGCTCGTGCCGCGTGTCGATCGCGCGGATGCCGAGCTGGATGCAGGCCGCCTCCGTCTCGAGCATCGGCCCGCCCATCAGGTAGAAGAGCGTGTCCACGCCCTGCGCCCCGAGCGCCTGCGCCAGCACCTCCGAGCCCGTGATCGTGGCCATGGCTGATCCTTTCGGGGAGAGAATGTAGCAGGCAACGCCGGCCTACGCCAACCCGCGGGCCGGGTCGGCGCCCGTGTGTATCGAGGCGACGACGTTGACGGTCCTGCGCCATCCCGCTAGCGTAGTGTCCATGGCCGCGCTGATCGAGCACCGTTGAGGAGCAAGCCCATGGCGCAAGCCCCGCTCACGCTCAGACGCTGGAAGCGGATCGAGTACGACCGACTCGTCGCGCTGGGGGTGTTCCACGGCGAGCCGATCGAGCTCATCGGCGGCCAGCTCGTCGTCGCCGAGCCGCAGTACCCGTATCACGCCTCTGCCATCAGCGCCGCCGACTACGCGCTGAGAGCGGTCCTGCCGCCGGGCTGGATCGTGAGAGTGCAGGCGCCCGTGTCGCTCGACGACGAGTCCGAACCCGAGCCCGACCTGGCCGTGGTGGCTGGACGTCCGGCCGACTATCGCGAGGCGCACCCGGCGCGTCCCGTGCTCGCCGTCGAGGTGGCGGAATCGAGCCTGGACTTCGACCGCCAGCAGAAGAGCAGCCTCTACGCGCGGGCCGGGGTTGCGGACTACTGGATCGTGAACCTCGTCGATCGTGTCCTCGAAGTCTACCGCGACCCGGAGCCGGACCCGTCGGCGCCCTACGGCTGGCGGTACCGGTCCATCACCGCGCTGGCCCCACCGGCCGTCGTCGCTCCCCTGGCCTTTACGTCGCGCCGGATCGCCGTGGCGGATCTGCTGCCGTAGGGACGCCGGCAGGCGCAGGCTATAATGGCGCCGTGCAGATCCGGCTCGGTCGCGATCTCGATGCCGGCACGCGGTCGGCCCAGGCGCCGATGACCGTGGCCGAGTTCATCGCGCACTTCCCCGAGGTGCCCCGCGATCTCGCCGGCGAGCCCGTGCTCGCGGCGTACGTCGCCGCGTTCGGCCCCCAGCTCCGCCACGCCCAGAAGCCCACACCCTGCATGCGCGAAGGGGGCGACGCCCCGCACGCGTTCTACACGCGGCTGGTCAACGATCTCGCGATCTACGGGATCGGCCTGGCCAGGCGCGACCGGACACTGGCACGGCTCCAGGCGCTCCTCGACGAGTACCGGAAGCAGCCCGCGACGTTCGCCTGCACGCTCGTGCCCGCGAAGCCGCGTGGCACGCCGCGCGCAGGCTGC
>MGCF01000126.1 GCA_001788495.1 Candidatus Rokubacteria bacterium RIFCSPLOWO2_02_FULL_73_56
TGGCCTGGGCGACCTCAGGCGGGCACGGCGACTGGGCGTCGGCCATGGGCGTCATCGCGCCCAGGAACGCCACGCTCATGATGGCTGCGAGAACCTTCTTCATCAGTGTCCCCCGTTTGTCTGCGCTGGTTGCGGCCTCGGTACTCCCATTCCCTCCCACGTTCCTTCCCCACGTTCCATTCCGCATGACAGGGGATAAAGCAAGGCCAGTGCCACAGGCGAATCACGCCGATGATTTCCCTAATAACAAGGACTTACGTCAATGTTTAGCTATCAACCATTGGCGTTGTGCCCGGGCTCTCGGGAGGGGGAAGTGCGGCATTCTGCCCTGCCGACTCCCAAAGCGCGGCGCCGGCCAACCCCTATGGTAGGCTGGCTCATATCATGGTCCGTCCGGCGCCCGTGGCGCCCCTGCTGGCGCTCGCATTCCTCCTGACCGCGTGCGGGGTGACGCGGCCGACCCCCGCCCCCACGACGACGGCCCTCGGGCCGGTCGAGCGCATCCTGGCCAACGGCGTCCGGGTCGTGGTCCAGGAGTTCCGGGCCAGCGAGGTCGTCGCCCTGCAGCTGTGGGTGCGCGCGGGTGGGCGCGACGAGGCGGCCTCGGAGCTCGGCCTGGCCCACTACCTCGAGCACATGCTCTTCAAGGGCACCACCACGCGGCCGCGCGGCTTCGTCGAGCGGGACGTCGAGGCCGCGGGCGGCCGGATCAACGCGGGGACCTCACTCGACTTCACGTACTACCACGTCGTGCTGCCGGCCGCGCGCGCGCGCGACGCGATCGAGATGCTGGCCGACGTCGCGGTCAATTCCTCGCTCGACCCCCGCGAGCTCGAGCTCGAGAAGAAGGTCGTGCTGGAGGAGATGCGCCTCGGCGAGGACAGCCCGCGCCGGCGCCTCGTGCGCCAGCTCTACGAGCGGCTCTTCGACGGCCACCCGTACGGGCGGCCGGTGCTCGGGACGCCGGAGCTGGTGCGCGGGCTCGCGCGCGAGACCTTGCGGAGCTTCTACCGCCGCCACTACGTACCCGAGGCGTTCACGCTCGTCGTCGTGGGGCCGGTCACGCCGGGCGAGGTGCTCGCCGCGGCGGAGGGGACGCTCGGGCGTCTGCCCCGGGGCGGCGTCTCGCGCCTGCCCGCGCCGCCGCCGCCGCCGCTCGTCCCGGTGCGCCTGGACACGGAGCGGCCCGGGAGCCAGGCCCATCTGGCCCTCGGCTGGCTGGCGCCGCGCCTGGACAGCGCCGAGACGCCGGTCGTGGACCTGCTCGCGGCCATCCTCGGCCAGTCGCGCTCGGCGCGGCTCGTCCAGGCGTTGCGCGAGCGCGAGCCGGTCGTGAGCTCGATCAGCGCCGGGTACTCCGCCCTCGAGGCGGCCGGCGTCGTGACGGTGACGGCCCAGCTCGAGCCCGCCAACCTCGGGCGCGCCGAGGCCGGCATCCTCGCCGAGATCGGGCGGCTGCGCTCCGCCGGCGTCACGCCGGAGGAGCTCCGGCGCGCCGTGACGGCGGCCGAGGCGCGCCACGCGTTCTCGCTCGAGACCGCGGAGGGCCGCGCGTTCGGCTATGGCCGGGCCGAGACGATCTGGCGGCTCGAGGAGGAGCTGGCCTACATCGACCGGGTGCGCTCGGTCACGGCCGAACAGGTGCGCCAGGCGGCGCGCCGCTACCTCGACCCGGAGCGGTACGTGCGGCTCGCGTTCGTGCCGCGCCCGCGATGAGCCCGGCGGGCCGGCTCGCGCTCCCCGCCGTCCTGGCGTCGCTGCTCCTCGCCGGCGGCGCCGGCGCCGAACCCGGCGCGGTGCGCCAGCACGTCCTCCCGAACGGCCTGAGGGTGCTCGTCCGCGAGAGCGCGAGCGCGCCCGTCGTCGCCGTCTCGCTCCAGGTGCGGGGCGGCTCCCACTTCGAGACGGCCGAGACGGCCGGCGTCACGAACTTTCTCCAGCGGGTCATGCTCCGCGGCACGACGAAGCGCTCGGCGGTGCGGCTCGCCGAGGCCGCCGAGGACATCGGCGGTCGGCTCGACGCCGCCGGCGAGGTGGAGTCGGCCGAGGTGCGGGGCGAGGCGCTCGCACGGCACTGGGAGGCGCTGCTCGCGCTCGTCGCGGAGGTCGCGCTGGCGCCGGCGTTTCCGTCCGAGGAGATCGAGAAGGAGCGCCGCCTGCTGCTGAGCCAGCTCCGCACGCGCGCCGACAACCCGTTCCCCGCGGGCTTCGACGCGCTGGTCCGCGAGCTCTACGGGCCGCACCCCTACGCGTGGCCGAGCCTCGGCAGGCGGGCGAGCCTCGAGCGGCTCGGGCGGGAGGCCCTCGTGGGGCGCTACCGTGAGTTGTACCGGCCCGATCGGATGGTGCTCGCGGTGAGCGGCCAGGTCGCGCGCGCGCGCGTGGTCAGGGCGGCCGAGCGGCTCTTCGGGAAGCTCGAGCGCCCTGCGGCCGCGATCCCGCCGCCGCCGCCCGTGCCCCCGCGCACCGCGGGGCGCCGGGTCCTCGAGCGCCCGGTCCACCAGGCGCACGTGCTGGTCGGCTACCGCGGGCCCGGCCTCACCGAGCCGGCGTACCCGGCCCTGCGCGTGCTCGGCGCGGTGCTCGGAGGCGGCATGGCCTCGCGGCTCTTCGTCGAGCTGCGCGACAAGGAGGGGCTCGCGTACTCGGTGGGGGCGCTCGCGCCCTACCGCACGGGGCCCGCCTTCCTCGTGGCCTACCTCGGGACCGCGCCCGCCAGCCTCGAGGCGGCGGAGGCGGGCGTGCTGCGTGAGCTCGCGCGGCTGCGCACCGAGCGCGTCGGCCCGGACGAGCTGGCGCGCGCCAAGGCCCACCTCCTCGGCCGGCTGGCGATGGACCGGCGGACGAACGCGCGCCGCGCCTGGTACCTGGCCTTCTTCGAGGTCGTCGGCGCCGGCTGGGACTTCCCCGAGCGCTACGCGCGGGCGCTCGAGGCCGTGACCGCGGAGGACGTCGCCGCGGCGGCCGCGCGCTGGCTCACCGGCCCCACCATCATCGTCCTCACCCCCGTCCGCTGATGCTGCCGCTCAGGGACGACGTCCCGAGTCGCACGGTGCCGTTCGTGACGTTCGGCTTGATCGCCCTCAACGTGCTGGTGTTCCTCTACCAGGTCTCGCTCGGCCTCGGGCCGGACCCGCGCAGCGCGCACGCGGCCCAGGCCTTCGTCGCGGAGTTCGGCGTGATCCCGTGCCGGCTCACGGGCCGCTGCGTGCTCGGCGAGGAGCTGCCGCCGGCCGCGCTGACGATCCTCACGTCGATGTTCGTGCACGGCGGCCTGTTCCACGTGGGCGGCAACATGCTCTACCTCTGGATCTTCGGCAACAACGTCGAGGACACGCTCGGCCACCTCCGGTTCGCCGTCTTCTACGGCGTGTCGGGCGTCGCGGCGGCGCTGACGCAGACGGCGGTGACGCCGCAGTCGCAGATCCCGATGATCGGCGCGAGCGGCGCCGTGTCGGGCATCCTCGGCGCGTACCTGCTGCTGTTCCCGTACGCGCGGATCCTCACGCTCCTGGTCTTCGGCTTCTTCGTCCGGCTGGTGTACGTGCCCGCGGTCATCGTGCTGGGCTTCTGGATCGTCGTGCAGTTCCTCAACAGCTTCATCACCCTGGGCGCCGCGGTGTCGGGCGGCGGGGAGACGGGAGGGACGGCGTGGGTCGCTCACATCGGAGGGTTTCTCGCAGGGATCGTCCTGCTGTTTCTGATGCGCCGGCGGCGCGGCGCTCGCCTATAATACAGGCACCCATGGCCGCGCGCGTGCGCATCGATCGTTTCCTCGTGGACAGCGGGCTCGTCGAGAGCCGCGAGAAGGCGGCGCGCCTGATCCTCGCCGGCGAGGTGTTCGTGGACGGCGAGCGGGTCGACAAGGCCGGAGCGCTGATCCCGAAGGACGCGGTGGTCGAGCTCAAGGGCCGCTCACCGTTCGTCAGCCGCGGCGGCGAGAAGCTTCGCCACGCGCTCGACCACTTCCGGGTCCGGGTCCCGGGGCGCGTGTGCATCGACGTGGGCGCGTCGACGGGCGGCTTCACCGACTGCCTGCTCCAGCGGGGCGCCACGCGCGTGTACGCCGTCGACGTCGGCGTGGGCCAGCTCGACGCGAAACTGCGGCGCGACCCGCGCGTCGTGGTCATGGAGCGGAGCAACGCGCGCGCCCTCGACCCGCGCATCTTCGGCGAGCAGCCGACGCTCGCGGTCATCGACGTGTCGTTCATCTCGCTCGAGAAGGTGCTGCCCGCGGTGTTCGGCGTGCTCGCCCCGCGCGGCGAGATCGTGGCGCTCGTCAAGCCGCAGTTCGAGGTCGGGCGCCAGCACGTGGGCAAGGGCGGGGTCGTACGCGAACCGGCGCTCCACCGCGCGGCCGTCTCCCGGCTCGCGCGCTTCGCCGTGCTCCGCGGCTGGCACGTCCTCGGCGTCACCGCCTCACCGCTGCGCGGGCCCAAGGGCAACTACGAGTTCTTCCTGCACTGCTCGTCGCACGGGCGGACCGCCGCGAACCTGGAGGCGATGATCGACCGGAGCGTCGAGGCGCTCGCGTGAAGCGGATCGGCGTCGTCGCGCGGCCGGGCGCGGTCCGGGCCCAGGCCGTGGTCGCCGAGCTGCTCGCCTGGCTGGCGGCGCGCGGCCACGCCGCCGTGCTCGAGAAGGAGACCGCGGCCCTCGTGCCGACCGCGACCGCGCCCTCGGTCGGCAAGCCCGAGCTCCCCGGGCAGGCGGACCTGATCGTCGTGCTCGGCGGCGACGGCACGCTCCTGTCCATGGCGCGCGCCGTCGGCGACCAGGGCGTGCCGCTGCTCGGCGTCAACCTCGGCGGGCTCGGCTTCCTCACCGCGACGACGCTCGAGGAGATGTTCCCGGCGCTCGAGGCCTGGCTGGCCGGGCGCATGGCCGTCGACGAACGGATGACGCTGGCGGCGCGCGTGCTCCGCCAGGGCCAGACGCTCGGTGAGCACGCGGCCCTGAACGACGTCGTGATCACGAAGTCGGCGATGAGCCGGATCATCGACTTCTCGGTGTCGGTGGACGGGCAGTTCGCGACCTCGTACCGCGCCGACGGCCTGATCATCTCGACGCCGACCGGCTCGACCGCGTACTCGCTCTCGGCCGGCGGGCCCATCCTGTGGCCGGAGATGGACGCGATCGTGCTCACGCCGATCTGCTCGCACACCCTCACCAACCGGCCCATCGTGGTCCCGGGCGCGCAGCGGGTGGAGGTGACGATCCTGACCAGCGAGGAGGTCATGGTCACGATGGACGGCCAGGTCGGCGTCACCCTGCGCGAGCAGGACACGGTCGAGGTGCGCCAGGCGGGCGCCCGCATCCGCCTCGTGCGCTTTCCCCAGCAGAGCTTCTTCTCGGTGCTCCGCGCGAAGCTCAAGTGGGGCGAGCGCTAGCCCCGTATCCGCGGCGATACCGCTTGAGCTACCCCCCGGCGCTGCCCTAGCATCGAGCCCGATGCTGCGGGAGCTGCGCGTCCGCAACTTCGCCGTCCTCGAGGCCGTCGTGGTGCCGCTCGCCCCGGGGCTCAACGTGCTCACCGGCGAGACGGGCGCCGGCAAGTCCATGCTGATCGACGCGATCCTGCTGATCCGGGGGGCGCGCGCCCAGGGCGACGTCATTCGCGCCGACACCGAGACGGCGACCGTCGAGGCGGTCTTCGACGTCGAGCCCCGCGGCCCGGTCGCGGCGCTGCTCGACGAGGCGGGGCTCGGTCTCGACGACGGCCAGCTCGTCCTCCGCCGGGAGCTCAGCCGCGCGGGGCGCCACCGGGCCTTCGCCAACGACGCGCCGGTGACGGTCGGGCTGCTCGAGCGGCTCGGCGACCACCTGGTCGAGGTCCACGGCCAGCACGAGCACCAGCGCCTGCTCGAGCCGGCGCGCCAGCTCGAGCTGCTCGATCGGTTCGCCGACGCCGAGGACCTGCGCGAGGAGGTCGGCGGCCTGTTCGCGAAGTTCCGCGAGGCGCGCGCCGAGATGGAGCGGGCGCGCGCCGCCGAGCGCGACCGGGCGCAGCGCGAGGACCTGCTGCGCTTCCAGGTCGGCGAGCTCGACGCGGCCCGGCTCCGGTCGGGCGAGGAGGCCGAGCTCCGGGCCGAGCTCCGGCGCGCGCAGCACGCCGAGAAGCTCGCGGGCGGCCTGGCCGAGGCCGCGGCCCTGCTCGACGACGACCGCGACGCGGCCACGAGCCGCCTGGCGCGCGCCGCCCGCCTGCTCGGCGACCTCGGCCGGATCGATCCCGCCTTCGCGGCGCCCGTGGCGGGGCTCGACGCGGCGCAGGCGCACCTCGAGGAGGTGCTCGCCGCGCTCCGCGCGCTCCGCGCGGACGTGGTCGTCGAGCCGGGACGGCGCGAGGCGATCGACGAGCGCCTGGACGCGCTCACGCGGCTCAAGCGCAAGTACGGGGAGAGCGCGGAGGCGATGCTCGGCTTCCGCGAGGAGGCCGCCGCGGAGCTGGACCGTCTCGGGCGCCACGAGGAGATCCTGGCCGAGCAGGAGCGGCTGCTCGGCGAGCTCCGGGTCGAGCTCGAGGCGGCCGCGACCGCGCTCGCCGACCGGCGGCAGGGCGCCGTCGAGCGGCTCGCGCCCCGCGTCGAGCGCGAGCTCCGCGCGCTCGGGATGGAGCGCGCGGTCTTCCGCGTGGCCCTCGAGCGCGCGCCGCTCGAGGCAATCGGCGCGCGCGGGCTCGACCGGGTCGAGTTCCGCCTGTCGACGAACCCGGGCGAGGAGCTGCGCCCGCTGGCGCGCGTCGCGT
Source organism: Candidatus Rokubacteria bacterium RIFCSPLOWO2_02_FULL_73_56 (assembly GCA_001788495.1). Taxonomy (GTDB): domain Bacteria; phylum Methylomirabilota; class Methylomirabilia; order Rokubacteriales; family CSP1-6; genus GWA2-73-35. The sequence goes on from MGCF01000126.1 coordinate 6,749, forward strand.
CGGGCGGCGAGCTCTCGCGCACGATGCTGGCGCTCAAGGCGGTGCTCGCGCGCGCCGACCGCGTGCCGACGATGGTCTTCGACGAGGTGGACGCGGGTATCGGCGGGCGCGTGGCCTCCGTGGTCGCGCAGAAGCTCGCGGCCGCCGCCGAGGGGCGGCAGGTGCTCTGCGTCACGCACCTGGCGCCGATCGCGGCGGCGGCGCAGCAGCACCTGCGGGTCGTGAAGAGCGTCCGCGGCGGGCGCACGCGCGTCGCCGCCGAGCCGCTCGCGGGCGCGGCGCGCGTCGAGGAGATCGCGCGCATGCTGGGCGGCGAGACCGTGACGGACACCGCCCGGGGCCACGCGCGCGCGCTCCTCGACGCGGCGGGCGGCGGGAAGCGTCGGGGCTGAGCGCGCGGGCCTGTATAATGAGCGGCGAGACATGATCGAGGCCCTCCTCAAGACGATCTTCGGCACCAAGCACGAGCGCGACGTCAAGCGCATGATGCCGGCCGTCCGGGCGATCGGCGCGCTCGAGCCCGCCGTCGGGGCGCTGGACGACGCGGGGCTGCCGGCAAAGTCGGACGAGTTCAGGAAGCGCCTCGCCGACGGCGCGAGCGTGGAGGACCTGCTGCCCGAGGCCTTCGCCGTGTGCCGCGAGGCTGCGCGCCGCACGGTCCGCATGCGGCACTTCGACGTCCAGCTCATCGGCGGCATGGTGCTGCACGACGGGAAGATCGCCGAGATGGCGACCGGCGAGGGCAAGACGCTCGTCGCGACGCTGCCCGCGTACCTGAACGGCCTGACGGGGCGGGGCGTGCACATCGTCACCGTCAACGACTACCTGGCGAAGCGCGACGCCCAGTGGATGGGCCCGGTCTACCACGCCCTGGGCCTCTCGGTCGGCGTGATCCAGCACGAGGCGTCGTTTCTCTACGACCCGGCCTACGTCACCTCCGACGTCCGCCTGAGCGCGCTCCGCCCGTGCACGCGACCGGAGGCCTACCGCGCCGACGTCACGTACGGCACCAACAACGAGTTCGGGTTCGACTACCTGCGCGACAACATGCGCTTCGCCCTGGACGAGCTCGTGCAGCGCGAGCTCCACTACGCGATCGTGGACGAGGTGGACTCGATCCTGATCGACGAGGCGCGGACGCCGCTGATCATCTCGGGCCCGACCGAGGAGTCGACGGAGCTCTACTTCAAGATCGACCGGATCATCCCGCGGCTCCACCGTGCCGCGACGATCGTCGAGGGCAAGCTCTCCGAGATCGAGGAGCAGAAGGCGGGCGACTACATCGTCGACGAGAAGGCCAAGGCCGTCGCGCTCACCGAGGAGGGGATCGCCACCTGCGAGCGGCTGCTCGGCGTCGACAACCTCTACGACCCGCAGCACATCGACGTCCTCCACCACATCCAGCAGGGGCTGCGCGCCCACGCGCTGTTCCGGCGTGACGTGGACTACGTCGTCAAGGACGGCGAGGTCGTGATCGTGGACGAGTTCACCGGCCGGCTCATGCCGGGCCGACGCTGGTCGGACGGCCTGCACCAGGCCGTGGAGGCGAGGGAGGGCGTACGGATCGAGCGCGAGAACCAGACGCTCGCGACGATCACCTTCCAGAACTACTTCCGCATGTACGAGAAGCTCGCCGGCATGACCGGCACGGCCGAGACCGAGGCGGAGGAGTTCGCGAAGATCTACAAGCTCGACGTCACCGTGGTCCCGACGAACCAGCCGCTGATCCGCGTGAACCAGCCCGACGTCGTCTACAAGACCGAGCGCGAGAAGTTCGACGCCGTCGTCGAGGACATCATCCAGCGCCATGCGACCGGCCAGCCGGCCCTGGTCGGCACGGTCTCGATCGAGAAGTCGGAGCATCTCTCCCGGCTCCTGAAGAAGCGCGGGGTCCGGCACGAGGTCCTCAACGCCAAGTACCACGAGCGCGAGGCCGAGATCGTCGCGCAGGCCGGGCGCGAGGGCGCGGTGACGATCGCCACGAACATGGCCGGGCGCGGCACCGACATCCTCCTCGGCGGCAACCCGGACTTCCTCGCCAAGGAGGTCCTGCGCAAGAAGGGGCGCGACCCGGCGACGGCCTCGGCGGCCGACCGCGCGGCGGCGCTGGCCGAGGCGCAGCGGATCACCGAGCCCGAGCACCGGCGCGTGGTCGAGCGCGGCGGCCTCCACATCGTGGGCACCGAGCGCCACGAGGCGCGGCGGGTGGACAACCAGCTCCGCGGCCGCTCGGGCCGGCAGGGCGACCCGGGCTCGTCGCGGTTCTACCTGTCGCTCGAGGACGACCTGCTCCGCATCTTCGGCTCCCAGCGCATCCAGAAGATCATGGAGCGCCTCGGCATGGAGGAGGGGGAGCCGATCGAGCACAAGCTCGTGACGCGCGCGATCGCCACGGCGCAGAAGCGGGTCGAGACGCACAACTACGAGATCCGCAAGCACCTGCTCGAGTACGACGACGTGATGAACAAGCAGCGCGAGATCATCTACGGCATGCGCCGTCAGATCCTCGACGGCGAGAGCCAGGCCGAGACGATCGGCGAGTGGATCGACGACCTCGTCGCCGGCACGCTCGACGGCTACACCGCCCGCGACGCGCACCCCGAGGACTGGGACCTCGCGGCGCTCGCCGAGGGGCTCCACCGGCAGTTCGACGTGCGGATCCCGCCGGCGCGCTTCGAGGACGTCGCCTCGCGCGAGGGGCTCGACGAGGTGGTCGGCGCGGCCGTGCGCGCGCGCTACGCCGAGCGCGAGCGGGAGCTCGGGGGCGAGCTGCTCCGCGCCCTCGAGCGGCACGAGATGCTCATGGTCATCGACGCGCAGTGGAAGGACCACCTGCTGTCGATCGACCACCTCAAGGAGGGCATCGGGCTCCGGGGCTACGGCCAGCGGGACCCGCTGACCGAGTACAAGCGCGAGGCCTTCGACCTCTTCCAGGACATGGTCGAGCGGGTCAAGGGCGCCGTCGTGGAGCGCCTGTTCAAGGTCCAGGTGGTCCGCGACGCGCCGATGGCGCTGCCGGCGATGACGGTCTGGGCCGACGCGCGCGAGTCGCGCGGCGAGCTGCCCGGCGAGGGGGGCCGCCCGGCGGCCGCCCCGGCGGCGCCCCGGGCGACGCCCGCCGCCCGCACGCCCACGGGCGAGAAGATCGGCAGGAACGACCCCTGCTACTGCGGCTCGGGCAAGAAGTACAAGAAGTGCTGTTACCTGAAGGCGGGCTGAGGAAGCGAGGCGCTATCGAGCGCATCCGATACCCTCGCGACGCCCGCACGGGGGAGTGACGGGCCGGCAGTTCGCACGTCCCAGGCATCGAATCGGAGTGGCGACAGGGCTGTCAAGGCCCCGCATCTACCGCGACCGCTGACCGAGCGGCGGCGCCTCTGGATAGCGCGGAGGGCACGCGCGACGGCATGATCGGCAAACCCTCCAACAGCGCTTCGCCTCCCCGAGAGCTACACCCCGAAGCGCCTCGCTGAGCGGATCCTCACATCGAAGGCCGCGGTGGAAGGGGAGCGCAAGCAGGTGACCGTGCTCTTCGCTGACCTGAAGGGCTCGGGTTGAGGGTGGGGATCCAGGGCCAAGATTTAGGGGACCTCGGCGCCGAGGGGCCCCACCCGTGGTGTTTTTTCCTTTGGTCCCGAGCACTTCTCCGTGGTAAGAAACAGTATGCGCCTCGAGTCGATCACGCTCCACGGCTTCAAGTCGTTCGCGGAGAAAACCGTCGTCCGCGTGATGCCCGGCGTCACGGCCATCGTCGGCCCGAACGGCTGCGGGAAGTGTCTCGATGGGTCCACGCCCGTGCTCCTGGCCGACGGCCGCCTCGTGCCGATCCGCGACCTCGTCGAGGGAGCCCTCGAGCGGGCCCCCGCGATCCACCGCTTCGACGACGGCGTCGCCGCGCCCGACGACGGACGAGGCGTCCAGGTGCTCGCGCTCGACCCGGTGACCCTCAGGCTCGCGGCGCGTCCGGTCGAGGCGTTCGTCCGGCGCACGGCGCCGCCGTTCCTCCTGCGCGTGCGCACGCGCGCGGGGCGCGAGCTCGTGACGACGCACTACCATCCGTTCTTCGGCCTGGACGGCGGGGCCCTGACGGTCGTGACGGCCGAGGATCTCCGCGTCGGCACGCGGATCGCCGTGCCTCGGACACTGCCCGTGAAGGCGGCGGCGCCGGAGCCGCTCGCCGAGGCCGCGCTCGCCGCGTTCACGCCTGACGATCGCGTGTACCTGCCGCACTCGCCGGCGCTCCGGGCCTGGGTCGAGACGGCTCGGCGGCGGCTCGGGGGGTGGCGGGAGCTCGCGGCTGCCGTGGGCGTCGCGCCGCATCACCTGACCTGCGTGCGGCAGGCGCAGCCGCTCCGGGTCGGCGTCGCCGCGCGGGTGGCGCGCCTGTTCCCGCCGAGCAGCGTTCCGATCGACACGCTCGTCTCCTCGCGCGCGAGGCCGGGGGTGACGCTGCCCGCGGTGGTGGACAGTCGGCTCGCCCGCTTCCTCGGGTATCTGCTCGCCGAGGGCCGGACGACGCGGACCCATCAGGTCTGGTTCGTGAACAGCGACGCGGCGGTCGTCCGCGAGTACTCGCGGCTCGCGCGCGAGCTGTTCGGCGTCATGCCGCGGGAGGCCCGGTACAGGCCTACCGTGACGAACGTGCTCGTCTTCTCGAGCACCCTCTGCCGGCTGCTGGAGCGGGTCTTCGGGCTCGCGGTCGAGGCGGGCTCGGCACGCAAGACGGTGCCGCCGCAGGTCCTCACCGCCTCCGACGAGGTCGTCGGCGCGTTCCTGTCGGGCCTCTTCGAGGGTGACGCCTTCGTGCACGAGGCGGTCTCGAACGGGAGTGCGATGCCGTACCTCGAGTACGTGACCGCGAGCCGGCGGCTCGCGGAGGACGTCTGCACGCTGCTCCTCAGGCTCGGCCTCTTCCCGCTGCTCCGGCCCCGGCGGAAGTTCGCCGCCAACACGCCCGCGCGCCGGCGGCGCACGTACTACTCGGTTTACGTCTACGGCGTCGAGCAGATGCGGCGACTCGCCACGCACCTCCGCTTCGTCGGGGCCAAGCAGGCGCGTCTCGACGCCGCGGTCGCCCTGGAGGTCGCGGCCAACCCGAACCTCGACGTCATCCCCGGCGTGACGGCGCTCGTTCGCTCCGCCGTGGCCGCCGGCGCACTGCCGGTGAAGCGCTGGCGACAGATCAGCCCGCGCCTGGCGGCGTACGTCGAGCAGCGCTGCGAGGCGACGCGCGCCGGGATCCGTGAGGTCGTGAGCCTGATCGAGAGGCACGGCGCCACCCCAGAGAAGGCCCGCCCGCTCCTGCGCCGCCTCGAAACCCTGGCGGACTCCGATGTCTACTGGGACGAGGTCGTCGCGATCGAGCGCACGGCGCCGCCCGAGCCGTGGGTCTACGACCTCACGGTCGCGGACGCGCACAACTTCGTCGCGGCCAACGTGGTCGTGCACAACAGCAACATCTCGGAGTCGGTCCGCTGGGCGCTCGGCGAGCAAAGCCCCAAGGCGCTGCGCGGCCACCGCATGGAGGACCTGATCTTCCACGGCTCGGCCTCGCGCAAGCCGGTCGGCCTCGCGGAGGTCGAGCTCACGTTCAGCAACGACGGCGCGCTCAGCGTGCCGTGGACCGAGGTGGCGGTCACCCGGCGCCTCTACCGGACGGGCGAGAGCGAGTACCTGCTCAACCGGAACGTGTCGCGCCTGCGCGACCTCCTCGACCTCTTCGCGGGCACCGGCGCCAACCCGCGCGCCTACTCGGTGATAGACCAGGACAAGCTCAACCATGTCCTGACCGCGAAGCCCGCGGAGCGGCGGATCTTCATCGAGGAGGCGGCGGGCATCGCCCGCTACAAGCAGCAGCGCAACGAGACGCAGGGCAAGCTCGACGCGACCCGGCAGAATCTCGTGCGCGTGCGCGACGTGATGGACGAGGTCCGGCGCCAGCTCGGCTCGCTCGAGCGCCAGGCCAGGAAGGCCCAGCAGTACAAGGCGCTGCAGACGGAGCAGCGTGCCCTCCGCCTGGCCCTGGTCGCCGCCGACTGGGCGGCGCTCAGCGCCGAGGGCGCGCGGCTCGCCGCGGAGCTCGCGCGCCTGCGCGACGACGAGCAGGCCCTGCGCACGCGCGGCGCCGCCCTGGCAGCACGCGAGGCCCGGCAGCGCGAGGCGATCCAGGAGAGCGACCACCGCCTCGCGGACCTGCGGCAGGCCGTGCAGAAGGTGCAGGGCGAGCTCGAGCGCCTGCTCGAGCGCCGCGAGCAGATGGGCGTGCAGGTCCGCGAGCTCGCCGAAGAGGGGGCGCGGCTCGAGGAGGAGGCCCGCGCCACCGCCGAGCGGATGGGCGGCATCGTGGGCGAGCGCGCGGCGGCGCGGGGCGCGCTCGGCGAGGCCGAGCGGCTCGCGGGCGAGCGCGCCGGCACGGCGGTGGGGCTCGAGGCGGCGCTCGAGCGCCACCGCGCGGGGCTCGCCGAGGAGCGCGACCGCGCGGAGGGCCTGCGCCTCGAGCAGGTCCGGATCGCCGCCGAGCGCGTGGACCTCATGCGCGACGCGGGCGAGCTGCGCGAGCGCGCGGCGCAGCTCGGCCGCCGCGGCGAGCGGCTCGCGGCGGAGCTCGGCGAGGCGGAGGCCGAGGCGGGGCGGCTTGCCGCGCAGCGCGCCGAGCTGGCGGCGGGGCGCGAGCGCGCGGTGGCCGAGCTCGGCTCTCTCGAGGACGAGCGCGCGCGGCTCGCCGGAGGTCTGGCCGAGGACGAGCGGCGCCTGACCGGGGCGGAGGCGGCGCTCGCCAACGCACGGGTCGAGCTGGCCGCGCGGCGGTCGAGCCTCGAGGCCCTCGCCGAGCTCGAGCGCGCGCGCGAGGGCTACGGCGCCGGCGTGCGCGCGGTGTTCGCCGAGGGGCGCGCGGCGGGGCTCGCGGGCGTGGTGGGCACGGTCGCCGACCTGCTCGACGTGCCGCCGGAGCTCGAGCGGGCGATCGAGGCGGTGCTCGGCGAGCGGCTGCAGTGGGTCGTGGTCGAGCGCTTCGAGCACGCGCGCGCCGCGGTGGGCTACCTCCACGCCCAGGCCCTCGGCGCGGCGACGTTCGTGCCGCTCGAGCACCTGCCCGCGCGGGGCGAGCTGCCGCCGGACGAGCACGGCGTGCGCTGGGCGGCGCGGAGCGTGCGCGGCGCCGCCGAGCACCTCGCCGAGCACCTGCTCGGCCGGGTGGCGATCGTCGAGCACCTCGACCAGGCGGAGGCCCTCTGGCGCCGCAACGGCGTCGTGGCCACCTACGTGACGCCGGGGGGCGAGGTGCTCGGGCCGACCGGGCGGCTGCGCGGCGGCGGCGCGGCGAGCGGCGCGGAGCACTCGCTGCTCGCGCGCAAGCGGCGGCTCAGGGAGCTCGAGGACGAGGTCGCGCGGCTCGGCGCCCTGGTGGACGAGCGGCAGGCGGCCGGCGCGGCGCTGGGCGCGTCGGTCGCCACGCTGCGCGAGCGGCTCGGCGGGCTCGCGGCGTCGGTGCAGGCGCGGCAGGCCGCCCGGCTGGCGGGCGACAAGGACCTCGAGCAGGCGGCGCGCGAGCACGAGCGCGTCCAGCGCCACCGCGAGACCGTGGAGGCCGAGGCGCGGCAGGTGGCGCGCGAGGCGGAGGAGACGGCGACGACGCTCGCGGCGCTCGGGCGGCGCATCGAGCTCGCGCGCGAGGCCGAGGCACGGCACGAGGCGGCGACGAGCCGCGTGCGCGAGGCGATCGCGGGCGCCCAGGCGCGGGAGACCGGGCTGGTGGCCGAGCTCGGCGCGTGCCGCGTGGACCTCGCCTCGGCGCGCGAGCGGGTCGAGGCGCTCGGCCGCGAGATCGCGCGGCTCGACGAGATGGAGCGCGACCTCGGCGAGCGGCTCGCGCAGGGGCGGCTGCGCCAGGCGCAGCTCGCCGAGCGGCGGGCCTGGCTCGGCGAGGAGCGCGAGCGCACCGACCAGGCGGCGCGCGAGGTGGCGGTCGAGCGCGACCGGATGGAGGCGGAAGCGCGCCACGCCTCCGAGCGCCACGAGGGCCTCCTCGCCGAGCTGCGCGTGATCGAGCAGGACATGCGCGCCGCCGACGGCGAGCTCGGACGGCTGATCGCGTCGATCCACGAGCTCGACCTGCGCGGCACGGAGTGCCGCGTGCGGCGCGAGGAGCTCGGCCAGGAAGCGTGGCGCGTCTGGGGCGTGGACCAGGCGGCGCTCGCCGGCCACCACGACCCGGCGCGCGACCTCGACGCGGTCCGCGCGCGCGTCGCCGAGCTCGACGAGAAGCTCGCGGCGATCGGCCCGGTGAACCTCGTCGCCGACGACGAGTACCGCGAGCTCGACGAGCGGCTCGGCTTCCTGCGGGCGCAGCACGACGACCTCGTCGCGTCCCTCAAGGACCTCGAGAAGGCGCTGCGCGGGATGACGCGCAGCGCGCAGGAGCGCTTCGCCGAGGCCTTCGAGGAGGTCAACCGCCACTTCAAGGAGATCTTCGAGCGCCTGTTCGAGGGAGGGCGCGCCGAATTGCGGCTCGTCGAGGCGGAGGAGGGCGGCGACCCGCTCGACACGGGCGTCGAGCTGATGGCGCAGCCGCGCGGCAAGCGCCTGCAGGCGGTGACGCTGCTCTCGGGCGGCGAGCGGGCGCTCACCGGGCTCGCGCTGCTCTTCGCGATCTTCTACTACCGGCCGAGCCCGTTCTGCGTGCTCGACGAGGTGGACGCGCCGCTCGACGACGCCAACATCCACCGCTTCCTGCGCGTGCTCCGGGAGCTCACGAGCCAGACGCAGTTCCTCGTGATCACCCACAACCGCAAGACCATGGAGGCCGCCGACATCCTCTACGGCGTCACCATGGAGGAGCCCGGCCTCTCCAAGCTCGTCTCGGTCAACCTCGGCGCCGCCTGAGCCCGGGCCCCGGGGGCTCGCCTGCGCGATAAGTGGGTGAACTGGCAGGCGAATTGCGTTAGACTCGGCTCGCGCAGCCTATGCCGTCGGTCGGGTCGCATCTTCGGGAGCTGAGGGAGCGGCACGGTGTCTCTGTCGAGGAGATCGCCCGCTCGACCCGCGTCCTGCACCAGTACCTGGAATCGCTCGAGGGGGACGACTACGGCTCGCTGCCGGCCCCCGTGTTCACCAAGGGCTTCATCCGCGCCTACTGCCAGGTGCTGGGCGAGCCCCCCGACGAGGCGCTGGCGCTCTGGGCCGCGCGCGCGGGCGGGGAGGGCGAGGTGGGCACGAGCCCGCCGCCGGCACCCCGGGCGCGCGCGCCCGAGCCCTCCGCCGAGGGGCGCGGGCGCGGCGCGGTGCTCGTCAGCTTCGTGCTGCTGGTCGTGCTGGGCCTGGCGCTCTTCGTGACGACGCTCGCCCTGCAGTCCGGGCGGAGCGTCCCCCCCGAGCGCCCGGTCGCCGCTCCGGCCGTCGAGCCGCGCCCGGGGGCGGTGCCCGCGCCCGCGAGCCCGCCGCCCGGCGAGGCCGCGCCGACGGCGGCCGTGGCGCCCGCCCTGCCCGCGGTGGGCGCGCCGCCCACGGCGGCGCCCGTGCCGCCGGTGGCGGCGGGTGTCGCCGCGCCCTACCGCCTCGTGGCCCGCACGACGGAGGCGACGTGGATCCGCGTGCGGACCGAGGACGGCCGCTCGAGCGAGGAAACGGTCCCGCCCGGCGAGGTGCGCGAGTGGGTGTCCAACCGCCCGTTCGTGCTCACCATCGGCAACGCCGGGGGCGTGGCCTTCGAGCTGAACGGCCGGCCGCTGCCGCCCTTCGGCAAGAGCGGCGAGGTCATCACGCGGCTCGTCCTGCCGTCGGACGCGCAGTGAGCCTCCTGTCGGGTGTCGGGGAGCGCCTGCGCGAGGGGCTCAGGCGGTCGCAGGAGTTCCTCGCCGCCGGGCTCGGCGCGGTCCTCGCGAGCGAGCGGCCCATCGACGACGCCCTGTGGGAGGAGCTCGAGGAGCTCCTGATCGCCGCCGACCTCGGCGCCGCGCTCGCCGCCGACTTCGCCAACCGCGCGCGCGAGGAGGTGATGTTCGGCACGGTGACGCGGGCGGCCGAGCTCCGGCCGCTCTTCCGCCGCTTCCTGCTCGACGCGCTCGCGCCGGCCGCGCAGCCGCTCGACCTCGACCACCGGCCGGCCGTCGTCCTGATGCTCGGCGTGAACGGCTCGGGCAAGACGACGACGTGCGCCAAGCTCGCGGCCCAGCTCCGCGCGGGCGGCAAGAGCGTGCTGCTCGCCGCGGCGGACACGTTCCGTGCCGCCGCGATCGAGCAGCTCCAGCGCTGGGGCGAGCGCATCGGCGTCGAGGTGGTCCACCAGGCCGCGGGCTCCGACCCGGCGGCCGTGGTCTTCGACGCCGTGAAGGCGGCCGCCGCGCGCTCGCTCGACGTGCTGATCGTGGACACGGCGGGGCGGCTGCACACGAAGAGCAACCTGATGGACGAGCTCGCCAAGCTCCGGCGGGTGATCGCGCGCCAGCTCCCGGGGGCCCCGCACGAGGCGCTGATGGTGCTCGACGCGACGACGGGGCAGAACGGCTTCGCGCAGGCCCGGGTGTTCCACGAGGCGATCGCGCTGACGGGCGTCTGCCTGACCAAGCTCGACGGCACCGCCAGGGGCGGGATCGTCGTGCGCATCGTGCGGGAGCTCACGCTGCCGATCAAGCTGATCGGCGTCGGCGAGCGCCTCGAGGACCTCCAGGCCTTCGACCCCGCGGCGTTCGTCGACGCGCTGGTGCCGGCCGGGTGAGCGGCGTGGACGCGCGCCACATGCGCCGCGCCCTCGAGCTCGCCGAGGGCGGGCGCGGGCTCACGTCGCCGAACCCGCTGGTGGGCGCCGTCGTCGTCGCGGCCGACGGCCGCGTGGCGGGCGAGGGGTTCCACCGGCGCGCCGGCGCGCCCCACGCCGAGATCGAGGCGCTCCGGGCGGCGGGCGCCGCGGCGCGCGGTGGCACGCTCTACGTCACCCTCGAGCCGTGCGCGCACGAGGGGCGCACGCCGCCGTGCGCGCCGGCCGTCGCCGCCGCCGGGGTGGCGCGCGTCGTTGCGGCGCTCGTGGACCCCAACCCGCTCGTCGCCGGGCGCGGCCTCGAGGCACTGCGGGGCGCGGGCGTGGCGGTCGCCACCGGCGTGCTGGCGGAGGACGCCGCCCGCCAGAACCGTGCCTTCCTGACGGCGATGCGCGAGCGGCGCCCGCACGTCACGCTCAAGGCGGCGATGACGCTCGACGGCAAGATCGCCGACGTGCACGGGGGCTCGCGCTGGATCAGCGGCCCCGCCGCGCGCCGGCACGGCCACCGCCTCCGCAGCGAGGTGGACGCGCTCGTCGTCGGCGTCACGACCGTGCTGCGCGACGACCCCGAGCTCACGGTGCGGCTCGACGCGCCCTGGCCGCGCGAGCCCTGGCGGGTCGTGCTCGACACCGCCGGGCGCACCCCGCCGGCGGCGCGCCTGATCGGCGCGGGACAGCCGGCGCGCGCGCTGATCGCCGTGGGCGCGGGCGCGCCGGAGGAGGCTCTCGCCCGGCTCGGGGCGGCCGGCGCGACGGTGGTGCGATGCCCGACGCGCGACGGCCGCGTGGACCTCGGCGCGCTGCTCGCCGACCTCTTCGCGCGCGAGGTGCGCGCGGTGCTGGTCGAGGGCGGGGGCGAGGTGCACGCGGCCTTCCTCGACGCCGGGCTCGTGGACCGGGTCGCCGTGTTCGTCGCGCCGATGCTCGTCGGCGGGCGGGCGGCGCCCCCGGCGGTGGGCGGCGCCGGGCGCGAGCTCAAGAGCGCGGTGCGCCTGGGCCGGCTCGCCGTGACCCGCCTCGGGGACGACCTCCTGCTCGAGGCCGACGTCCTCCGCGAGGGGCCGGGCGACGGCCCGCGCGGGCCGGCCCCCGGGCCGCGGGGCTGAATGTTCACCGGCATCGTCGAGGAGGTCGGGACCGTGGCCGCGCTCGAGCGCGGCGCGCGCGTCGCCCGGCTCGGCGTCGGCGCCCGCGCCACGCTCGAGGGCACCGGGGTGGGCGGCAGCATCGCGGTGAGCGGCGCCTGCCTCACGATCGTCGAGCGCCGCGCCGACGGGTTCGTGTTCGAGCTCGGCCCCGAGACGCTGGCGCGCACGGCGCTGGGCCGGCTCGCCCCGGGCGACCGCGTGAACCTCGAGCGGCCGCTCCGCTTCGGCGGCGCGCTCGGCGGCCACCTGGTCCTCGGCCACGTGGACGGCGTCGGGACCGTGGAGGCGGTAACCCGTGTAGAATCGACGACACGGGTGCGGATCGCGCTGGCGGGCCCGGACCTCGAGCCGCTCCTGATCCCGCAGGGCTCGGTGGCCGTGGACGGCGTGAGCCTCACGGTGGCCGCGCTCGGCGCGGGGAGCTTCGAGGTGATGCTGATCCCGCACACGCTGGCGGTGACGACGCTGGGCGCCCTGCGCGTGGGGCAGGCGGTGAACATCGAGGCCGACGTGATCGGCAAGTACCTGGTGCGATCGCTCGCCCTCAGGGGGATGACATGACGCCGTTTGCGACCGTCGAGGAGGCCATCGAGGAGATCCGCGCCGGCCGGATCCTGCTGGTGGTCGATGACGAGGACCGCGAGAACGAGGGCGACCTCGTGATGGCGGCCGACCGGGTCACGCCCGAGGCCGTCAACTTCATGGCCAGGCACGGCCGCGGCCTGATCTGCGTGCCGCTGACCGCCGAGCGCCTCGACGAGCTGAAGATCTCGATGATGGTCCAGGACAACACGGCGCCGATGGGGACCGCGTTCACCGTCACCGTGGACGCGCGGCGCGGCGTGACGACGGGCACCTCGGCGTACGACCGCGCGGTGACGGTCCGCACGCTCGTCGACGCCAAGATGGGCCCCGAGGACCTCACGCGGCCGGGCCACATCCTGCCGCTGCGCGCGATGCCCGGCGGCGTGCTCCGGCGCGCCGGTCACACCGAAGCCGCGGTGGACCTGGCGCGCCTCGCGGGCTGCACGCCCGCGGGCGTCATCTGCGAGGTGCTGGACGACGACGGCGGCATGGCGCGGGTGCCGCAGCTCGTGGAGCTCGCGCGGGCCCACGGGCTCAAGATGATCACGATCAAGGACCTGATCGAGTACCGGATCCGCAAGGAGAAGCTCGTCCGGCGCATCGCGACGACGAAGCTGCCCACGGAGCTCGGCGAGTTCACCGCGATCGCGTACGACACGACGGTGGACAGCCGCGTGCCGCTCGCCCTCGTGATGGGCCAGGTGGCCGGCGAGGCGCCGGTGCTGGTGCGCGTGCACTCCGAGTGCCTCACCGGCGACGTGTTCCACTCGCGCCGGTGCGACTGCGGGCTGCAGCTCGAGAAGGCGCTGACGATCATCCAGTCGGAGGGGCGCGGCGTGTTCGTGTACATGCGCCAGGAGGGGCGTGGCATCGGCCTGCTCAACAAGATGCGCGCCTACGAGCTCCAGGACCAGGGGCGGGACACCGTCGAGGCGAACACGGAGCTCGGCTTCAAGGCCGACCTGCGCGACTACGGCATCGGCGCCCAGATCCTCGTGGACCTCGGCGTGCGCCACCTCCGGCTGCTGACGAACAACCCGAAGAAGATCGTCGGGCTCGAGGGCTACGGCCTCACGATCACCGAGCGCGTGCCGATCGAGATCCCCGCCAACGAGTCCAACCGGAGGTACCTGTCGACCAAGCGCGACAAGCTCGGGCACCTGCTGTCGTCGCTGCCCGACTGAGATGGCCGGGCGCGCGCCGCGAGCCCGGCCGGCGGGCCGCCCCGAGCGGTCGCTGCGTTTCGCCGTCGTCGCGGCCCGGTTCAACGAGCGGATCACCCAGCGGCTCGTGGACGGCGCGCTCGGGGCGCTCCGGGCGGCGCGGGTGCCCGCGCGGGGCGTCGAGGTCCACTGGGTGCCGGGCTCCTTCGAGCTGCCCCAGGCCGCGGACCACCTGGCCCGGACGGGCTGGTACGCGGGCATCGTGTGCCTCGGCGTCGTGATCCGCGGGCAGACGCCGCACTTCGAGCACGTCGCGCGCGAGGCCGCCGCCGGCATCCGCGAGGTCGCGCTCGCGACCGGCGTGCCGGCGACGTTCGGCGTGATCACCGCGCTCAGCGAGGAGCAGGCGTGGGACCGCGCGGGCGGCGAGGTGGGCAACCGCGGCGAGGAGGCCGCCGCGGCCGCGGTCGAGATGGCCGGGTTCGTCCACCGCGTGCGGGCCGGCCGGGCGCGCCGGCCTCGCGGCGCCCGGTAGCATGACCCGGCGCCGGAAGGCCCGCGAGATCGCGCTGCAGTTCCTCTACCAGCTCGACCTCGTGGGCGACGAGAACCCGGCGCCGCACGCCGAGGAGTTCTGGGCGCGCCACCCCGTGGACACCGACGGGCGCGCGTTCGCCGACGCCCTCGTGTACGGCACCAAGGCCCACCAGGCCGAGATCGACCGGCTCATCGCCAGGTCCGCGGAGCACTGGGACCTGGACCGCATGGCCGTCGTGGACCGCAACATCCTGCGGCTCGCGATCTGGGAGCTGCTCTGGCACGGCGAGGTGCCGCCCAAGGTCGCGATCAACGAGGCGATCGAGATGGCCAAGAAGTTCGGCACGAAGGAGTCGAGCCGGTTCATCAACGGCGTCCTGGACCGGATCCACAAAGAGGCGCGCTCGGCGTCCTGAGCGACCCCGTGCGGTACGCCGTCCTGTCCGACATCCACGGCAACCTCGAGGCCCTCGAGGCGGTGCTCCGCGACGCCGCCGCGCACGCCGACGGGGTGCTCTGCCTCGGCGACATCGTGGGCTACGGCGCCGACCCGGCGGCGTGCATCGAGCTCGTCGCGGAACGGGCCGAGGCGATCACGGGGGGCAACCACGAGCGCGGCGTCGCGGGACTGCTCGACCTCGGGTGGTTCAACCGGTCCGCGCGCGCCGCGGCGGAGTGGACGCGGGAGCGGCTCGACGACGACCACCGCGCGTGGCTCGGCGCGCTCCCGCTCGTGGCCGAGATCGCGGGCGCGACGCTCGTCCACGCCTCGCCCGACCACCCGGAGGAGTGGGACTACCTGGTGTCGGCCGAGGACGGCTTCGGGGCCCTCGCCGCCTTCGTGACGCGCCTCTGCTTCGTCGGGCACTCGCACGTGCCGGGCGCGTGGTCGGTCGGCTCCTCGGGGCCCGAGTTCGTGCCCGGCGCCATCGAGCTCGAGCTCGCGGCGGGCCGCCGCTACCTCGTCAACGTGGGGAGCGTCGGCCAGCCGCGCGACCGTGACCCGCGGGCCGCGTACGCGCTCTGGGACGCCGAACGGGGGCGGCTCGCGATCCGCCGCGTGGCGTACGACGTCGAGGCGGCGCGACGGAAGATCGTGGCGGCCGGGCTGCCGCGCTTCCTCGCCGACCGCCTCGCCTGGGGGGCCTGATCCTGCGCCACGCCGCGGGCCTGACGGCCGTCCTCTCGGTGAGCGCGCTCGGGCTGGCGCTCGCGTTCCCGCGCACGGACTGGTGGGCGATGGCGTGGATCGTGCTGACGCCGCTCCTGGTCGTCGCGCTCACGCGCCCGCCCCGCGCGGCGCTCGGCTGGGGCTGGCTGCACGGCACCGTGTTCTTCCTCGTGCTGCTGCGCTGGCTGGACCACACGTTCCGCACCTACAGCACGATCCCGTGGCCCGTGAGCTGGCTGCCGATCCTGACGCTCGCCGCGTACTGCGGCCTCTACACCGGCGCCGTCGCGGCCGCGCTCGCCTGGATCACGCGCCGGCGGTCGGCGGGCCTGGCCCTGCTCGCCGCGCCGTTCCTCTGGGTGGCGGGGGAGTGGGTGCGCGGCCGGCTCCTCGGCGGCTTCCCGTGGGGCACGCTCGGCTACTCGCAGCACCTGCGCCTGCCGGTGATCCAGGTCGCCGAGCTCGGCGGCGTCCACGCCGTGTCCCTGGTCGTGCTCGCCGTGAACGCGGCCGTGGCGGGCTGCCTGCTCCTGGCGTGGCGCCGCGCGCTCCTGGGCGTGGGGCTCGGCGCGGCGCTGCTCGGCGGCACGCTCGCCTTCGGCTACGCGCGGCTGGCCGAGCCCACGCCGCCGGGGGTCGTCGCGGTCGCGATCGTGCAGCCCTCGATCGAGCAGCCCCTCAAGTTCGACCCCGAGCACGCCGAGGTGACCCGGGGCATCTACCTCTCGCTCACGCGGCGGGCGGCCGCCGACCGGCCCGACCTGATCGTCTGGCCCGAGACGGCGACGCCGACGCCGCTCGGGCGGGACCCCGGCCTGGTCCGGGCCCTCGGCGACATCGCCCGCGTGGCGGGCAGCCGCTTCGTGGTGGGCTCGCTGGACGTCGGGGCGGGCTCCCCGCCGGTCGTCCGCAACAGCGCATTTCTCCTGACAGAACACGGGATTGCGGGCCGGTATGATAAGATGCATCTTGTCCCGTTCGGTGAGTTCGTGCCGCTGTCGGGAGTGATCGGGTTCGTCCGGGGCTGGGCCGAGTTCATCTCGGAGCTCGAGCCGGGCCGCCGTGCCGTCGTCTTCCCGGGTCCGCCAGCCCCGTTCGGTGTCGTAATCTGTTACGAGGGGATCTTTCCGGAGCTCGTCCGCGAGTTCGTGAGGAGTGGAGCGCGCCTGATGGTGAACCTGACCAACGATGCGTGGTTCGGCCGCACGAGCGGGCCGTGGCAGCATCTCGGCATGTACCCGTTTCGCGCCGTGGAGCACCGCACGGCGATCGTGCGCGCGGCGAACACGGGCGTGTCGGCCTTCATCGCGCCCACGGGCCAGGTGCTCCGGCGCCTGGACCTCGGCAGCCGCGCCGTGCTCCTCGACAGCCTGCCGCTCAGGACGGGCGAGACGCTCTACACGCGCCTGGGCGAGTGGCTCGCCTGGCTCTGCCTGGCCGTCGCGGCGGCGGCGCTCGGTGCCGCCGCGCGCGGGCGGAGCGCGTGATGCTCGGCGACCTCAAGCGCGACGTGACCGACCTCGCGACGCGGGTCGACGAGCTCCGGAGGCACCTTTGACGTGCCTGCCAAGGAGGCGCGGCTCGCGGCGCTCGACGCCGAGATGGCCGCGCCGAGCTTCTGGGACGACAACCGGCGGGCGCAGGAGCTCATCCGCGAGCGGACCGAGCTCAGCCGGGGCGTGACGCGGGTCAGGGAGCTCGCGACGGCGGCCGAGGACCTCGCGGTGCTGCTCGAGCTCGCCGCCGACGCGGGCGACGACGGGAGCCTCGACGCGGAGCTCACCGAGGGCGTGGTCCGCCTCGGGCGCGAGCTGGACGAGTTCGAGCTGAAGGTGATGCTCTCCGGGGCGCACGACGCCAAGGCCGCGATCCTGTCCATCCACCCGGGCGCGGGCGGCACCGAGTCGCAGGACTGGGCGCAGATGCTCCTGCGGATGTACCTGCGCTGGTGCGAGCGCGCGGGCTTCAAGGCGGAGGTGGTCGACCTGCTGCCCGGCGACGAGGCGGGCGTCAAGTCGGCGACCGTCGAGGTGACGGGCGAGTACGCGTACGGGTTCCTCCGCGGCGAGACGGGAGTCCACCGGCTCGTGAGGATCTCGCCCTTCGACGCCTCGCGCCGGCGCCAGACGAGCTTCGCCTCGGTGGCGGTCGCGCCCGAGGTGGACGACGTCGAGGTGAGCGTCCGCGAGGAGGAGCTCCGGGTGGACGTCTTCCGCTCCTCCGGGCCGGGCGGGCAGGGCGTCAACACGGCGGACTCGGCGGTGCGCGTCACGCACCTGCCGACCGGCCTGGTCGTCCAGTGCCAGAACGAGCGCTCGCAGCTCCGGAACCGGGACACGGCCATGCGCATCCTCAAGGCGCGCCTGTACGAGATCGCCGCCGCGAAGCAGCGCGAGGAGCTCGCCGAGCTGACCGGCCAGAAGAAGGAGATCGCCTTCGGCAGCCAGATCCGCTCGTACACGTTCCACCCCTACCAGCTCGTCAAGGACCACCGGACCGGGCTCGAGATCGGCAACGTCGAGGCGGTCATGGACGGCGACCTCGACGCGCTGATCAAGGCGTACCTGCTGTGGGCGCGGGGGCGCGAGGCGCCATGACGTCGGGGGACGCGGGCGACCTGGTGCGGCAGCGGCACGACAAGCTCGCGGCGCTGCGGGCCCACGGCGTGGACCCGTTCGGCGGCCGGTACCCGGTGACCCACTGGGCGGGGTCGCTCGCCGCGCGGTTCAACGGCGCGGCCGAGGAGGAGATGAAGGGCGCCGGGCCCGTGAGCGTCGCCGGCCGCATCGTCGCGCTCCGCCACCACGGGAAGACCTGCTTCGCCCACCTGATGGACTACACGGGCCGCATCCAGCTCTACGCGCGCGCCGACCAGCTCGGCGACGAGTACGCGCGCTTCACCGACCTCGACCTCGGCGACTTCGTCGGCGTCACGGGCGAGCTGTTCCGGACGCGGACCGGCGAGCTGACGGTGGCGGTCAAGGCGCTCACGTTCCTCGCCAAGTCGCTCCGGCCACTGCCCGAGAAGTGGCACGGCCTCAAGGACGTGGAGACGCGCTACCGCCAGCGGTACGTGGACCTGATCGTCAACCCGGAGACGCGCGAGATCTTCCGGCTGCGCTCGCGGCTCGTGGGCGCGCTCCGCGCCTTCCTCGAGGCGCGCGGCTTCCTCGAGGTCGAGACGCCGATGATGCAGCCGATCCCCGGCGGCGCGATCGCGCGGCCGTTCAGGACCCACCACAACGCGCTCGGGATGGACCTCTACCTGCGCATCGCGCCCGAGCTGTACCTCAAGCGCCTCGTCGTGGGCGGCTTCGAGCGCGTGTACGAGATCAACCGGAGCTTCCGCAACGAGGGGATCTCGACGCAGCACAACCCCGAGTTCACGATGCTCGAGTTCTACCAGGCGTACGCGGACTACACCGACCTGATGGAGCTCACCGAGGCGCTGTTCGTGGAGCTCGCCCAGGCGCTCAAGGGCACGCTGCGGCTGCCCTGGGGCGAGCACGAGATCGACCTCACGCCGCCCTGGCGGCGGCTGCCCTTCTTCGACGGGCTCTCGGCGGCGCTCGGCGTCGGCGTCACGCCGGCGACCGACGCGGCGGTGGTCGCGCGCGCCGCCGCGGCGCGCGGGCTCGCCCACGGCGGCGGGCCGCTCTGGAAGCTCTGGAAGGAGGTCTTCGAGACCCTCATCGAGCCCACGCTCGTGCAGCCGACGTTCGTGGTCGACTTCCCGGTGGAGCTCTCGCCGCTCGCCAGGAAGAGCCGCGCGAACCCGCTGCTGGTCGACCGGTTCGAGCTGTTCATCGGCCGCCGCGAGCTGGCCAACGCGTACAGCGAGCTCAACGACCCCGTGGACCAGCTCGCGCGCTTCCGCGAGCAGGGCGAGCTCCAGGCGCGCGGCGACGACGAGGCCCACTGGCTCGACGAGGACTACGTGCGGGCGCTCGAGTACGGGATGCCGCCCGCGGCCGGGGAGGGAATCGGCATCGACCGGCTGGTGATGCTCTTCACCGATCAGCCCTCGATCCGCGAGGTCATCCTGTTCCCGCACCTGCGGCCCGAGGCCCGCGGCCAGGCCGGCGAGGCGGAGGCCCTGCCCTGAACCTGCCGTTCGAGGTCTTCATGGGGCTCCGCTACCTGCGCGCGCGCGGCCAGCGCGCGAACCTGTCGCTCTTCGTCTGGATCGGCGTCGGCGGCGTCTTCCTCGGCGTGGCCGCGCTGATCGTGGTGCTCGCGGTGATGACGGGCTTCCAGGATGGCATCCGCGACAAGATCATCGCCGCCAACCCGCACCTGCTCGTCTACCAGAGCGGCAGCGGCGGGCTCCGCGACGCGCCGGCGATCGCCGAGCGCATCCGGACGCTCGCGGGCGTCCGCTCGGCGACGCCGTTCGTGCACCAGCAGGCGCTGTTCACGACCGCGGCGGGCGGCGCGCACGGGGGCCTGATCCGCGGCATCGACCTGGCCCACGCGGCGGTCCGCGCCGACGTCCGGGCGCAGCTCCGCAGCGGCAGCCTGGCCCCGCTCGCCGACGGCCAGGCCGCGATCGTCCTGGGGCGCGAGCTCGCGCGCACCCTCGGTGTCGTGCCGGGCGACAGCGTCACGGTGATCTCGCCCCAGGGCGCCCTCACCGCGGTCGGGATGGTGCCGAAGATGCGGCGCTACACCGTGGCGGGCACGATCGAGATCGGCATGTACGAGTTCGACGCCTCGATCGCGTACCTCGCGCTGCCGGCGGCGCAGGAGTTCGCCGGGCTCGCCGGCGTGACCGGCATCGAGGTCAAGCTCGACGACCCGTTCGAGGCCAAGCGGGTGGGACGGGCGGTGGCCGGGACGCTCGGGTTCCCGTTCTGGGTCCGCGACTGGATGGACATGAACCGCAACCTGTTCGCCGCGCTCCAGCTCGAGAAGTACGCGCTCTTCGTCGTCGTCACGATCATCGTGCTGGTCGCGGCGTTCGCGATCATCGGCCACCTGGTCCTGCTGGTCGCGGAGAAGCGCAAGGAGATCGGGATCCTCAAGGCGGTCGGCGCCTCCGGACGGAGCATCACCGCGCTGTTCTTCGCGGTCGGCATGACGATCGGCGTCGTCGGCACCGTGGCCGGCAGCGCCGTCGGCCTGGCGGTGATCTGGGCCCAGAACACCTACAAGATCATCCGGCTCGCCGGGGACGTGTACCAGATCGACTACCTGCCGATGAAGCTCACGCTCGCCGACGGGCTCATGGTCGTCGGCGCCACGCTGCTGCTCGCCTTCCTCGCGACGATCATCCCGGCGCGCCGCGCCGGCGCGCTCGCGCCCGTCGACGTGCTCCGCTATGAGTAGTGCGAGCCGAGCGGCGGCCGAGGCGCTCCTCGTCGCCGAGGACCTCGAGAAGGAGTACCGCACCGGGCCCGAGGTGCTGCGCGTGCTCCGCGGCGCGAGCCTCAGCGTGCGCCGCGGCGAGTTCGTGGCGCTCGTCGGCGCCTCCGGCGTCGGCAAGTCCACGCTGCTCCACCTGCTCGGCGGGCTCGACCGGCCCGACGGGGGCCGCGTGCTCTTCGCGGGCGAGGACCTGTTCGCGCGGAGCGAGCCCGAGCTGGTCCGCTACCGGCGGCAGGACGTCGGGTTCGTGTTCCAGTTCTACAACCTCCTCGGCGAGCTGAGCGCGCTCGAGAACGCGATGATCCCGGCGCTGATCGCGCGGCGCCCGACGGCGGAGGCGCGCGAGCTCGCGAAGGCCGCGCTCGCCGAGGTCGGGCTCGGCGACCGGGCGCGCCACCGGCCGGGGGAGCTGTCGGGCGGCGAGCAGCAGCGCGTGGCGATCGCGCGCGCCCTGATCAACCGGCCGCGCCTGATCCTCGCCGACGAGCCGACCGGCAACCTCGACCCGAAGACGAGCGAGGTCATCTACGACCTGTTCCTGCGTCTGGGGGCCGAGCGCGGCGTCGCCTTCCTCGTGGCGACGCACAACCCGGACCTCGCCCGCAAGGCCGAGCGCGGCTACCGGCTGGTCGAGGGGCGGGCGCGGCAGATCGCCGCCTGGCCGGACTGAGGGGTCCGGGACCCGTCACGGGGTGCCCGGGGCGGGATCGCGAGGATTCAGCCGGACTTTCGCGGAGTTAGTCGCTCGGGAAGAAAAAGGCTAGCAGGGCCCCTGGGGCGTGGGCTATACTGGCCCCGTGGTCCACTAACTAGCCGTCGTCGAAAGAAAATTTCACGCCGTACGGTCTGTGGAAGGGGTGGGGAAAACCAGTGTTTGAGCGATTCACCGAACGGGCACGGCGGGTCATCATCCTGGCGCGGGAGGAAGCGGGTCGCTTCCGGCACGACTTCGTCGGGACCGAGCACGTCCTGCTCGGCCTGATTCGCGACGGCGAGGGCATCGCGACCGCCGTGCTGCAGCGCCTCGGGCTGCGCCTGGAGACCGTCAAGGCCGAGGTCGAGCGCGCCCTGGCGGGCTTCCCCAAGACCCTGACGTTCGGTGAGGTGCCCTTCACGCCCCAGGCCAAGCGCGTCCTCGAGCTCTCGATCGAGGAGGCCCGTCAGCTCGGCCACAACTACATCGGCACCGAGCACCTCCTGCTCGGCTTGATGAAGGAGGGCCAGTCGATCGCCGCGAAGATCCTCGAGTCGCTCGGCGCGCGGCTCGACGAGGTGCGGCAGGAGACGCTCGCCCTGCTCGGCGACCAGTACTACCCGCGGCCGAAGAAGCGCTCGCAGACGCCCGTGCTCGACGAGTTCGCGCGCGACCTCACCCAGCTCGCGCGGGAGAGCAAGCTCGACCCGGTGATCGGGCGCGAGCAGGAGATCGAGCGCGTCATCCAGATCCTCGCGCGCCGCACGAAGAACAACCCCGTCCTGATCGGCGAGCCGGGCGTCGGCAAGACCGCGATCGTCGAGGGCCTCGCGCAGAAGATCGTGAGCCACGACGTCCCCGACGTGCTCGTGAACAAGCGCCTCCTGCAGCTCGACCTCGGCGCCCTCGTGGCCGGCACGAAGTACCGCGGCCAGTTCGAGGAGCGGCTCAAGGCCGTGATGAAGGAGATCCGGCAGTCCGAGAACGTGGTCCTCTTCCTGGACGAGCTGCACACGCTGATCGGCGCGGGCGCGGCCGAGGGCGCCATCGACGCCTCGAACATGCTGAAGCCCGCGCTGTCGCGCGGCGAGATCCAGACGATCGGCGCGACCACGCTCGACGAGTACCGCAAGTACATCGAGAAGGACGGCGCGCTCGAGCGGCGGTTCCAGCCGGTCATCGTCAAGGCGCCGTCGGTGCCGGAGGCCATCGAGATCATCCGCGGGCTGCGGCACAAGTACGAGGCGCACCATCGCGTCAAGATCACCGAGCAGGCGATCAACGCCGCGGTGCACCTGGCCGACCGCTACATCACGGACCGCCAGCTGCCGGACAAGGCCATCGACGTCATCGACGAGGCCTCGTCCCGGACGCGCCTGATGGCGCTGATGCCGCCGCCCGAGCTGAAGGAGATCGAGAAGGAGCTCGAGCGCGTCCGGCGCGAGAAGGACATGTACCTCGAGGCGCAGGAGTTCGAGAAGGCCGCCGCGCTCCGCGAGAAGGAGAAGCTCCTCCAGCACCGCGAGGAAGAGCTCAAGCGCGAGTGGGAGAAGAACAAGGGGAAGGGGACACAGTCGGTCGAGGAGGAGGACATCGAGTTCATCGTGTCCCGCTGGACCGGCATCCCGCTCTCGAAGCTCGAGGAGAAGGAGTCCGCGAAGCTCGCCCGCATGGAGGAGGCGCTCCACGGGCGCATCATCGGGCAGGCCGACGCGGTCGCCGCGGTGTCCCGGGCCATCCGCCGCTCGCGCGCCGGCCTCAAGGACGCCAAACGCCCGGTGGGCTCGTTCGTCTTCCTCGGCCCGACCGGCGTCGGGAAGACCGAGCTGGCGCGCGCGCTCGCCGAGTACCTCTTCGGCGACGAGAACGCGCTGATCCGGGTGGACATGTCGGAGTACATGGAGAAGTTCTCGGTGTCGCGCCTCCTCGGCGCGCCGCCCGGCTACGTGGGCTACGAGGAAGGCGGGTTCCTCACCGAGAAGGTGCGCCGGCGGCCGTACTCGGTCGTCCTGTTCGACGAGATCGAGAAGGCCCATCCGGACGTGTTCAACATGATGCTCCAGGTCCTCGACGACGGGCGGCTCACCGACTCGCTCGGGCACGTCGTGGACTTCAAGAACACGATCCTCATCATGACGTCGAACCTCGGCACGAGCCTCATCGGCAAGCGCGTGTCGCCGGGGTTCCTGCAGGAGAGCGACGAGGCGTCGTACGAGAAGATGAAGGACCGGGTCCTGGAGGAGCTGAAGCGCGCGTTCCGGCCCGAGTTCCTCAACCGGATCGACGACATCATCGTCTTCCACGCGCTGGCGCTCGACCACATCAAGCAGATCATCCGGCTGATGATCGCCCGCATCAACAAGCAGCTCGCCGAGAAAGGCATCGAGCTGGTCCTCACGCCGGCCGCCGAGGCCGCGCTGATGGAGAAGGGCTACGACCCGACGTACGGCGCACGCCAGCTCCGGCGCACGATCCAGAAGCACATCGAGGATCCGCTGGCCGAGGCGATCGTGCGCGGCCAGGTGGCCGAGAGCGCCCGCATCGAGGTGGACGTCGAGGGGGCGAGCTTCACGTTCCGTGAGGCGCAGCCCGCGGAAGCCCCCCTCGAGCTTGCAGAGCACTAGGATCCTGGTCGCCCTCGCCTGAGAGTCCGGTGACGACAGGGGCGCGAGTCCGTCTCAGCATGGTCGTCGTTCTGGCGGCAACCCTCCTCCGGGTCGCGGCGGTCGAGGCGCAGCGGCCACAGCAGCCGCCGATCACCGTCAAGGAGATCGCCGTCGAGGGCACCAAGCGGGTGCAGGACGCGGTCGTCCTCGGCCGCGTGAAGACCACCGTCGGCGCGCCGTTCAACCCGAACCTCCTGTCCGAGGACATCCGCGGGATCTTCGCCCTCGGGTTCTTCGACGACGTCCAGATGCGCGTGGAGGACTTCGAGGGCGGCGTGAAGGTGACCTTCGTGGTGACCGAGCGGCCGTTCGTGCGGGACGTCGACTTCATCGGCAACAAGAAGCTCAGCACCGAGAACCTGCAGGAGAAGATCAACATCAAGCTCGGCAGCGTCTACAACCCGGTCGACGTCCAGCGCGCGGTCGAGAAGCTCAAGGAGTACTACGAGGACGAGGGCTACTTCGAGGTGCAGCTGAGCCCGGACGTCGAGAAGTTCTCCGACGGTGACGTCCGCGTCACGTTCAACATCATCGAGGGGCGCCGGATGACGATCGACCGGATCGTCGTCAAGGGCAACACGGGGCTCAAAGAGAGCGCCATCAAGGACGTGCTCGCCACGCGGGAGCGGCAGTTCTTCATCCTGCGCGGCACGGTCCAGCGCCAGCGCCTGGAGGACGACGTCGAGCGCGTCCTGCAGCTCTACAACGACCACGGCTACGTGCAGGCGCGCGTCGAGTCGCACGACATCACGGTGGACCGCGAGAAGGCCCGGGTGACGATCACGTTCGTGATCGTCGAGGGCCCGCAGTTCCGGGTGGGCGACGTCACGATCAGCGGCGTGACGCTCTTCCCGGAGCGGGAGATCACCCGCCGGATCGGGCTGAAGAAGGGCGACGTGTTCTCGCGCTCGAAGCTCCGTGAGAGCCTGAAGGCCATCACCGACCTGTACAGCACGATCGGCCACGCGTCCGCCGACGTGAACCCGAAGAGCGAGCAGTCGGAGTCGGCGGCGACGATCTCGCTCGCGTTCGAGATCGCGGAGGGGCCCGAAGTCTACATCGAGCGGATCAACATCAGCGGCAACGTGCGCAGCCAGGAGAAGATCCTGCGGCGGGAGCTCCTCCTGCACGAGGGCGAGCTCTACACGCTGCAGAAGCGGGAGCGCTCGCGGCAGAAGCTGACGAACCTGGGATACTTCGAGACCGTGAACCTGACGACGCAGCCCGGGTCCGACAAGACGAAGATCGTCGTCAACGTCGAGGTGACCGAGAAGCCGACCGGCCTCTTCAGCATCGGCGGCGGCTACTCGTCGGTGGACAGCTTCATCGGCACGATCGACCTGGCGCAGCGCAACTTCCTCGGCCGGGGCTGGGAGGCGTCGATCCGGATCCGCGCGGGCGCCAACAGCCAGCAGGGCGTGATCAGCTTCACCGAGCCGTGGCTGTTCGACCGCCCGCTGTCGGCGGGCTTCGACCTGTTCAACACGCGGCGCCAGTACCCGGAGTACGACTACGACTCGCTCGGCGGCGGCCTGCGGCTGAGCCACCCGTTCGCCGAGTACTGGCGTTGGTTCACGGGCTACCGGGTGTCGCGCGACGAGATCGCGAGCCTCACCGAGTCGGCGACCGACGCGCTGCGGGACGAGTCCGGCACGCGCGTGACCTCCGCGGTGAACGCTGCGCTCGCGCGCGACAGCCGGGACAACGTCTTCGCGCCGACGCGCGGTGGGCAGACGAGCCTGTCGGCGGAGTTCGCGGGGCTCGGCGGCGATTCGCGCTTCGTCAAGACGATCGGCTCCACGAGCTACTTCTGGCCCGTCTGGTTCAACCACGTCGTCGGCGCCCGGGCGGAGGCGGGGTACGGGTTCGGGTGGTCGGACGAGCCCCTGCCGCTGTTCGAACGCTTCTACCTGGGCGGCCCCAACTCGGTCCGGAGCTTCAAGAACCGCCGGCTCTCGCCCCAGGACGAGGGCGGCGTGCGCGTGGGCGGGACGTCCGAGGTGCTGGGCAACGTCGAGTACATCATCCCGCTGCCGTTCAACATCCGCGTCGCCGGCTTCTTCGACGTCGGCAACGCGTACGGCTTCGGGACCAAGTTCGATCCGACCGACACGCGCGAGGCGGCGGGCGCCGGCCTGCGCTGGCTCTCGCCGTTCGGCCCGCTGCGGCTGGACTACGGTGTGAATCTGGACCGGAAGAAGGGTGAGGACTTCGGCGCCTTCCACTTCTCGGTCGGGTCGCCGTTCTAGGGGGGGAAGGGATGAGGGGAGCGCACGTGCGGAGTGTCCTCGTGGTCGCGGCGCTGGCCGCCTCGGTGACGGCCGCGTGGGCCCAGGCGCCGGCCGCACCGGCCGCCGCCGCGGGCGCGACGCGGGTCGGCTTCATCGACGTCCAGCGCGTGCTCGCGCGCTCGGCCGCCGGGGTCGCCGCCCGCGAGCAGCTCGAGCGGGAGCGGGGCACCATGCAGCGCGAGATGGACGGCAAGCGCAAGGAGCTGGAGAGCCTGCGCGACGAGCTGGAGAAGAAGGGCCCGCTGATGACGGCGGACGCGCGGCGGGAGAAGCAGGACGCCTTCGAGCGCAAGCGCCGCGACGCCGCGCGCCTGGCCGACGACTTCCAGAAGGAGCTGGAGAAGAAGGAGCAGGCGCTGCTCCAGCACGTGCTCCAGGCCCTGTCCGGGATCATCGCCAGGGTCGGCAAGGAGCGGGGCTACCACATCATCGTCGAGAAGCGGGGCGCGATGGTGCTCTACGCCTCGGCCGACGCGGACCTCACGGACGAAGTCATCCGCGCGTACGACCAGCAGGCCGGGACCAAGGGCAAGAAGTAGCGGGATGGGCAAGGCAGCCGGGTTCACCCTCGGTGAGCTCGCCGTGGCCCTCCGCGCGACTCTCGACGGCGATCCGTCGCGCGTCGTTACCGGCGTGGCGCCGCTCGACACCGCCGGCCCGCACGAGATCTCGTTCCTGATCGACCGCCGCTACGCCGCCGCCGCCAAGGCCTCCCGCGCCGGCGCGTTCCTGGTCCCCCCCGACGCCGCCGGCCTGCCCGCGCCCACGCTGCGGGCCGAGGCGCCCCAGCTGGCGCTCATCGAGCTGCTCACGCTGTTCCATCCGGCGGCGGCCGTCCCGGCGGGCGTCCATCCCAGCGCGGCCGTGGCGCGCGGCGCCCGCGTGGACGCGAGTGCTTCGGTCGGGCCGTTCGCGGTGATCGAGGACGGCGCGGCGGTGGGCGCCCGCGTGCGGGTGCACGCCCTCGCGTACGTCGGCGCGGGCGCCGAGGTGGGCGAGGATTGCGTGCTCCACCCACGGGTGGTCCTCTACCCCGGCGTGCGCCTCGGCCGGCGCGTCGTCGTGCAGGCGGGCGCCGTCATCGGCGCCGACGGGTTCGGGTACACGCACGACGGCACCGCGCACCGGAAGATCCCGCAGGTGGGCAGCGTCCGGATCGAGGACGACGTCGAGATCGGCGCGAACACCACGATCGACCGCGCGACGCTCGGCGAGACGCTGATCCGGCGGGGCACGAAGATCGACAACCTCGTCCAGATCGGCCACAACGTCGAGGTCGGCGAGGACTCGATCCTGGTCGCCCAGGTCGGCGTCTCCGGCTCGAGCCGCCTCGGGCGGGGCGTCGTGCTCGCGGGCCAGGTGGGCGTGGCCGACCACGTCACGCTCGGCGACGGCGTCGTCTCCGGCGCGCAGGCGGGGATCGCCGCGGACGTCGCGGCGGGCGAGAAGGTCCTCGGCACGCCGGCGCGGCCCGTGGCGCAGGCGCGGCGCGTCTGGGTCGCGGAAGGGCGCCTGCCGGAGCTGGTCCGGCGGCTGCGCGCCGCCGAGCGGCGGCTGCAGCGGCTCGAGGGCCAGCTCGGGATCGCCGCCCCGGAGCCCCGCGGCGAGGACGCCGAGGAATGAGCGCGGTGCACCCGACGGCGCTCGTGGATCCGCGCGCGGGACTCGCGCCGGACGCACGGGTCGGCGCGTACTCCGTGATCGGCCCCGGGGTGACGCTCGGCGCCGGCGTCGAGGTCGGCCACCACTGCGTGCTCGAGGGGCAGGTGGAGCTCGGGCCGCGCGTGCGCGTCGGCCACGGGAGCATCGTGGGCGCGCCGCCGCAGGACCTCAAGTTCAAGCCCGGCACGCCCTCGGGCGTGCGCCTCGGGGCCGGCACGGTGCTCCGGGAGTACGTGACCGTCCACCGGGCCACGACGCCCGGCGGCGTCACCGAGGTCGGCGCGGACTGCCTGCTGATGACGATGTGCCACGTCGGCCACGACTGCCGCGTCGGCGACGGCGTGATCCTGATCAACGCGGTCGGCCTGTCCGGGCACGTCGAGGTCCAGGAGCACGCCACGCTCGGCGGGCTGGCGGGCGTCCACCAGTTCTGCCGCGTCGGCGCCTTCGCGTACGTGGGGGGGCTCACGAAGATCAGCCAGGACGTGCCGCCGTACATGCTGGTGGACGGCAATCCCGGCGCCGTCCACGGCGTGAACGTCGTCGGCCTGCGGCGCCACGGCATGCCCGCCGCCGAGCGCCGCGTGCTCCAGGACGCGTACCGGCTGCTCTACCGCTCGGGCCTCGCGCCGAAGAGCGCCGTGGAGCGGATCCGGCGGGAGCTGCCCGCGGTCGCCGCGGTCGGGCGCCTGCTCGCGTTCGTCGAGACCTCGCGCCGCGGCATCTGCGGGCCGCCGTGGCGCGGCGGCGGCGCGCCCGCGGACGAGGGGCGCGCGGCCGCGGCGGCGCAGGGGGAGCCCGTATGACGACGGTCGGCGACCGCCGGCTCCGCGCCGGCGTGGTGGGCGCGGGCCACATGGGGCAGTACCACATGCTCGTCTACGCGGAGCTCCGGGACATCGAGCTCGCGGGCGTCGTGGACGCCGACCCCGACCGCGCGGCGAGCGTCGCGGCCCACTACGACACGCGCGCGTTCACCGATCACCGGGCGCTGCTCGGACAGGTGGACGTCGCGAGCGTCGCGGTGCCGACGGAGCAGCACTTCGCGGTGGCGGCCGACCTGCTCGAGGCGGGCGTCAGCGTGCTCGTCGAGAAGCCGATCGCGCCGACGCTCGAGGAGGCGCGGGAGCTGTTCGCGATCGCGCGGCGCGCCGGCGCGGTGCTCCACATCGGCCACGTCGAGCGCTTCAACGGCGCCGTCCAGGAGCTGCGGAAGATCGTGGAGCGGCCGATTCTGATCGAGTCGCGGCGCCTCGGCCCCTTCGCGTCCCGGGTCGCCAAGGACACCGTCGTGATGGACCTGATGATCCACGACATCGACATCGTGCTGGGGCTCGTGGACTCGGCGCCGCGCCGCCTCGTCGCGATGGGCTCGAGCGTGCACTCGGCGGTGACCGACGTGGCCAACGTCCAGATCGGCTTCGAGTCCGGCACGATCGCGCTCATCACCGCGAGCCGCGCCACCGAGGAGAAGATCCGCACGCTGGCGATCACCCAGCCGGACGCCTACGTCCTGCTGGACTACGCGGAGCAGGACATCCGCATCCACCGCCGCGCCGCGCAGGAGTACACGCTGAACCGGGAGTCGATCCGCTACCGGCGGGCCTCCTTCGTCGAGCACGTCCAGGTCCACAAGGACAACCCGCTGAAGCTCGAGGTCCAGCACCTGATCCGCGCCGTCGAGCGCGCGCGGGCGGGCGAGCGCGTCGTGCTCGCCGAGGCGGAGGACCTCCGCTCGCTCGCGGTCGCTCTCGAGGTCGAGGCGATGATCCGCGACGGGCGCTGCGAGGCCACGTACTCCGACCCCCTGCCGTGGAGCGGTCGCTCGGGCTGATGTGCGGCGCCGGCGTCCTGCCGGCGCGCATGGCGAGCGAGGCGCGGCGCCAGGGGTGGCGCGTCGTCGCCTTCACCGTCGGCCGGGTCGAGGGGCTCGCGCCGCACGCCGACCGCGTCGTGGCGGCGCGGCTGACGGAGGTGGCGCCGGTGCTGGCCGCGCTCCAGGCCGAGCGCGTGTCGGCCGTGCTGTTCGCGGGGCGGTTCCTGGCCGCGGACGTCCTGAAGGCCCCCGGCGACGAGGTGTTCGAGCGCCTCGCCACCCGCGCGGGGTCGCTCGCGGACGTGCGCCTGCTCGACGTCGTCGTGGCCACGCTGGCCGGCATGGGGATCACGCTCCTCGACCAGCGGCCGTTCCTGGGCGACTGGCTGTGCGCGGAGGGGTGCCTCACGGCGGCGCGACCCAGCGAGGCGGAGTGGGCGGACGTGCGCCGTGGCCTCGCGCTCGCGCGGCAGGCGGCCGAGGCGCACGTCGGCCAGACGGTCGTGCTCAAGCGCGGCGCGGTCGCCGCGGTCGAGGCGCTCGAGGGCACCACCGCGGCGATCCGGCGCGGGACGGGCCTCGCCGGGCCCGGCGCGGTGGTCGTCAAGGCGGTCGGCGGGGACCACGACTACCGGTTCGACACGCCCGCGGTCGGCCCGGAGACGCTCGAGGCGGCGGCCGCGGGGGGGGCGACGGTCGTCGCGGTCGAGGCCGGCCGCGTCCTCGTCGTGGACCGGCCGGCCACCGTGCGCCTCGCCGACGCGGCGCAGGTCGCGCTCGTG
The DNA here is from genome assembly GCA_001788495.1 of Candidatus Rokubacteria bacterium RIFCSPLOWO2_02_FULL_73_56. GTDB lineage: Bacteria > Methylomirabilota > Methylomirabilia > Rokubacteriales > CSP1-6 > GWA2-73-35. Next base: position 37,387 of record MGCF01000126.1, read on the forward strand.
GCCGTCGCGGGCGGCGGGCCCTGAGCGTGGACGCGCCGACGATCATGCTGGTGGCGGGCGAGGCCTCGGGCGACCTGCACGGCGCCGCCGTGTGCCGGGGCCTCAAGGGGCTCGCGCCGGACTGCCGCCTGGTCGGGATGGGCGGGAGCCGGATGGCGGCGGCGGGGATGGAGCTGCTGGTGGACGTGACGGCGTCGGCGGTGGTCGGGGGCAGCGAGGCACTCTCCCGCGTGCCGCTGCTCTTCCGCGCCCTGCGCCGGCTCCGGGCCGCGCTCGCGGGGCCGCCGCGCCCGTCCGCGCTCGTGCTGATCGACTTCCCCGAGTTCAACCTGCGCCTGGCGCGCGCCGCGCGGCGCGCGGGCGTGCCCGTCGTCTACTTCATCCCGCCTCAGGTCTGGGCGTGGCGGGGCGGCCGCGTGCGCACGATCCGGCGGCTCGTGTCGCTCGTGCTCGCGGTCTTCCCCTTCGAGCCGCCGCTGTACCGGCGCGCGGGCGTGCCCGTCGCGTTCGTCGGCCACCCGCTGCTCGACGCGCTGGCCGACGCGCCGGCCCGCGACGCCGCCCGGCGGGCGCTCGGCCTGGCCCCCGACGCGCGCGTGCTCGGGCTCCTGCCCGGCAGCCGGCGCGAGGAGGTCGACCGGATGCTCCCGCTGATGCGCGAGGCCGTCGCGCGCGTCGGCGCGGCGCGACCGGACGTGCGCTTCGTGCTCGCGCAGGCGCCCACCGTGGAGGCGGAGCTGGTCGCGCGCCACCTCGCCGGCGCGCCGGCCGTGGGGGTCGTGGCCGGCCGCGCGGACGCCGTGATGCGGGCCGCGGACCTCGTCCTGGTGACGTCGGGCACGGCGACGCTCGAGGCGGCGCTGCTCGGCACGCCCATGGTCGTGTGCTACCGTGTCTCGCGGCTCAGCGGATTCCTGGCCCGCCTGCTCATCCGCGTGCCCTGGATCAGCCTCGCGAACCTCACGCTCGGCCGCGCCGTGGTGCCCGAGCTCTACCAGGCGCGGGCGACGGCCGAGCGGCTCGCGGCCGAGGCCCTGCGGCTGCTCGACACCCCCGGGGCCCTCGACGCCCAGCGCGGCGCCTTCCGCGAGCTGGCGGGCCGGCTCGGCGAGCCCGGGGTCGGCGTGCGCGCCGCGCGGCTCGTCCTGGCCGAGGCGGGCGCGGCGCCGTGAGCGCGGTCCTGACGCTCGGGCCGGCGCTCGGCGCGGCGGCGGTGCGCCTGCTCGGCGCCACGCTCTCCCTGTCCGTCGACGTCGCCGACGGCGTCGCGGCGCGCTGGCGGGCGGGCGAGCCCGTGATCTACGCGGTCTGGCACGGGCGGATCCTCATGATGCCGTGGCTCAACGCGCGCCTGCGGCGCACGCACGGCGCGCGGCGCGTGACCCTGCTGGCGAGCCGCTCGCGCGACGGCGAGCTGATCGCGCGCTACGCCCGGCGCTTCGGCCTCGACGTGGTGCGCGGCTCGTCGTCGCGCGGCGGCGCCGCGGCGATCCGCGCGCTCGTGGGCACGCTCGGCCAGGGCCGGGACGTGGCCGTCGTCCCCGACGGGCCGCGCGGGCCCTGCTGCCGCCTGCAGCCGGGCGTCGTGGCGCTCGCGGCGCTCACCGGCGTCCCGGTCGTGCCCCTGGCCCTCGGCGCGCGCCCCGCGCGGCGCCTCCGGAGCTGGGACGCGTTCCTGATCCCGGCACCGTTCGCGCGCTGCGGGGCGGTGTTCGGGGCGCCGGTCGCGGTGGCGCGCGCCGCCGACCGCGCGCGCGCCGCGAAGGACCTCGAGCGGGGCCTCCTGGACGTCACGGCGGCGGCGGACCGCCTGGCATGCGCCTGATGCTCTGGGTGTACGACGCGCTCACGCTCGCGGCCCTCGCGCTCGTCTACACCCCCGCGGCGCTCGCGCGGCGCCTCGCCCGCGGCATGCCGGTGCACGCCCGGGCGCGCCTCGGGTTCCTGGCGCCGGTCGCGGACGGGCCGTGCGCCTGGGTCCACGCGGTGTCGGTGGGCGAGGCGATCGCCGCGGCGCCGCTCGTCGAGGGGCTCCGGCGGCTCTACCCGGAGCTCCCGCTCGTCGTCAGCACGGTCACCGAGACCGGCGCGCACGTGGTCCGCGAGCGGTACGCGGCCCTCGGCGAGCACCGCTTCTTCCCGGTCGACCTGCCCGGCGCCGCGCGGCGCGCGGTCCGCGCGCTGCGGCCCGCGTTCGTGATCGTGATGGAGACGGAGCTCTGGCCGAACACGCTGCGCGCGCTCGCCGCGCGCGGCGTGCCCGTGCTGATCGCCAACGGCCGGATCTCGGACCGGTCGTACCGCCGCTACCGGCTCGTGCGCGGCTTCATGCGCCGCGTGCTGCGCGACGTCCGGGTCTTCGCGATGCAGTCGGAGGAGGACGCGCGACGCATCATCGCCCTCGGCGCCGATCCCGAGCGCGTGGTCGTCACCGGCAACCTCAAGCACGAGCCGGCGGCCGACGCGCCCGGGGCGGTGGACCTCTGGCGGCGGCTGCTCGGGCTGTACGCGGGCCAGCGCGTCTGGATCGCGGGCAGCACGCACCGCGGCGAGGAGGCGCCCGTGCTCGAGGCCCACCGCGCGGCCCGCGCCGAGTGCCCGGACCTCACGCTCGTGCTGGCGCCGCGCCACCCGGAACGCACCGCGGAGGTGCTGGCGCTGGTCGCGGCCGCGGGCTGGCCCGCGGTGCGCCGGAGCGAGCTGCCGCGCGAGCGCGAGCCGGGCGCGGTCATCGTCCTGGACACGGTCGGCGAGCTCGCCACGCTCTACGCGATCGCCGACGTCGTGTTCGTGGGCGGGAGCCTCGTCCCGCACGGCGGCCACAACATGCTCGAGGCCGCGCTCCGGCGCAAGCCCGTGCTCTCCGGGCCGCACACGCACAACTTCCGCGAGTCCACCGCGCTGCTCGAGGCGGCGGGCGCCGCGCTCGTGGTGCAGGGCGCCGAGGATCTCGGGCGCGCGCTCGGGCGACTGCTGGCCGACGGGGCGCTCCGGGCGAAGATGGGCGAGGCGGGCTGCGAGGCCGCGGCCGCGCGGCACGGCGCGGTGCGGGAGACGCTCGAGCTGGTGCGCCGCTTCCTCGGCCCCGGGGACCCGGCGTGAGGGCCGGGCGGCGCGCGGCGGGGGCGCGGCTCGTCCGCGGCTGGGAGGAGGGCTTCCCGCCGGGCCCGGCGCGCCGCCTGCTCGGCGTCGCGGAGGGCGGCTACCGCGGCCTGCTCGGCGCCCGCGAGTGGCTCTACGCGCGCGGCGTCCTCAGGTGCCGCGCGCTCCCGTGCCCGGTCGTCTCGATCGGCAACCTCACGGTCGGCGGGACGGGCAAGACGCCGGCGGTCGAGGTCGCGGTGGCCACGCTCGCGGCGCTCGGGCGGCGGCCCGCCGTGGTGAGCCGCGGGTACGGCCGCAAGAGCGGCGGCATCCACGTCGTCGCCGACGCGGCGGCGATCCGGCTCGACGCGGAGGACGCGGGGGACGAGCCGTTCCTGCTCGCCCGGCGGCTGCCCGGCGTGCCGGTCGTGGTCGGCGCCAACCGGTACGCGGCCGCCCGCCTGGCGCTCGAGCGCTTCGGCGTCAGCGCGATCGTGCTCGACGACGGCTTCCAGCACCGCACGCTCCGGAAGGACCTCGAGATCGTGATGACCCGGGCCCGGCGCCCGTGGGGCAACGGCCGGCTCCTGCCGGGCGGGCCGCTGCGCGAGTCCCTGCGCGCCCTCGCGCGCGCGGACCTCGTGGTCGCCACCGGCGCGGCGCGGCCCCAGGACGCGCCCGAGGTCGTCGCGACGGTCGCGGCGCACGCGCCCGGCGTCCCCGTCCTCGCCGCGGCGTACGTGCCCGCGGAGTGCTGGGAGGCCGCGCGGATGCGCCCTGTCGCGCTCGGCGCGCTCGCGGGCCGGCGCCTGCTCGCGTTCGCCGGCATCGCCGCGCCGCCGGCGTTCGAGCACACCCTCGGCGAGGCGGGGCTGGCGGTCGCCGAGCTGGTGCCGTTCGCCGACCACCACTGGTACTCCCCGGCGGACCTCGGGGCGCTCGAGCGCCGCGCCGCCGCGCTCGCGGCCGAGGGCCTGATCACGACGGAGAAGGACTGGATCCGCCTGCGGCGTCTCCCGCTGCCGCACCGGCCGCTGTACGTGCTGAGCGTGAGGCTCGAGCTCCGCTCGGGCGAGGCGGCCTGGCGCGCGGCCTTCGAGCGCGTGTGCTCGAGCGCCTGATCGTCCGGCTGCCGAACTGGCTCGGCGACACCGTCATGGCGGTGCCGGCGCTGCGCGCGCTCCGCGAGGGGCTGCCGGGGACGCGCGTGCTCCTCGCGGGCCCGTGGGCGGGCCTGCTGGCCGGCGAGGGACTCGGCGACGTCGTCGTCGTGTACCCGCGCGCGTGGAGCGGCCGGCTCGCCACGGCCGACACGGTCCGCGCCTTCGACGCCGCCACGGCCCTGCTGCTGCCGAACTCGCTCGAGTCGGCGCTCGCCGCGGTGTACTGGGGCGCGCGCCGGCGCATCGGGTTCGCCGTGGGCGCGCGGGGCGTCCTGCTGCGGGACCCGGTCCCGCTGCCCGCGCCGCGCCTGCACCAGATCGACGAGTACCTGCTGCTCGCGGCGCGGCTCGGCGTCGCCGCCGGGGCGGCGGAGCCGCGCCTGCGCGCCCCCGCCCCGGACGCGGCGGTGCGGCGCGAGGCGCGGCGGCTGCTCGAGGAGGCCGGCGCGCCCGAGGGCCGCGCGCGGGTCGGGGTGCACGTCGGCGCGGCGTACGGCTCGGCCAAGGTCTGGGCCCGCGAGCGGATCGTCGAGTTCTGCGCGCGCGTCGCGTCCACGGGCCGGACGGCGGTCGTGCTCGGCGCGGCCCGCGACGCCGCGCTCGCGGCCGAGGTCGCGGCGGGCTCCGGGGCGGTGAGCCTCGCCGGGCGGGACCGGGCCGAGCTGCTGCCGGCGCTCCTCGTGGAGCTCGAGGCGCTCGTGTGCGGCGACACGGGCGTCGCCCACCTCGCGGCGGCCCTCGGCACGCCCGTCGCGGCGCTCTTCGGGCCGACGGACCCGCGCCTGACGGCGCCGCGCGGCGCGGCCGCGGTGGTGCGGCACGCGGTGCCGTGCGCGCCGTGCTTCTATCGCACCTGCCCGATCGAGCACCCGTGCATGCGCGGGATCGATGCCGAGGCCGTCGCCCGGGCGCTCGACGGCCTGCGCGCGGGGATCGCGTGAGGATCCTGCACCTCGCCGCCAACCGGTGGTGGACGGGCAGCGCGGACCCGACGATCCGCCTGGTCGCGGGGCTGCGCGCGCGGGGGCATCGCGTCCTGCTGGGGGCGATCCCGGGCGACCGGTTCGAGACGAAGGCGCGCGAGGCGGGGCTCGAGCTCGTGGGCGGCCTCCGGCTCGACCCTCGCGCGGGGCCGGCCGCGCTCGCGCGCGACGCGCTGCGCCTGCGCGCGCTCGTGCGCGCCGAGGCCGTCGACGTGATCCACGCGCACCACTCGCACGACCACTGGCTCGCGATGCTCGCGCGCCCGCGGCGCGGCGCGGGCGGGCGGCCGCCGGTCGTCCGCACGTTCCACAACCTGCGCGCGGTCAAGCGCGACCAGCTCTCCGCGCGGCTCTACCGGCGCACCGCCGCCGCGCTCGTCGTGTCGCGCCAGATCGAGGTGCGCTGCCGCGAGGTCGGGTTCGGGGCGGAGCGGGTCGTGTGGCTCCCCGGCGTCGCCGACCTCGGGCGCTTCGCCGCCGGCGCCGACCCGCGCCCGGTCCGCGAGGAGTTCGCCCTCGGCGACGCCCCGGTGATCGTCTCGGTCGCGCGCCTGGCGCCGAACCGGAGCCACGAGCTGCTGCTCGACGGCTTCCGGCTGCTCCTCGGGACGCTGCCGCAGGCCCGCCTGCTGCTGGTCGGCAAGGGCGAGGCGCGCGACCGCCTCGAGGCCCGGGTGGCGGCGCTCGGGCTCGGCGACCGCGTGGTGTTCACCGGCTACCGCGACCGCGACCTGCCCGAGGTGCTCGCCGCCGCGGACTGCTTCGTGCTGATGGCCGCGGGCTCCGACGAGTCCTGCCGCGCGGCGCTCGAGGCGATGGCCGCGGCGCGCCCCGTCGTCGCGCGGCGCGTGGGTGCGCTGCCCGAGACCGTGGTGGACGGCGAGACCGGGCTCCTGCTCGGCGAGGACGAGCCCGTGCGCGTGGCCGAGGCGCTCCTGGGGGTGCTCGCGGATCGCGCGCGCGGCCGCGCGATGGGCGCGGCGGGCCGCCGGCGGGCGGAGGCGGAGTTCGGGCTCGAGCGGTCGGTCGAGATCGTCGAGGCGCTCTACCGGAGGCTGGCGTGAGGGTCCTGCAGCTCGTCTCCTGCCGCGGCTGGTCCTCGGACGCCTACTGGGCGGCGCGCGCCACGCGGGAGCTGGAGCGGCGCGGCCACGCGGTGACGCTCGGCTTCCGCGCCGGGACGGAGGCGAAGGTGATCGCGCGGGCGCGCCGCGAGGGCGTGAGCCGCGTGACGACGTTCGCCTTCGCGGGCGGCCTGCGGCCCCACGCCGACCTGGCCGACGTCCGCCGGCTCGCCGCGCTGCTGCCGGACGTGGAGGTCGTGCACGTCCACCGCGGCAAGGAGCACTGGCTCGCGGCCGTCGCGAACCGGCTCGCGCGCGCGCCGCGCCCGCTCGTGCGGACGCGCCACATCGCGCAGGCCGTACGCCCCCACGCGGCGAACCGCTGGCTGTACCGCGAGGCCACCGCCTGGGTCGTCACGGTGACCGAGGCGATCCGGCGCCAGTACCTGGCCGCGGGCCTGCTGCCCCCGGAGCGCGTGACCGCGCTGCCGGGCGGCGCCGACACCGAGGCGTACCGTCCGCTCGCGCCGGACCCGGCGACGCGCGCGCGCCTGGGCGGCGACGGGGCGCCGCTCGTCGGGATGCTCGCGGGACTGCGCGTGATGAAGGGCCACGGCGTCGTGCTCGACGCCGCCGCCCGGCTCGCCGCGCGCGGCGTGCGGCCGCGCTTCGTCTTCGTGGGCCAGGGGGGCATGGAGGCGTCGATCCGCGAGGCGGTGCGGCGGGCGGGGCTCGAGGCGCAGGTGGCGATCGTCGGGTTCGTGGACGACGTGCCGCGGGCGCTCGGCGCGCTCGACCTGGCGCTCTACGTGCCCGTCGAGTCCGACGGCATGTCGCGCGTGGTGTTCGAGGTCCTGGCCGCCGGGCGCCCGCTCGTCGCCTCCCGTGTGGGCGTCGTGCCGGAGGTGCTGACGGACGGCGTGGACGCCGCGCTCGTGCCGGCGGGCGACGCGGCGGCGCTCGCGGCGGCGCTCGCCGGCCTCCTCGCGGACGCGGGCGCGCGCGCCCGGCTCGGGCGGACGGGCCGGCGGCTGGTCGAGGCGCGCTACTCCGGCGCGCGCCTGGCCGAGGCGCTCGAGGCGCGCTACCGGGCCCTCGCCGCCGGCGTCCCCGCGTGAAGGTCTCGGTCCTCGCGTTCGACCTCGCCGACAACGCGACGGGGCGCGCGGAGCTGCTCGCGCGCCTGCTGCGGCCGCGCTACGAGGTCGAGGTCGTCGGGCCGCAGTTCGGGCCCGCGCGCTGGCGGCCGGCGCAGGGCGGCCCGGTGACCTACCGCGCCGTCCGCGCCGGCCGCTATCCGGCCTTCGCCGCGCGCGTGCCCGAGCTCCTGCGCCTGGTCGACGGCGACCTGATCCTCGCCTCGAAGCCCCGCCCGACGAGCTTCGGCCTCGGGCTCCTCGCGCGCGCGCGGCGGCGGCGGCCGCTCGTCCTCGACATCGACGACTGGGAGCTCGGGTTCTTCTACCGCGGCGGCGCCTGGGGCACGCTCGGGCGCGCGGTCAACCTCGCCGACCCCAACGGGCTCGCGGCGACGTGGCTGATGGAGCGCCTCGTGCGGCGCGCCGACGCGCTCACGGTCGCCTCGCGGTTCCTCGAGCGCCGCTTCGGCGGGACGTTCCTCACCCACGTGCGCGACACCGAGGCGTGGGACCCGGCGCGCTGGCCCGCCGCGGAGGCCCGCGCGCGGCTCGGCGTCGGCGAGCGCCGCGTCGTGATGTTCCTCGGCACGCCCCGGGGCCACAAGGGCGTGGAGGACCTGGCCGAGGCGGTGCGCGCGCTCGGCGCGGGCGTCGTGCTCGTCCTGGTCGGCGTGGACCCGGCGAGCCCGCGGGCGCGCCGCTGGGCGGACCTGCCCCACGTCCGGTGCGTGGGCGAGGTTCCGTTCGACGACGTGCCGGGCTACCTCGCGGCCGCCGACGTCGTCGCGGTGCCGCAGCGGGACACCTCCGACACGGTGGGGCAGGTGCCCGCCAAGCTCTTCGACGCGATGGCGCTCGCGCGCCCGATCGTGTCCACGCGGGTGTCGATGATCCCGGAGATCCTCGAAGGCTGCGGCGTGGTGGTCGAGCCCGGCGACCCGCCCGCGCTCGCGGTCGCGCTGGCGCGGCTCCTGCACGACCCGGCCGGCGCCGCGGAGCTCGGGCGGCGCGCGCGCGAGCGCTGCGAGGCGCGCTACAGCTTCCGCGCGGCGCGGGCGGTGCTGTACCCGCTGCTCGACCGGCTGGCGCGGCCGTGAGGCTCCTGCTCATCGCGCGCCCGTTCGTGTTCCACGGCGGCGTGGAGCGTGCGACCGCCGGGCTGGTCGGGGCGCTCGTCGCGCACGGCGTGGAGGTCCACCTGCTCTCGCCGCCGGGCCAGCGGCCCGTGCCGGGCGTGACGCTGCACCGTCTGCCGCTCCCCCCGCTGCCGTCGGCGGCGCGCGCGCTCGCGCTCGCGGCGGGCGCGCGGCTGGTCGTCGCGCGGGGGGCCTGGGACCTGGTCCAGAGTCACGAGCGCACGCTCGTCCAGGACGTGTACCGGGCCGGCGAGGGCTGCCACCGCGCGTACCTCGCGAGCCGCGCCGGCCCGCCCGCGCGCGGTGCCTACCACCGGGTGGTGCTCGCGCTCGAGCGGCGCGTGTTCGCGCGGACGCCGGCGATCGTCGCCATCGCCCGGCGGGGCGCGCGCGAGATCGCGGAGCTCCACGGCGTCGGCGCCGCGCGGCTCTCGGTGGTCTACAACGGCGTGGACCTCGAGCGCTTCCACCCGCGCCAGAGGGCGGCGTGGCGCGCCCCGGCGCGCGAGGCGGCGGGGCTCCCGCGCGGCGCCTTCGCGCTCCTCTTCGTCGGCAGCGGCTTCGAGCGCAAGGGGCTCGGCACCGCGCTGGAGGCGCTCGCGGCGCTCGACGACCGCGCGAGCCGGCTGGTCGTCGTGGGCAAGGGGGAGACCCGTCCGTGGCGGGCGGCGGCCGAGCGCCTCGGCGTCGGCGGCCGCGTGACGTGGCTCGGCCCCCAGCCCGAGCCGGAGCGGTGGTACGCGGCGGCCGACCTCGTCGTGCTCCCGAGCCGCTACGAGCCCTTCGGCCAGGTCCACCTGGAGGCGCTCGCCGCGGGCGTGGCCGTCGTCGCGAGCCGCGAGGCGGGCGGCGCCGAGCTGATCGAGGACGGCCGCAACGGCGCGGTCGTGGACCCGCACGACGCCCACGCACTGGCCGGCGCGGTCGAGCGGCTCCGCGCGGCGCCGGCCGACGAGCTCTCGGCCGCGGCGCGCCGCTCGGCCGAGCCCTACACGTTCGCCCGGCAGGTCGCTGGATTCGCGAAGGTGTATCGCCGGTTGGGGGCCGCAACGCCCGATTTTCCTTGAGAAATCTCCGGCCCGCGCGTACACTCGCCGCGTGGGTCCGAGGGGGGCTGTCTTCATCGATCGCGACGGGACGCTCACCGAGGAAGTCGGGTACGTCAACCACCCGCGCCGGCTCCGCCTGCTGCCGCGCTCGGCCGAGGCGATCCGCCGGCTGAACCGGGCGGGCGTGGCGGCGGTGGTCACGACGAACCAGGCCGGCGTCGCCCGCGGCTACTTCTCCGAGGACGTGCTCGCCGCCGTGAACGCCGCGCTGGTCGCGCAGCTCAAGGACGAGGGCGCGCACCTCGACGGCCTCTACGTGTGCCCGCACCACCCCACGGAGGGCGAGCCGCCCTTCCGCACGGACTGCGACTGCCGCAAGCCGCGCCCCGGGCTGCTGCTCCGCGCCGCGGCCGAGCTCGACCTCAGCCTCGGGCGCTCGACGCTGGTGGGCGACAAGGCCTCGGACCTCGCGACCGCGCGCGCGGTCGGCGCGCGCGGCGTCCTCGTGCTCACGGGCTACGGCCTGGGCGAGTGGGAGTACCGGCGGGCCGGCTTCGCGGTGGCGCCGGATCACGTGGCCGAGGACCTGCTCGACGCCGTCGAGTGGGTGCTGGCGGGCGGGCGTCGATGAGCGAGGTGACGGCGCGGGTGCGCGCGAGCGTGGACGTCTTCGGCGGCCGGACGGTCGTCGTCGTCGGCGACGTGATCGCCGACGAGTACCTGTTCGGCAAGCCCGCGCGCATCTCGCGCGAGGCGCCCGTGCTGATCCTCCGGTTCACCGAGCGCGAGGCGCTGCTCGGCGGCGCCGCGAACGCCGCGCACAACGTGGCCGCGCTCGGCGGCCGCGTGGTGCCGATCGGCGTGCTCGGGCGCGACCCCGCCGGTGACGAGCTCGTCGCGCTGTTCCACGCGCGCGGGATCGCGACCGACGGGCTCGTCGCCGAGACGGGCCGGACGACCACGGTGAAGACGCGCATCATGGCGGGCGGCTACCAGGCGACCCGCCAGCAGGTCGTGCGCCTCGACCGGGAGCCGTCGGGGGAGCTCCAGCCGATGACCGAGGACGCGCTGCTCTCGCGGCTCACGGCGCTCGGCGCGCGCGCGGACGCCTTCCTCGTGTCCGACTACGGCTACGGGACCGTCACCCCGCGCGTCTTCGAGCGCGTGCGCGCGCTCGCGCGGCGCAGCGGCGCGATCGTCACGGTGGACAGCCGCTACCAGCTGCCGCGCTTCACCGGCGTGACGGCCGCGACGCCGAACGAGGCGGAGCTCGCCCAGCTCACCGGCCTGGACGTGGACGACGAGCGGACGGTCGAGAAGGCGGGGCGCCAGCTCCTGGAGCGGCTCGACGCCCGGCTGCTCCTCGTCACCCGCGGCAGCCGGGGGATGGCGCTGCTCGAGCGCGACGGGGCGACGACGTTCGTGCCGATCCACGGCACCGACGAGATCGCCGACGTGACCGGCGCCGGCGACACGGTGATCAGCGCGTTCACGCTCGGGCTCGCGGCCGGGGCCTCGCCGCTCGCGGCCGCGTCGCTCGCGAACGTGGCGGGCGGGATCGTCGTGATGAAGCGCGGCACCGCGACGGTGACGGCGACGGAGCTGCGGCAGGCGCTCGGCTCCAGCGCCGCCTCGTGAACATCGCCGACGCCGCGGCGCTCGCCGAGCGGCTGCGGGCCGAGCGCAAGCGTATCGTCCTGGCCAACGGCTGCTTCGACCTCCTGCACGTCGGTCACGTCCGCTACCTCGAGGCGGCGCGCCGCCTGGGCGACGTCCTCTTCGTGGGCGTCAACGACGACGCCGCGGTCGCGCGGCTCAAGGGGCCGGGCCGGCCGCTGATGCCCGTGGGCGAGCGCGTCGAGATCCTCCGCGCGCTGCGCGCCGTGGACCACGTCGTGGTGTTCGCAGAGGACACGGCCGACGGCCTGGTCGCCGCGCTCCGGCCCCACGTCCACGCCAAGGGGACCGACTACGCCCCCGACGCCGTGCCGGAGGCCGCGAGCGTCCGCGCGCACGGCGGCCGGGTCGCCGTGGTCGGCGACCCGAAGGACCACTCGACCCGCGACCTGATCGCGCGCGTGCTGGAGCGGTTCCGGTGAACGTCGCCCTGGTCAAGCTCTCGTCACTCGGCGACGTGGTGCACGCGCTGCCGGTCGCCGCCGCCCTGCGCCGGGGCCTCCCGCAGGCGCGGATCGTCTGGCTGGCGGAGCGGCGCGAGGCCGCGATCCTCCGGGACAACCCGGCGGTCGACGCGGTGGTGCCCGTGGACACGCGGGGCTGGCGCCGCGCCCTCGACCTCCGGGCGCTCGGGCGGCCCCTCGCTGCGGTGCACGCGGGCGGCGAGATCAGCGAGCTCACGCGCCACCTGCGGGCGGCGCGCTTCGACGTGGCGGTCGACCTGCAGGGCCTGGCCAAGAGCGGCGTCCTCACGGCCCTGACGGGCGCGCCACTCCGGATCGGCTTCGTCGCGGCGCGCTGCCGGGAGCCGCTCAACGCCCTGTTCACGAACCACCGCGTCGCCCCGCCGCCCGAGGCGCGCCACGTCGTCGAGCAGTGCCTCGCGCTCCTGGCGCCGCTCGGCGTGCGTCCCGCCGCCGTCGAGTTTCCGCTGCCCGTCGACGCCGGGGCCGAGGCGCGGGTGGACGACGTCCTCGCGGGCGCCGGGATCAAGCCGCGCCGGCGGCTCGTCGTGCTGAATCCCGGCGCCGGGCGGCCCGACAAGCGCTGGCCGGTCGAGCGTTTCGCCCGGCTGGCCGCGCGGCTCGTCGAGGAGGCGGGCGCGACGGTGCTGGTCGTCTGGGGGCCGAGCGAGGAGCCGGCGGCGCGCGCGATCGTCGCGGCGGCGCCGCGGGGCGCCCTGGCGGCGCCGCCGACGGGGCTCGGGGAGCTCTGCGCGGTGCTGCGGCGCGCCTCGGTCGTCGTCGCCGGCGACACGGGCCCGCTCCACCTCGCGGCGGCGCTCGGCACGCCGTGCGTGGGGCTCTACGGGCCGACCTCGATCGAGCGAAACGGGCCGTGGGGCCAGGGCGGGCGCGCGCTCGCCGGCCCGGACGGCACGCTCGGGTCGCTCGACGTCGCGCGCGTGTTCCGCGCCGTCGCGGAGCTCGCCGGATGAGCCGGGCGCGGCTGGCGGCGGTGGTGATCGCGCTGAATGTGGCAGGGCGAGCCGAGGCCGCCCGGCGGGCGAGGCGAGCGGGGCGGGGGGGAGGGCGGTGAGCGGTCGGGCGCGGCTGGCGGCGGTGGTGATCACGCTGAATGAAGAAGAGCGGCTGCGCGCCTGCCTCGAGAGCGTCGCCTGGGCCGACGAGCTGATCGTCGTGGACGCCGAGTCGCAGGACAAGACCGTGCAGATCGCACGCGAGTTCACCGACCACGTGCTCGTGCGCCCGTGGGCGGGGTTCGCGGCGCAGAAGAACTTCGCGCTCGCGCAGGCGACCGGCGACTGGATCCTGTCGCTCGACGCAGACGAGGAGGTCTCGCGCGATCTGCGCCTCGAGATCGCGGCGGTCCTCGCCGCGGCGCCGCCGCAGGACGGCTTCCGCGTGCCGCGGCGGAACATCTTCTGGGGGCGCTGGATCCGGCACGGCGGCCTCTACCCCGACTGGCAGCTCCGCCTCTTCCGCCGCGGGCGCGGCCGGTTCGTCGAGCGCGACGTCCACGAGTCCGTGCAGGTCGAGGGCGCGGTGAGCCGGCTGCGGCACCCGCTGATCCACCGCAGCTACCGCGGCGTCGCCGACTTCCTCGCGCGCGCCGACCGCTACTCGACGCTCGCCGCGGCGGAGTGGGTCCGGAGCGGGCGCCGGGCCGGCCTGGGCGACCTGGTCCTGCGACCGGCCGGCCGCTTCCTCGGGATGTACGTCGCGCGGGGCGGCTTCCTCGACGGCTGGCCGGGCTTCCTTCTGGCGTGCCTCTACGCGTACTATGTCTTCATCCGTTCGGCCAAGATCTGGGAGAGAGCGAGGCAGTGATGGCGCAGGGCAGGGAACGCGTGCTGTCGGGCATGCGCCCGACCGGGAAGGTCCACCTCGGCAACCACCTCGGCGCGCTCGACAACTGGGTGCGCATGCAGGACGCGTACGACTGCTTCTACTTCGTCGCGAACTGGCACGCGCTCACCGACGACTACGACACGTCGGAGGTCCCGCGCGACACGATCGAGATGCTCGCCGACTGGCTCGGCGCCGGCCTCGACCCGGAGCGCTCCACGCTCTTCATCCAGTCGCTGGTGCCCGAGCACGCCGAGCTTCACCTGCTGTTCTCGATGGTCACGCCGGTCGGCTGGCTCGAGCGCGTGCCCACGTACAAGGAGCGGATCGAGCAGCAGGGGATCGCGTCGCCCTCGTACGGCCTGCTCGGCTACCCGCTGCTCCAGGCGGCGGACATCCTCATGTACAAGCCCACGTGGGTCCCGGTCGGCGTGGACCAGGTGCCCCATGTGGAGCTCACGCGGGAGGTCGCGCGCCGCTTCAACAACGCGTTCCGGCCGGTCTTCCCGGAGCCGGACGCCAAGCTGACCGAGATCCCGAAGGTCCCGGGGACCGACGGCCGCAAGATGTCGAAGTCCTACGACAACGCGATCTACCTGTCGGACACCCCCGAGGCCATCGTGCGCAAGGTCAGGCCGATGGTGACCGATCCCGCGCGCAAGCGGCGCTCGGACCCGGGCAACCCCGACATCTGCCCGGTGTTCGACCTGCACAAGATCTTCACGCCCCCCGTGGAGCGGGAGCAGTGCGCGACCGGCTGCCGCACCGCGGGGATCGGCTGCCTCGACTGCAAGGAGGTGCTGCTCGGGCACCTCGTGCCGAGGCTCGACGGGATCCGCGAGCGCCGGCAGAAGTTCGCCGAGAAGCCCGAGGTCATCATCGACATCCTGCGCGAGGGCTCGAAGCGCGCCCAGGCCGTCGCGCGGCGGACGATGGACGAGGTGCGCGCCGCGGTGAACCTGACGCCATGAGTGTGGCCGAGTCCGCGCGCGACCTCACGCTGCGCGTGGGGAGCTTCGAGGGCCCCTTCGACCTGCTGCTGCACCTCTGCCGCACGAACGAGATCGACCTGGCCGCGCTGCCCCTGCGCACGATCACCGACCAGTACCTCGCCCACCTCGAGGCCATGGAGTTCCGCGACCTCGAGACCGCGGGCGCCTACCTCGTGATGGCGGCGACGCTGATCTACCTCAAGTCCAAGCTGCTCGTGCCGCCGGACGAGGCCGAGGAGCCGCTCGACGAGGAGGCCGAGGCGCTCAAGCTCGAGCTCGAGGAGCGCCTGCGTGAGTACGCGCGCGTCAAGGCGCTCGGCGCCTGGCTCGCGGCGCGCGAGGCCGAGCAGGCGCTGCGCTGGGGGCGCCCGGGGAGCGGGCTGCCGCCCGCGGAGGAGGTCCCGCTCGAGGACCTGAGCGTGCACTGGCTCGAGCGGGCGCTCCGGCGGCTCATCGAGGAGCAGCTCCGCCAGAAGCCGCGCGAGATCGAGCCGAACCCGCCCTCGATCCTCGAGCGGATGACCGAGATCCTCGCGCTCCTGCGGGACACGTGGTCGCTCCTGTTCTCGTCGCTGACCGGCGGCGAGCGCCGGCGCTCCGAGATCGTCGTCACCCTGCTCGCCGTGCTGGAGCTGGTCCGGCTCGGCCGCATCCGGGCCCAGCAGACCGAGCTGTTCGGCGAGATCGTCATCGAACGTCAGACCGCCGCACCGACCGGGGACGCCACGCGTGCCGACGCCGGCTGAGATCGTCGAAGCCCTCCTGTTCGCCTCCGACACGCCGCTCGAGGCGGAGCGGATCCGCGACGTGCTCGAGCTGGCCGACGCGCCGGCGGCGCGCGCGCTCGTCGACGAGCTGCGCGCCCGGTACGAGGCGGCGAGCGGGGCCCTGCAGATCGTCGAGGTGGGCGGCGGCTTCCGGCTCGTCACGCGGCCCGAGGTGGCACCGTGGCTCGTCCGCCTGGCCCGCGCACGGACACGCGTGCGCCTGTCGCGGCCGGCGCTCGAGACCCTGGCGATCGTCGCCTACAAGCAGCCCGTCTCGCGCCCCGAGGTGGACGCGATCCGCGGCGTGAACTCCGAGGGCGTGCTCGAGAACCTGCTCGAGCGGCGACTCGTCCGGATCACCGGACGCAAGGACGCGCCCGGGCGGCCGTTCCTCTACGAGACGACCCGCGAGTTCCTGGTCGCGTTCGGGCTGCGCGACCTCGGTGACCTGCCCCGGGTGGAGGGCGAGCTCGTCGTGCCCGAGCTCGCGGGCGTGGGCGAGCATGGCGAAGCTCCGGCTCAACAAGATCCTGGCGCAGGCGGGCCTGACGTCCCGGCGGGGGGCTGACCGCCTCATCGCCGAGGGCCGCGTCGCGGTGAATGGCGCCGCCGCGGGCCCGGCGACGCTCGCCGACCCCGACGCCGACACGATCGCGGTCGACGGCCGCCCGCTCCCGCCGGCCGAGGCCACGCGCTACGTGGTCCTCAACAAGCCGCGCGGCTACGTCACCACCCTCGCCGACCCGCACGGGCGCCCGGTCGTCACGGACCTCGTCGCCGAGGACGTGCGGCTCTACCCGGTCGGGCGCCTGGACTGGGACGTGGAGGGCGTGCTGCTGCTGACGAACGACGGGGCCCTGACGCACCGGCTCCTGCACCCCCGCTACGCGCTGCCGCGGGTGTACGAGGCGCGTGTGCAGGGGCGCGTGGCGCGGGCGGATCTGGCCCGGTGGCGCCGCGGCGTGACGCTCGAGGACGGCCCGGCCCGGCCGCGCGCCGTCGAGCTCACCCGCACCGGCGCGCGGGAGAGCCGGCTGCGGCTCGTGTTCGCGGAGGGCCGCAAGCACGAGGTCAAGCGCTACTGCCAGGCGCTCGGCCACCGCGTGACCGCGCTGCGCCGGGTGGCGTTCGGGCCGATCCGGCTGGGCGCGCTCCGACCGGGCGTCTCGCGCCGCCTCACGCCGGACGAGGTGCGGGCGCTCCGCGCCGCCGTGGCGGCGCCGCCGGCGGGCGGGGGCGCTCCGGGCGCTGCACCTTGCCCTCCGACGAAGGCCGAGCCTATAATGACCGAACGTCGACGAGTTCCAGGCCGCCAGGAGTTTCTATGAACTGGGACGATTGGCGTCTCAGGATCAACGAACTCGACAATCAAATTCTCCAGCTCCTCACCCAACGCGCAGAGGCCGCCCTCCAGATCGGAGACCTCAAACGACGCGAGGACGCGCCCGTCTACGTGCCGGAGCGCGAGGCGGAGATCCTGCGCCGGCTGACGGCGTCGAATCCGGGGCCGCTGCCCGCGGAGGCCATCGCCGCCGTCTGGCGGGAGATCCTGTCCGGGTGCCGGGCCCTCGAGGCGACGCCCACGGTCGCCTACCTCGGCCCGCAGGCGACGTTCACGCACCAGGCGGCGCGGGAGCGCTTCGGGAGCGCCGCGAGCTACCGGCCGTCGCGCTCGATCGCCGAGGTGTTCGACGAGGTCGAGCGGGAGCTCGCCGACGTCGGCGTCGTCCCGGTGGAGAACAGCACCGAGGGCGCCGTGAACGTCACGCTCGACCGGCTGATCGCGTCGGACGCGGTGATCTGCGGCGAGCTGCGCCTGGAGATCGCCCAGCAGCTCCTGTCGCGGGCGGGCGAGCTCGGCGCCGTCAAGCGCGTGCTCTCGCACCCGCAGGCGCTCGCACAGTGCCGCGGCTGGCTCGCCACGCACCTGGCGGACGTCCCGACCGAGGAGGTGGCCTCCACGGCGGCGGCCGCGGAGCTCGCGGGGGCGGACGTGGCGCTCGCCGCGATCGCCTCCGCGCTCGCCGGCGAGCTGTACGGGGTGCCGGTGCTGCGGGCGCGGATCGAGGACAACCCGCACAACTCGACGCGGTTCCTCGTGATCGGCCGGCGCCCGGTCGGGCCGACCGGACGCGACAAGACCTCGATCCTGTTCGCGATGCGGAACGAGCCCGGCTCGCTGTACCGCATCCTGGAGCCGCTGGCCCGGGCGAAGCTCAACCTGACCAAGATCGAGTCGCGCCCGGCCAAGCACGGCCCGTGGGAGTACGTCATCTTCGTCGACCTCGAGGGGCACCGGGACACGCCCGAGGTCGCACCGGTACTGGCTGAGATCGGGGAGCGGACCCTGTACCTCAAGATCCTCGGGTCCTATCCCGCGGCATAAGGAGAGCCCATGCCAACGCAGTGGGAATCACTGGCCAACGAGCACATCCTGGGCATCGCGCCCTACGAGCCGGGCAAGCCGATCGAGGAGCTCGAGCGCGAGTTCGGCATCCACGACGCGATCAAGCTCGCCTCCAACGAGAACCCGCTCCCGCCGTCGGACCGGGTCCGGCAGGCCATCGTCACGGCGCTCGCCGCGCTCAACCGCTATCCGGACGGCAGCGGCTTCTACCTGCGCCAGGCCCTCGCCAAGAAGCACGGGGTCTCGCCGGAGCAGATCGTCCTCGGCAACGGCTCGAACGAGCTGATCGAGCTGCTCGTGCGCGCCTTCCTCCGCCCGGGCGACGAGGCGATCGTGCCGCACCCGTCGTTCGTCGTCTACCCGATGATCGTGCAGGCCGCCGGCGGCGTCCGGGTCATGGTGATGCTGAAGGACTACCGGCTGGACCTGGAGGCGATGGCGCGGGCGCTCACGCCGCTCACCAAGCTGGTGTTCATCGCCAACCCGAACAACCCGACCGCGACCATCGTGACGGCCGAGGAGGTCGAGCACTTCATGGCGCGCGTGCCGGAGCGCACGATCGTGGTGTTCGACGAGGCGTACATCGAGTTCGCGATGGGGCCGGACTTCCCCGAGACGCTCGCGTACGTGAAGCAGGGCCGGAAGGTCATCGTCCTGCGCACCTTCTCGAAGGCCGCGAGCCTCGCCGGGCTACGGGTGGGCTACGGCATCGCCGACGCCGACGCGATCGCGCTGATGAACCGCATCCGGCAGCCGTTCAACGTGAACTCGCTCGCGCAGGCCGCGGCCCTCGCCGCGCTGGACGACGAGCCGCACGTGCTCGAGTGCGTCCGGACGATCGAGGCCGGCCGCCACTTCCTCTACGAGGAGTTCAAGGCGCTCGGCCTGCAGTACGTGCCGTCCCGCGCCAACTTCATCCTCGTGGACGCCGGCCGCAGCGCCGCGGACATCTACCAGCGGCTCCTGAAGGAGGGCGTGATCGTCCGCCCGATGACGCCGTTCGGGATGGAGACCGCGCTCCGGGTGACGGTCGGCACGCCGGAGGAGAACCGCAAGCTGGTGAGGGCGTTCCGCGCCGTGCTGGGGAAGCCGTCCGCGTGATCCAGCGGCTGGCGATCGTCGGCGTCGGCCTGCTCGGCGGCTCCGCCGCCAAGGCGGCGCGCGCCGAGCGCCTGGCGCGCGAGATCGTGGGGGTCGGCCGCGACGCCGGCCGGCTCCAGCCGGCGCTGCGGGAGGGCGTGCTCGACCGGGCGACGACGGACCTCGAGGCCGGGGTGCGGGAGGCCGACTTCGTGCTGCTCGCGGCGCCGGTGCTGGCGATCGAGGGCCTGCTCGGGCGCGTCTGGCGCGCGGCGCCCGACGGCGCGATCGTGACCGACGTGGGCTCGACGAAGGGCGGCATCGTGCGCGCCGCGGAGCGCCTGGCCGCCGCGCGGCCGCTCGCGTTCGTCGGCAGCCATCCGATGGCCGGCTCCGAGCAGAGCGGGTACGCCGTCGCCCGCGCCGACCTCTTCCGCGGCGCGACCGTGATCGTCACCCCGACCGACCGGACGGAGCCCCGCGCCGCGAAGGCGGTGACGGGGCTGTGGGAGGCGCTCGGCGCGCGCGTGCGCGCGCTCGACCCCGAGAGCCACGACCGGATCGTCGCAGCGATCAGCCACGTGCCGCACGCGGTCGTCTCCGCGCTCGTGGACGCGGTCGCGCGGCGCGAGCCCGAGGCGCTCGAGTTCGCCGCGCGCGGCTTCCGGGACACCACCCGCATCGCCGCCTCGGACCCCGACGTGTGGACGGAGATCTTCGTCGCGAACCGCGCCGCGGTGCTCGCGAGCCTCGGGCGCTTCCGCGGCGCGCTCGACGAGCTCGAGCGCCTGATCGCGGCGGGAGTGCCCGAGCCGCTGCGGGCCGCGCTCGAGCGCGCGCGCGCCGCGCGGGAGGGGCTCCGGTGAGGTTCCGCGTGCGGCCCGTGACGCGCCTGGCGGGCGCCGCCGTGGTGCCGGGCGACAAGTCCATCTCGCACCGGGCGGCGCTGCTCGGCGCGCTCGCCGAGGGCCCGACCGAGGTCCACGGCTACCTCGAGGCCGAGGACTGCCTGCGCACGATCGCCGCGGTGCAGGCCCTGGGCGCCGACGTGACCCGCAAGGGGCCCGGCCACTACCGGATCGTGGGCGCCGGGCTCGCGGGGCTGCGGGAGCCCGAGGACGTGCTCGAGTGCGGCAACTCGGGGACGACGGCCCGGCTGCTGCTCGGGGTGCTCGCGGGCCAGCCGTTCTGCGCGACGCTGACCGGCGACGCCTCGCTCCGCCGGCGCCCGATGGGCCGGGTGACCGGACCGCTCGCACGCATGGGCGCCGCGTTCCTCGGGCGGGCCGGCGGCACGCAGCTGCCGCTCGCCGTGCGCGGCGCGCGGCCGCTCTCGGGGCTCGCGTACGAGTCGCCGGTGGCCTCCGCGCAGGTGAAGTCGGCGGTGCTGCTCGCGGGCCTCGCCGCCGACGGCCCCGTGTCGGTGACCGAGCCCGCGCCCTCGCGCGACCACTCCGAGCGGATGCTGCGCCGGTTCGGCGCGCGCGTCGAGACGCGCGGCCCGACGGTCACCCTCACGCCGGGGCCGCTCTCCGGCGCGACGGTCCACGTGCCGGGCGACATCTCCTCGGCGGCGTTCCTGCTCGTGGCGGGCGCGCTCGTCCCGGGGGGCCGGGTGACGGTCGCGCGGGTCGGCGTGAACCCGACGCGGACGGGGCTGCTCGACGTGCTCGGCGCGATGGGCGCGCGCCTGGGGCGCGCCGAGGGCCGGGAGGACGCCGAGCCGGTCGCCGACCTGACGGTCGAGGCGACCGGGCTCGCGGCGACCGAGATCGGCGGCGCCCTGGTGCCGCGCCTCATCGACGAGGTGCCCGTCCTCGCGGTCGCCGCGGCGGCGGCGCGCGGGCGCACCCTGATCCGCGACGCCGCGGAGCTCCGGGTCAAGGAGTCGGACCGGATCGCGGCGCTCGCGCGCGAGCTGGGCCGGATGGGCGTGCGCGTCGAGGAGCGCCCGGACGGGCTCGCCGTGACCGGCCCGCAGCGCTTCCGCGGCGGGCGGGTCGCCAGTGGCGGCGACCACCGGATGGCGATGGCGCTCACGGTCGCGGGGCTCTGCGCGGACGGCGAGACCCTCGTCGAGGACACGGCCTGCGTCGCGACGTCGTTTCCGCAGTTCGTGCCCACGCTCAACGCGCTGGCGGGGACCGAGGCCGTGATCGTGGAGGACGGCGCGTGACGGGGCGGCGCGAGCCGGTCGTCGCGATCGACGGGCCGGCCGGCGCCGGGAAGTCCACCGTGGCGCGCCTGCTCGCCGAGCGGCTCGGCTACACGCTGGTGCCGACGGGCGCGATGTACCGGGCGGTGGCGCTGGCCATCACCCGCGACGGCGTGCCGGCGCGCGAGGGCACGGAGCTCCGACGCTATCTCGCGCGGCTCGTGCTCGCCGTGCGGGAGGGCACGGTCCTGCTGAACGGGGAGGACGTGAGGAGCGAGATCCTGACCGAGGAAGTCGCCCGCGCGACGTCCTACGTCACGACGCTCGCCGCGGTGCGGGAGAAGGTCACGCCGCTGCAGCGACAGGCGGCCGCGCGCGGCGGCGTCGTGCTCGAGGGGCGCGACACGGGCACGGTCGTGTGCCCGGACGCCGAGATCAAGTTCTTCCTGACCGCGTCGCTCGACGCCCGCGCGCGGCGGCGCCACGCCGAGCTCCGCGCGCAGGGCCGGGATGCCTCGGTCGAGGCCCTGCGGGACGAGCTCCGCGCGCGCGACGCGCAGGACACGACGCGTGCGCTGGCGCCGCTCCGCCGGGCGCCCGACGCGATCGAGCTCGACACCTCGGAGCTGCCGGTGGAGCGGGTGGTCGCCCGGATGCTCGAGGTCGTCGAGGCCCGCCGCCGCGCCGCCGGGCACCCGGCCGGGCGCGCCGCGCGGCGGAGCCGGCTCTACGGCGCCGTGCGGCGCGTCGCCGCCGCGCTGATGCGCGCGCTCTTCGGGCTCGAGGCGCGCGGCGTCGAGCACGTGCCGGCCGAGGGCCCGGTGCTGTTCGTCGCCAACCATGCGAGCCTGCTCGACCCGCCCGCCGTGGGCGGCTGCGCGCCGCGGCAGCTCTACTTCCTGGCGAAGGAGCAGCTCTTCCGGATCCCGCTCTTCGGCGCGCTGATCCGGGCGGTGAACGCGCGGCCGGTCAAGCGCGGGGGCGCGGACCCGGTGGCGCTGCGCGCGGCGCTCCGGGTGCTCGAGGAGGGCGGGGCGCTCCTGATCTTCCCCGAGGGCAGCCGTGGGCCCGAGGGCGTCCTGCGCCCCCCCAGGCCGGGGGCCGCGATGCTCGCGGTGATGACGGGGGCGCCGGTCGTGCCGGTGTACGTGCGCGGGACCGGGCGCGCCTGGCCGACGGGCCGCTGGCTGCCGCGGCCCGCGAAGGTGCGGGTGACGTTCGGCCCGCCGCTCCGCTTCGCGGCGGGCCGGCGCGGGGAGGAGCGCAAGCAGGCCTACGAGCGGGCGAGCCGTGAGATGATGGCGGCGATCGCACGCCTGAGGGATACCGTCGCGGCCCACGGTGAAGCGCGGCCGCAGCTCTCCGCAGCGCGGGAGCAATCATAAGAACTGGAGGAACGGGCGGGATGATGACGGACGAACCACGGCGCAACCTCGGCGGTCCGCACGAGGAGGGCGGAGAGGCGGCCGAGGAACGGATGGAGGACTGGTACCGCGAGTCCACGACCAGCGAGTTCGAGGAAGGCGAGGTCGTCCGCGGGCGCGTCGTCCACGTCGGCACGAGCGAGGTGCTCGTCGACGTGGGCTACAAGAGCGAGGGCGCGATCCCGATCGAGGAGTTCCTGCGGCACGGGGGCCTGCCCGGCGTGGGCGACGAGATCGAGGTCTACCTCGAGGCCAAGGAGGACTCCGAGGGGCTGATCGTCCTCTCGAAGGACAAGGCCGACAAGATCAAGGTCTGGGACGCGATCACCCAGGCGTACGAGAAGGGCGTGCCCGTCGAGGGGCGCGTCGTGGAGGTCGTGAAGGGCGGGCTCTCGGTCGACGTCGGGGTCAAGGCGTTCCTCCCCGGCTCCCAGGTCGACCTGCGTCCCGTGAAGAACCTCGTCTCCATGGTGGGGCAGACGATCCGCGCCAAGGTCATCAAGCTCAACCGGCGCCGCGGCAACGTCGTGCTCTCGCGCCGCTCGGTCCTCGAGGAGGAGCGCGAGGAGAAGAAGAAGCACACGCTCGAGGTGCTCACCGAGGGCATGGTCCTCACGGGCACCGTGAAGAACATCACCGACTACGGCGCCTTCATCGACCTCGGCGGCATCGACGGCCTCCTGCACGTGACCGACATGAGCTGGGGCCGCGTCGGCCACCCGTCGGAGATCTTCCAGGTCGGGGACCAGGTCGAGGTCGTCGTGCTGCACTTCGACCGCGAGACCGGGCGGGTGTCCCTGGGCTACAAGCAGAAGTCCTCCGACCCGTGGGAGCGCGTGGAGGAGACGTACGCGCCCGGCACGCGCACGCGCGGCCGGGTCGTGAGCCTCACCAACTACGGCGCCTTCATCGAGCTGGAGCCCGGCGTCGAGGGCCTCGTGCACGTCTCCGAGATGTCGTGGACGCGCCGGGTCCGGCACCCCTCCAAGCTCGTCAACGTCGGCGACGAGGTCGAGGTGATCGTGCTCGACGTCAACCGGGCCGGCAAGCGGATCTCGCTCGGCATGAAGCAGGTGGAGGCCGACCCGTGGGAGACGATCGAGGAGCGCTACCAGCCGGGTGCGCGCATCGTGGGGCGGGTGCGCAACCTGACCGACTTCGGCGCGTTCGTCGAGCTGGAGGCCGGGGTGGACGGCCTGCTGCACATCTCGGACATGTCCTGGACGCGGAGCGTCGGCCACCCCTCGGAGATCCTCAAGAAGGGGCAGGAGCTCGAGACGCAGATCCTCAACGTGGACAAGGAGAACAAGCGCATCTCGCTCGGGCTCAAGCAGATCCAGCCCGACCCGTGGTCGACCGTCGCCCAGCGCTACCCGATGGGCTCGCGGGTCACCGGCAAGATCGTCCGTCTGACCGACTTCGGCGCCTTCGTCGAGCTCGAGCCCGGCGTCGACGGCCTGCTGCACATCTCCCAGATGTCCAGCCGGCCGATCGGCCGCCCCGACGAGATCGTGAGCGTCGGCGACGAGCTGACCCTGCTGGTGATCCGCGTGGATCCCAACGAGCGCCGGATCGGGCTCAGCCTGAAGGAGCTCGCGCACGCGATCGAGCCCACGCCGGGCGAGGAGCGCAGCGGGCCGGGCCGTCGCGGCAAGAAGGGCAAGGGCCGCGACGACTATGACTACGGCGACGAGGACTAGCGGGCTCCGGCGGACGACTGTCGTCCTGGCGGCCCTCGCCATCTACGTCGGCGTGCTGGGGCTGTTCACGCTGAGTCTCGGCACGCTGCTCGACGGGGCGGGCGGCGCTGGCGCGGGGCTGTTCGGGGGCCGCGTGGCCATCGTCGAGCTCGACGGGATCATCCTCGACGTCGACGACCTCGTCCGGGAGCTCAGGGCGTACCGGGAGACCCCGGCGGTCCGCGCCGTCGTGATCCGCATCAACAGTCCCGGCGGGGTCGTGGCGCCGACCCAGGAGCTCCACGAGGCGCTCAAGCGGCTGCGTGCCGCCGGCAAGCCGGTGGTCGCCTCGCTGGGCGCCGTCGCCGCCTCGGGCGGCTACTACACCGCCGTCGCGGCCGACCGGATCTACGCGAGCCCGGGCAGCCTCACCGGGTCCATCGGCGTCATCATGCAGCTCGCGAACGTCGAGGGGCTCATGAAGAAAGTGGGCGTCGAGTACATCGTGGTCAAGGCCGGCCAGTTCAAGGATGTCGGCAGCTTCGCGCGCCCGATGACGCCGGAGGAGCGGCGCGTGCTCCAGACCCTCCTCGACGACGTCCACGCCCAGTTCATCGACGCGGTGGCCGCGGGCCGCAAGCTCGACCGCGACCAGGTCGTCCGCTTCGCCGACGGGCGAGTCTTCTCGGGCGCGCAGGCCAAGGCGCTCCGGCTGGTGGACGCCCTCGGAGGCCTGGAGGACGCGGTCGACGCCGCGGCGACGCTCGCCGGGCTGCCCAGGCCGCCCCGGACGGTCGGGCCGCGCCGGCGGTTCTCGCTGGTGGACTTCATGCGCAACCAGCTCGGGCTCGGCGGCCTCGAGGGCCTGAAGCCCCGGTTGCCCGTGTTCAAGACGCCGCTCTACCTCATGGACTGAGGTCCGCGCTCCAAGTCCCGAGCTCATGTTATCCCAAAGGTAAATAGTTATAAATGACGAATCTACATGCGTAAATATGCCATGTCGTGTGATGCGTTCTGGGCCAGGGAATTGGCTAAACAAGCGTGGTGACAGCCGTTTCTCCGGCGGCGCGGCGGCAGACAGGCGCGATCGCGGTGGTGGTACCTAACTCCTTACGGTGGTTGACATTCTCGTCGAGGGCGTGCTAGGTTTTCCCTCGGGCTCGCACAGCGGGTTCAGGGCGACACACGGAGTGAACGATGACCAAAGCCGACCTGATCGACGAAGTCTCGAAGATCTCGAATCTGACCAAGAAAGAGACCGAGACCATCGTCAACACCATCTTCGACAACATCACCGATGCGCTGGCCAAGGGTGACAAGGTCGAGCTGCGGGGCTTCGGCAGCTTCCGGATTCGCCACCGGAACTCGCGCAAGGGACGCAACCCCAAGACCGGCTCGGCCGTCGACGTGCCCCAGAAGCGGGTGCCGTTCTTCAAGGTAGGCAAGCGGCTGCGAGAGCTCGTCAACACGTGAGCCGGCGCCTGGCGGCGTGAAGCGCCTCTGGGCGCCCTGGCGGATGAGCTACGTCGCCGGCTCCCGCGCAGCGTCGGGCTGCGTCCTCTGCGAGGCCGCCGCGGCCCCCGACGATCGCAAGGTCCTGGTCCTGGCCCGGCGCCCGCGCGCCTTCCTGGTCCTCAACGCCTACCCCTACGCCGCCGGCCACCTGATGGCGGTCGTCAACCGCCACGTCGGCCCCCTCGCGGAGGCGACGGCCGCGGAGGTCGCGGGCGTGATGGAGCTGGTGAGCTTCGCGATCGCGATCCTCGGCGCCGAGTACGGGCCCGAGGGGTTCAACGTCGGGCTCAACCAGGGACGGGTGGCGGGCGCCGGGATCACGGACCACCTGCACGTGCACGTGGTGCCGCGCTGGAACGGCGACACCAACTTCATGTCGGTGCTCGGCGACGTGCGCGTCCTGCCCGAGGCGCTCGAGACGACCTGGGAGCGGCTCCGGAGGCGGTGCGGTGGCTGAGGGCCCGGCCGAGCCGACCCCGATGATGCGGCAGTACCGGGAGCTGAAGCGCCGCTACCCGGACTACCTCCTGCTGTTCCGCCTCGGCGACTTCTACGAGACGTTCTTCGAGGACGCCGAGACCGCGGCGCGCCTGCTGCAGATCACGCTGACCTCCCGGCAGGGCGCGCCGATGGCCGGCATCCCGCACCACGCGGCCGACGGCCACATCGCCAAGCTCGTCCGCGCGGGACGGAAGATCGCGGTCTCCGAGCAGCTCGAGGCGCCGGGCCGGACCAGGAAGCTCCTGCGGCGGGACGTCGTGCGCGTGATCACGCCGGGCACGCTCACCGACACGGCCTACCTCGCCGGCGCCGCGAACAACTTCCTGCTCGCCCTGGCCCCGGGGCGGGGCGTGCTCGGGGTCGCGCTCGTGGACGTGTCGACCGGCGAGTTCTGGGCGGGCGAGGACGGCGCCGAGGACGTCGGGGTGCTCGCGGCGGCGCTCCTGCGCCGGCCCGCCGAGGTCCTGCTGCCGGAGCCCCTGCGCGCGGACACGGCGCTCCTCGAGCGGCTCGGCGCGCTCGGGATCGCGCTCACGTTCTGCGAGCCCGCGGCCTTCGCGGGGCGCCGGGCGGCGGCCGAGCTGGCCGCGCACTTCCGCGTGGAGTCGCTCGACGCCTTCGGGGTCGGGGACATGACGGTCGGCCTGCAGGCCGCGGCCGGCGCCCTCGGCTACCTGCGCGCGACCCAGGGCCAGGCGCTCGGCCACCTCACGCACCTGGCGCGGCTCTCCTCGGCCGACGCGATGGTGCTGGACGAGACCGCGGTCGCGACGCTCGAGCTCCTGGAGGCGAGCGACGGCTCGGCGCGGAACTCGCTCTTCGGCGTGCTCGACGGGAGCGTGACGCCGATGGGCGCGCGGCTCCTGCGCCAGTGGCTGCTGCGGCCGCTCACGGACCCGGCCGCGATCGGCGAGCGGCAGGACGCGGTCGAGGCGCTGGTCGCGGCCCCGGCCGCGCGCGCGCGCCTGCGGGCGCTCCTGGGCCGGGTCGGGGACCTCGAGCGGCTCACGAGCCGGGCGACCCTCGGCGTGGCCCACGCCCGCGACCTCGTCGGGCTGCGGACCTGCCTGGCGCCGCTCGCCGACGTCCGGGCGGCGTGCGCCGGGCTGGCGACGCCGCTGCTCGGGCAGGCGCGGGCCGAGCTGGCGGACCTCGACGACCTCCGGGCGCTGCTCGCCCAGGCGCTCACCGACGAGCCGCCGCTCACGCTCCACGACGGCGGGCTCATCCGCGAGGGCTGGCACGAGGGGCTCGCCGCGCTCGTGCGCGACGCGCGGGAGGCGCGCGAGTGGATCGCGGGGCTCGAGGGGCGCGAGCGCGCGCGCACCGGGATCGCGAGCCTGCGCGTGCGCTTCAACCGCGTCTTCGGCTACGGCATCGAGGTCACCCACGCCCACACCGGCCGCGTGCCCGCCGAGTACGTCCGGCGCCAGACGCTGAGCGGCGCCGAGCGCTACGTCACCGAGGCGCTCAAGGCGTACGAGGCCCGGGTGCTCGGCGCCGACGAGCGGCGGCGGCGGCTCGAGCTGGAGCTGTTCGAGGACGTGCGGCGGCGCGTCGCCGCGCGCGCCCCCGAGCTGCTCGCCACGGCGCGGGCGCTGGCCCGCCTGGACACGCTCGCCGCGCTCGCCGAGGTCGCCCACGCCCGGGGCCACGTGCGCCCCGTCGTGGACCGGAGCGACGTCCTGGCGATCGTCGAGGGCCGCCACCCGGTCCTCGAGGCCCGCTCGGGGGCGCCCGTCACGCCGAACGACCTGGCGCTCGACGCCGAGGCGCGGATCGTGATCCTCACCGGGCCGAACATGGCGGGCAAGAGCGTGTACCTGCGCCAGACGGGCCACATCGCGATCCTGGCGCAGATGGGCGCGTTCGTCCCGGCGCGCGAGGCGCGCCTGGGCGTGCTCGACCGCATCTTCACGCGCGTCGGCGCGCAGGACAACCTCGCGCGTGGCCAGAGCACGTTCCTGGTTGAGATGGTCGAGACGGCGGCGATCCTCAACGGCGTGTCCGCCCGGAGCCTCGTCCTGCTCGACGAGGTCGGGCGCGGCACCTCGACCTTCGACGGCCTGGCGATCGCCTGGGCCGTGGTCGAGCGGCTGCACGACGCCGCGCCCGGCGCCAAGGTGCTGTTCGCGACCCACTTCCACGAGCTCACCCGCCTGGCCGGCCGCTTTCCGGCGGTGCGCAACTTCCACGTCGCCGTGCGCGAGTGGAACGACGAGATCATCTTCCTGCACAAGGTGCAGCCGGGGGGCACCGACCGGAGCTACGGCGTCCAGGTCGCGCGCCTGGCGGGGCTCCCGGCGCCGGTGATCGCGCGCGCCAAGGCGCTCCTGGCCGAGCTCGAGGAGGCGGGCCAGCTCCGCACCGACGTGCGGGACGCCGAGCAGCTCGGCCTGTTCGCGCCGCCGGCCGCGCCCGACCCGGCCCTGACCGAGCTCCTGGCGCTCGACCTCGCCCACCTGACGCCCATCGAGGCCCTCAACCTCCTGGTGAAGTGGCAGCGGGTGCACGGGACGCCGTGACGCGGATCCGCCGCCTTCCCGATCACCTCGTCAACAAGATCGCCGCCGGCGAGGTGGTGGAGCGCCCCGCCTCCGCGGTCAAGGAGCTCGTCGAGAACGCCATCGACGCCGGCGCCACGAGCGTCGCCGTGGACCTGGGCGACGGCGGCGCCGCGCTGATCCGCGTGACCGACGACGGGATCGGGATGACGGCGGAGGAGCTGCCGCTCGCGCTCGAGCGCCACGCCACCTCCAAGCTCGAGCGCGACGAGGACCTGGACGCGATCGCGACGCTCGGGTTCCGCGGCGAGGCGCTCGCGGCGATCTGCGCGGTCTCGCGCTTCACGCTCACGAGCCGCGCGCGGGACGCCGCCGGGGGCACGCGCCTGGCGGGCGAGGGGGGTGCGGTCACGCAGCGCCTCGACGTGCCCGCCGAGCCCGGCACGCGCGTCGAGGTGCGCGACCTCCTCTTCAACACGCCGGCGCGGCTCAAGTTCCTCAAGTCGCCGGCGGCCGAGCTGGGGGCGAGCCTGCGGAGCCTCGCGCAGCTCGCGCTGGCGCACCCGGACGTCGCGCTCCGCGCCGTGAACAACGGGCGCCCCGTCCTCACGGCGCCGCGCGCGGCGGGGCTGCGCGAGCGCGTCGGCGCGCTGTGGGGCTGGGACGTCGCCGAGCGGCTCCTGGCCGTGGACCGCGAGGAGCACGGCGTGCGCGTGCGCGGGCTCGCGAGCCCGCCGGACCTCACGCGCGGCAACCGCGAGGAGATCGTGGTGATCGTCAACGGCCGCCCGGTCCGCGACCCGGCGCTCCTCGCGGCGGCGCTCGAGGCGTACCGGCCGATGCTCGCGCGCGACCGGTTCCCGCTGGTCGTCCTCGCGGTGGCCCTGCGCGCGGCCGACGTGGACGTCAACGTGCACCCGACCAAGGCGTGGGTGCGCTTCCGCCACCCCCGGCTCGTGTACGAGATGCTCGTCGCCGCGCTCGGCGCGGCGCTGCGGCGGCCCGCGGTCGTGCCCGAGACGCCGCTGGTCGGGGCCGCCGCGCGCGGGGCCGAGGCGGCGGCGGCCGGGGTCGCGGAGCAGCCGGCGCTCTTCGCCGCGGCACCCCAGGCGCCGGCGCGGGGGCTCTTCGGCCGCGTGCTCGGCCAGGTGCAGGAGACGTTCGTGGTCTCGGCCTCCGACGACGAGCTGTTCTTCCTCGACCAGCACGTCGCCCACGAGCGCGTGATCTTCGAGCGCGTCCGGCGCGAGCTGGCCGCAGGCGTGCCGCCCTCGCAGGCGCTGCTCTTCGCCGAGCCGCTCGACCTGCCGCCGCAGGCGCGGGCCCTCCTCGAGCGCTGGCGCGGACCGCTCGAGCGGCTCGGCTTCGCCTTCGAGGGGTTCGGCGGCGACGCGATCGTCCTGCGCGCCGTGCCCGCGGTCCTCAAGGGCGACGAGCCGCGCCGCCTGGTCGAGGCCGCGGTGGACGAGCTCGCCGGCCCGCGGGCCGGCGAGGCGACGCTCGACCGGGCGCTCGCGTTCGTCGCCTGCCGCGCGGCGATCAAGGCGAGCACGCCGCTCGCGCGCGAGGAGATGGACCGGCTCGTCGCCGAGCTCGGGCAGGCGGAGACACCCTTCTTCTGCCCCCACGGGCGGCCGATCGTGAGCCGCATCTCCCTGCACGACGTCCGGCGCGACCTCAAGCGGAGCTGGTAGGGGGCCGTGGGCGCCCGGCTGGTAGACTGGGAGCGGTGAGCGACAGACCCGACCTCGTCGTCATCGCGGGGCCGACCGGCGTCGGCAAGACGGCGGTCGCCGTCGCCCTCGCGGTGCGCGTGCCCATCGAGGTGATCGGCGCCGACTCGCGGCAGGTGTACCGCGGCATGGACGCGGCGACCGGCAAGCCGACGGCGGCGGAGCGCGCCGCCGTGCCGCACCACCTGATCGACGTCGTGGACCCGGACGACCGCTACCAGGCGGCGCGCTTCCGCGCCGACGCCGCCCTCCTGATCGACGCGATCCGGGCCCGGGGCCGCCTGCCCGTCGTCGTCGGCGGCACGGGCCTCTACGTCCGCGCCCTCCTGCGCGGCCTCGACCCGGCCCCGCCGGCCGACCCGGGCTTCCGGCGCGCGCTCGCCACGCTCGCCGCCCGCGAGGGCCGCACCGCGCTCCACGCGCGGCTCTCGGCCGCGGCGCCCGAGGCGGCGCGCCGGCTGCACCCGAACGACCAGGTGCGCGTCGTGCGCGCGCTCGAGGTGCTGCGCGCGGGCGGCGCCGCGGTGCTCGAGCAGACGCGCTGGACGCGGGGCGACGGCCCGTACGCGGTCGC
Source organism: Candidatus Rokubacteria bacterium RIFCSPLOWO2_02_FULL_73_56 (assembly GCA_001788495.1). GTDB lineage: Bacteria > Methylomirabilota > Methylomirabilia > Rokubacteriales > CSP1-6 > GWA2-73-35. Next base: position 68,322 of record MGCF01000126.1, read on the forward strand.
GTACTTCGGGCTCTCGGCGGACCGCGCGGCGCTCGCGCGGCGCCTGCGGGCGCGCGCCGTGGCGTTCGTGGCGGCGGGGCTCGCGGCCGAGGTCGAGCGGCTGCTCGCGCGGGGCTACGACCCCGCGCTCCCCGCGCTCGGCTCGATCGGCTACCGGGAGTTCGTCCAGGTCGCGCTCGGGCGGCTCGGGCCCGAGGAGGCGCTCCGCCGCATGCAGCGCGACACGGTGCGGTACGCGAAGCGCCAGGGGACGTGGTTCCGGCGCGAGCCGGGCGTCAGCTGGCTCGACGTGGACGCGGCCGGCGGCGCGGCGGGCGCGGCGCGCGCGATCGAGGCGGCGCTCCGCGCCCGGGGCGTGCGCGCGTGAGGCCCGCCGGCACGCGGGGGCGCGAGCGGACGGTGATCGGCGCGGTGCGGCGGCCCGCGCAGCGCCGCTGGGAGGTCGAGGAGTCGCTCGACGAGCTCGCGGGCCTCGTCGCGGCCGCGGGCGGCGTCGTCGTGGGCCGCGTGCTCCAGGAGCTGCGCGCGCCGACGCCGGCGTCCTACTTCGGGCGCGGGAAGGTCGAGGAGATCGGCCGCCTGGCCGCGGAGACCGGCGCGCGCCTGTTCGTCTCGGACGATGCGCTCTCGCCGATCCAGGAGCGGAACATCTCCGAGGCGCTCCGCCTCAAGGTGATCGACCGGACCGCCCTGATCCTCGACATCTTCGCCCAGCGGGCGCGCTCGAGCGAGGGCAAGCTCCAGGTCGAGCTCGCCCAGCTCACGTACCTGCTGCCGCGCCTCGTGGGGCAGTGGACCCACCTCGAGCGCCTGGGCGGTGGCATCGGCACCCGGGGCCCGGGCGAGACCCAGCTCGAGTCCGACCGGCGCGTGATCCGACGGCGCGTGATGAAGATCCGCCGCGAGCTCGAGGGGGTGCAGGTGCACCGGCGGCTGCAGCGCGAGGGGCGGCGCCGCGCGGGCGTGCCGGTGGTCGCGCTCGTCGGCTACACCAACGCGGGCAAGACGACGCTGCTGAACCGCCTGGCCGGCGCCTCGCTCACGGCCGCGGACCGGCTCTTCGTGACGCTCGACCCGGCCGCGCGCCTCGTCAACGGCGGCGGGCCCGCCTTCATCCTGACCGACACGGTCGGGTTCATCCGCAAGCTCCCGCACGAGCTCGTCGCGGCGTTCCGCGCGACGCTCGAGGCGCTCAAGGACGCCGACGTCCTGCTCCACGTCGTGGACGCGAGCCACCCCGCGCTCGAGGCCCACCTCGCCGCGGTCGACGACCTCCTGCGCGAGCTCGAGGTGGCCGATCGGCCCCTCGTGCTCGCGCTCAACAAGGTCGACCGCCTGCCGCCGGGCACGGTGCCGCGGATCGCCGGGCGCGAGGGCGTCCCGATCTCGGCGGCGACGGGCGAGGGCGTCGCGGCGCTGCTCGCGGCGCTCGCGGCGGCGCTGCCGCCCGTGCGCGCGCTGTCGCTGCGCATCCCGCACGGCGAGGGGGCCGCGCTCGCGCTCTGCTACGAGGCGGGCCGGGTGCTGGCGCGCGCCGAGGACGCCGAGGCGGTGCGCCTCGAGGTCGAGGTGCCCGCGCGGCTCCTGGCCCCGCTCGCGCGCTGGGTCGTCCCGTCGCCTGCGGCTCCGGCCGCGGTGCTAGACTGAGGGCCGCCGCCATGGGGCTCGCGAACTTTCTGACCGTCCTGCGCATCCTGCTGATCCCGGTCTTCGTGTCGCTGCTCGTCTATCGCAAGCCGGGCGCCGCGCTGCTCGTCTTCGCCGTGGCGGCGCTCACCGACCTGCTCGACGGCTGGGTGGCGCGACGGAGCGGACCGAGCCGGCTCGGCGCGTTCCTCGACCCGATGGCCGACAAGCTCCTGCTCACGGCGTCGTTCGTCACGCTGACCTACATGCGGGTGCTGCCGTTCTGGATCGCCGCGGTCGTGCTCAGCCGCGACGTGATCCTGGTCGTCGGCGCGCTGCTGATCCACATGCTGGGCGGCCGGCTCCACCCGCGGCCGACGCTCGCGGGCAAGCTCGCCACGTTCTTCCAGGTCCTGGTCGTGCTCTCGGGGCTGCTCGCGCGCTACTTCCGCCTGCCCCTGGCCCCCCGCGCGATCATCTGGCTCGCCGCGGCGTTCACGATCGTCTCGGGGCTCCAGTACATCGTCCAGGGCATGCGCCTGCTGAACGCGGCGCACGGCGCCACACCCGAGGAGGACCGTGAGAGCGCGTATTACCGCTGAGGGCGTCGTGGTCGCGGCCGTGCGGGCCGGCAGCCCGGCGGCGCGCGGCGGGCTCGTCGCGGGCGACCGGATCGTCGCCGTCAACGCCCAGCCCGTGCGCGACGCGATCGACTTCCAGTTCCACGCGGGCAGCGCGCGCCTGGAGCTCGCGGTCGAGCGCGCGGCGTGCGGTGCGCCGGCGGCGTCCGTCCGGCTCGCGCTCGCGCGCCGCGGCCCCGACCTGGGCCTCGAGCTCGCGGCGCCGCGCCCGGGCGAGATCGCGACGTGCGCGAACAAGTGCGTGTTCTGCTTCGTCCACCAGCTGCCGAAGGGGCTGCGGCGGAGCCTCTACGTGAAGGACGACGACTTCCGCCTCTCCTTCCTGCACGGCAACTACATCACGCTCACGGACCTCGCCGAGGCGGAGCTCGCGCGGATCGTCGAGCAGCGCCTCTCGCCGCTCTACGTCTCCGTCCACGCGACCGACCCGGCCCTGCGGCACCGGCTGCTCGGCGGGCCCCGCGGCTCGGCCGAGATCCTGCCGCGGCTCGAGCGGCTCGCGAAGGCGGGGATCCGGATGCACGCGCAGGTGGTGCTCTGTCCCGGCTGGAACGACGGCGCGCACCTGGAGCGGACCGTCGCCGAGCTCGCGCCGCTGCACCCGCACGTCGCGACCACCGCGATCGTTCCCGTCGGGCTCACGCGGCACCGGGAGCGGCTGCCCGCGCTCCGGAGCCTGGCGGCGGACGAGGCGCGCTCGCTCGTGGCGACCGCGGAGGCCTGGCAGCGGGGCTTCCTCGCGACGCTCGGCAGCCGCTTCGTGTTCCTCGCCGACGAGATCTACCTGCTCGCGAACCGCCCCCTGCCGCCCGCGGGCGCCTACGAGGGCTTCCCGATCGCCGAGGACGGCGTGGGCCTCGTGCGCCGCTTCGAGGACGGCTTCGCGCGCGCGGGGGCCCGCCGCCGGGGCCGGGCCCGCGCCGTCACCGTGGTGACGGGGGAGCTGTTCGCGCCGCGCCTGGCGCGGCTCCTCGCGGCGGCGGGCCTCGCGCCGGCCCGCGTGCGGGTCGCGGCGGTGCCGAACGAGCTCTTCGGGCGCGCGATCGGCGTGGCCGGCCTGCTGACCGGCGGCGACATCCAGCGCGCGCTCGCGGCGCGCCCCGAGCTCGGCGAGGCCGTGCTCGTGCCGGCCGTCGCGCTGCGCGACGTCGGCGGCGTCTTCCTCGACGATCGCACGCCCGCCGACCTGGCGCGCGACCTCGGCGTCGGGGTCGAGGTCGTCGAGCCGGCGCCGGGCGCGCTGCTGCGGGCCATCCACGGCGCCTGACGGGACGCGGCCGATGGCGCGCGGAGGCGCCGGACCCGTGATCGCGATCGTCGGGCGGCCGAACGTCGGCAAGTCCACGCTCTTCAACCGTCTCGTCGGGCGGCGCCAGGCGCTCGTGCGCGACGTCCCCGGCGTCACCCGCGACCGGCTCTACGGGCAGGTGAGCTTCGAGCGCTGGCAGGCGACGCTCATCGACACGGGCGGCTTCGACCCCTCGTCCGCGGAGCCGCTGATCGAGGGCGTCCGCCGCCAGGTGCTCACCGCGGTGGAGGAGGCCGACCTCGTCCTGTTCGTGGTGGACGCGCGCGAGGGCCCGACCGCGCTCGACGAGGAGATCGCGCGCCACCTGCGGCGGGCGAACCGCCCGGTCGTCGTCGCGGCCAACAAGGTGGACGGGCCCGCGCAGGCGGCCGCGCTCGGCGAGCTCTGGCGCCTGGGCTTCGGCGAGCCCGTGCCCGTCTCCGCCGAGCACGGGCGCGGCGCCGCCGAGCTGCTCGAGACGCTGCGCGCGCGCGCGGGCGCGGGCGCCGCGCCGCCCGCCCGCGCCGAGGCGCCCGTTCACGTCGCGGTCGTCGGCCGCCCGAACGTCGGCAAGTCCTCGCTCGTCAACGCGATGATCGGCGCCGAGCGCGTGCTCGTCCACGAGGCGCCGGGGACGACGCGCGACGCCGTGGACACGACGCTCGTCTACGACGGGCGCACGTACGTGCTCGTCGACACGGCGGGGATCCGCCGCAAGGGGCGCGTGCAGGAGGTGCTGGAGAAGCTCGCGGTCGTGATGGCGCTCCGGAGCCTCGAGCGCTGCCAGGTGGCGCTGGTCGTGCTCGACGCCGCCGAGGGTATCACGGCGCAGGACGCGCACATCGCCGGCTACGCGCACGAGGCCGGCCGCGCGAGCGTGGTCGTCGTCAACAAGTGGGATCTGGTGCCGCACGGCATGGTCCGCCGCGCCGAGGTGGTCGAGCAGATCCGCGACCGGCTGCCGTTCCTCGATTACGCGCCGGTGTGCTTCACCGCCGCCGTGCGCGGCGAGGGGATCCGCGAGCTGTTCGCGACGGTGGACCAGGTCGCGGCCGAGGCGCGGCGCCGGCTGCCGGCCGCCGCCGTGACCGAGACGCTGCGCGCGGCGATCGCCCGGCGGCCGATCTCGATCCGGGGCGCGCCGCTCACGCTCGTGTCGGCCTCGCAGGTGAGCGCGGGCCCGCCGACGTTCGCCCTCGCGGTGAACCGCCCCGACGGGATCCACTTCTCGTACGCGCGCTACCTGGCCAAGTCGCTCCGGTTCGCCTTCGGCCTGCCCGGCTCGCCGATCCGGCTCTCGTTCCGCAAGGGGACGACGCCGCGCGCGCGGGCGCGCGGGGTCCGCCGGTGAGGCGCCGGCGGCGGGGCCGGGGCGCGGGCGCGGTCGTGGCGCTCGTCCTGCTCGTGCTCGCCGCCGGCGCGGCGGTGCTGCTCTCGAACCCGCGCCACCGCGCGTTCTACCTCGGGCTCCTGACCCGGGAGGCGCCGGCGCCGGGCGCCCGGGACGCGCTCGACCGGCCGCGGTTCCGCCTGCCGGCGCCGCCCGGATTCGCGGAGGGGCCGAGCGCGCCGGCGGTCGCGCCGACCGCGGCCGTCGCGCCGGGGCACCGCGTGCCGCTGGCCGACCCGGCCGGGTTCATCCGCGTGCCGGTCGCCGACCGGGTGCCCTTCCGCCTGCCGGCCGAGGGCGTGCCCGCGGGGTGGGAGCTCAGGGAGTTCACGGGGCGCGCGGCCCTCGAGCTGGTCCGGGCGGAGCCGGGGCTCGCGCTGCGGCTGCGCAGCGTGCACGCCTCGTTCGCGCTCTACCGTGACGTCATCGTGGATCTTCGCGAGCACCCCTTCCTGGCCTGGTCGTGGAGGGTCGTGCGCCTGCCCGCCGGCGGCGACGTCCGCCAGCGCGTCACCGACGACGAGGCCGCGCAGGTCTACGTGATCTTCCCCCGGTGGCCGTCGCCGCTCACCGCGAGCGACGTGCTCGGCTACGTGTGGGACGCCCGCGCGCCCGTGGGCACGCAGCTCGTGAGCCCGGCAGCGGGCAACGTCCGGGTCGTCGTCGTGGCGTCGGGGCGCGTGGGGCTCGACGCCTGGCAGCGCCAGGAGCGGAACGTGGCGGCCGACTATCTCGCACTGTTCGGGCGCCAGGCGCCGCGCGTCGGGCAGGTCGCGCTGATGATCGACAGTGACGACACGCGCGGCGAGGCCGAGGCGCTCTTCGGCGACCTGGTCTTTTCCCGGAAACCCGGAGAACGCACGGAAACCCCAACGTCTATGCTACGATGACGCGCATGGTTGGGGACAATCGTCCAGGCGACGAGCCGGAAAGCGACATGTACGAAGACGAACCGCCGCGGTCGATCTTCTCGGCGGTCTGGTTCCGCGTCGTCGTGGTCGTGGTCGTGCTCGGCGTGATCGCCGCCGTCGCCGTGCCCTACGTGCTCGACTGGGTGAGCCCGACGAGCGTGAAGATCGCCCGGCCGAAGCCGCCGACGCCCGCCGCGCGGCCGCCTGCGGCAACACCCGCTCCGCCCGCGCCGCCGCCGGCCGCCGCGCCCGCGCCTGCCGCACCCATGCCGCCGCCCGCCGCCGCGCCGATGCCCGCGCCCGCGGCGCCCGAGAAGGTCGTCGCTGCGAAGCCCGCGGCGGAGAAGCCGGTCGCCACCGCGCCGGCTCCCGCGAAGGCGCAGGCGCCGACCGCGGCGACGCCGGCGGCGCCCGCGGCGAAGAAGCCCGCGGCGCCGGCCCGGCGCGCGGCGAAGGCGGCGCCGAAGGGCGCCGCGACGAAGGTCACCGCCGGCACGGGCACGTACTGGGTGCAGGTCGGCGCCTTCCGGGAGGCCGCCGCCGCCTCGCGCGTGGCCGGGCAGCTGCGCGCGCGGAAGTACACGGTCGAGGAATCGCTGGCCGGGACCGCGGCCACCCCCGCGCCGGGCGGCCGCGCGCCCGCGAGCGGCACCGACCTCTACGACATCTTCGTCTCGGGCGGCTCCGCGGCGGAGATCAACGCCAGGCTCGCCGCCAGGGGGCTCGCTGCCGAGGCCGCGGCGGGCGGCGCCGTCGTGAAGCCGAGCCTGCCGCTGCGGGACGCGGTCGCGCTGTCGAAGGACCTCGCCGGTGCGGGCATGAAGGTGCAGGTCAAGCGGGCGGGTGGCGCGGCGGCGGGCGCCCCGGCGCCGGCCGTCACGGCCGCCGCGGGGGAGGCGCTGCACCGCGTGCGCGTCGGCCCGTACCCCGACCGTGCCGCCGCGCGTGCGGCGCTCCGCGAGCTCGAGGCCGCCGGCTTCAAGCCCTACATCGCGCGGGAAGGCCGCTGAGCGAGCCTGTGTCCCGAGGAGGTGAGGCCCCACCGTGACGAAGAACGACCTGGTGAACGCCGTCGCCGCGCACGGTCTGTCGAAGCGGCAATCCGCGTCCGTGGTGGAGTCGGTCTTCGACATCATCTTCCGGTGCTTCGAGAAGGGCGAGGACGTGAAGATCGTGGGCTTCGGCCACTTTCGCATCCGTCGCAAGGCGTCGCGGCGCGGGCGGAATCCGCAGACGGGCGACTCGATCGAGATCACCGCCCGGAAGGTGCTGACCTTCAAGCCGAGCAAGGGGCTCAAGCAACGGATCAACACGCGGTAGGGGCCACGACGGCGGACGTCGCCGAGAAGCTCTACTACCGGATCGGCGAGGTCGAGGCGCTCTCCGGCGTGCCGTCGTACGTCCTGCGGTACTGGGAGTCGGAGTTCAAGCTGCTCCGTCCGAAGAAGAACCCGGCGGGACAGCGCCTCTATCGCCGGCGCGACCTCGAGCTGGTCCAGCGGATCAAGGCGCTCCTTTACGAGGAGCGGCTGACGCTCGAGGGGGCCAAGAAGCGCCTGCTCGCCGAGTCGCGGCGCTCGACCGAGCAGCTCGATCTCGGCATGCGGGAGGCCGCGTACGCGGACGCGCTGCGACGCGTCCGCGAGCGGCTCCTGGCGCTGCGCGCGCGACTGACTTCTTGAAGGGCCGGTCGCTTTCTGCGACAATTCGAGACCGGGTCGGGGCGTGGCGCAGCCCGGTAGCGCACATGACTGGGGGTCATGGGGTCGCTGGTTCAAATCCAGTCGCCCCGACCAATTTTCGCCCCAATGCCTGTCCTGCTCCTCACCAACGATGACGGGGTGCACGCGTCCGGGCTCCAGGCGCTGGCCGAGGCGCTCGCGGAGCTGGGCGAGGCGCACGTCCTGGCGCCGGAGCGCGAGCAGAGCGCCTGCGGCCACGCGCTGACCCTGCACCGGCCGCTCCGCGTGGCGCGGCTGGGCGAGCGCCGCTTCGCCGTCAACGGCACCCCGTCGGACTGCGTGAACCTCGGCGTGCTCGGCTTCCTGCCCGAGCGCCCGGTGCTGGTCGTCGCCGGCGTCAACCACGGCTCGAACCTCGGCGACGACGTCACGTACTCGGGCACCGTGTCGGCGGCGATGGAGGGGACGCTGCTCGGCGTGCCGTCGATCGCCGTGTCGCTGGCCGAGGGCGGGGACTTCGCCGGGGCGGCGCGCGTGGCGCGGCAGGTCGCGGCGCGGGTGCTCGTGGAGGGGCTGCCGCGGAAGACCCTGCTCAACGTCAACGTGCCCGCGGGGACGCCGCGCGGGATCCGCGTGACGCGCCTGGGCCACCGGGTCTACAGCGAGAAGATCGTCGAGCAGAGCGACCCGCGCGGGCGGACGCACTACTGGATCGGCGCGGGCGAGGCCACGTGGGAGGACCTCGAGGGGACCGACATGGGCGCGCTGCACGAGGGCTACGTGTCGGTCACGCCGCTGCACCTCGACCTCACCGACCACCGCGCCCTCGCGCGGCTCGCCGACTGGCCCGCGCGCCTCGTGCCGCGCCCGCGGGGGCCGGCGCGCGCGCGGCCGCCGAGGGAGTAGTGGAGCGGGCGCACGACCCGTGGGAGCTCACGCGGGCGCGCATGGTCGACGAGCAGCTCGCGCGCCGCGGGATCACCGACGCGCGCGTGCTCGCGGCGATGCGCCGGGTGCCGCGCCACCGGTTCGTGGAGGAGGCGCTGCGCCCGCGCGCGTACGGCGACCACCCGCTGCCGATCGGCGAGGAGCAGACGATCTCGCAGCCGTACATCGTCGGGCTGATGACCGCGCTGCTCGAGCTCGAGGGCGGGGAGAAGGTGCTCGAGATCGGCACGGGCTCGGGCTACCAGACGGCGGTGCTCGCGGAGCTGGCGCGGCGCGTGTGCTCGATCGAGCGGCTGCCGCGGCTGGCCGAGCGCGCCCGCGCGCTCCTCGAGGAGCTCGGCTACACGAACGTCTGGATCCGGGTCGGCAGCGGCACGCTGGGCTGGCCCGACGAGGCGCCGTTCGATAGGATACTCGTCACGGCCGGGGGGCCGGCGGTGCCGCCGCCGCTCTTCCAGCAGCTCGCCGAGGGCGGCCGGATGGTGGTGCCCCTCGGCGACGAGGTGAACCAGCGGCTCACCCTCGTCGAGAAGGTCCGCGGGGAGATGCGGACCCGGAGCCACGGCGAGTGCAAGTTCGTGAAGCTCGTCGGGAAGTACGCGTGGGAGGCGTGACGTGTACAATGAAGCGGTCACATCGGGGCGTAGCGCAGCCTGGTAGCGCGCACGGTTCGGGACCGTGAAGTCGGAGGTTCAAATCCTCTCGCCCCGACCATTCCTGGGCCGCCCGCCGGCCGGCTCCGGCCGGCCGGTGGGCCGGCGCGCCTGAGTCCGCACCGTCACCCGTGAGCGAACCCAGAACGGCCGCCGAGATCGTCGTGGAGGGCCACGTGCAGGGCGTCGGCTACCGCGACTACGCCCAGCGGCGGGCGCAGCGCCTCGGCCTCGCCGGCTACGTGATGAACCTGAAGGACGGCCGCGTGCGGGCACGCGCGGAGGGGCCGCGCGCGCTCATCGAGGCGTTCGTGCGCGAGCTGGAGAAGGGGCCGCCGCTCTCGCGGGTCGCGCAGGTGAGCGTGCGCTGGCTGCCGCCGACGGGCCGCTTCGCGGCCTTCGGGATCCGCTTCGCCGAGTTCGAGCCGTGAGGCTCGGGGCGCGCGGCTGGCGCCCGCACCGGGTGGGGGCGGTGGCCCTCGGCGTGGCGGTCGCGCTCGCGCCGGCGGGCGCGCGGACGCAGGGGCCGCCGCGGCCCGCGGCCGCGGCGCTCGCCCAGCGCGTGCACGAGGTGCGGCCGGGCGACACGCTCGGGGCGCTCGCGCGGCGCTACGGCGTGAGCCTGGCCGCGATCGTCACGGCCAACCGCCTGCCGAGCGCGCGCGTCGTGCTGCGGGCCGGCCAGCGTCTCGTCATCCCGCCCGCCGCGCGCGCGGGCGCGCCGCGCCCGCCCGTGCGGTCAGTGAAGGTGACGGCGCGGCCGGTCGTCGTGCGGGTGCCGGCCGCCATCGTCCTGGCCGTGCCCGACTGGGCGGAGGCCCTGCCGCTCCTCGCGTGGCCCGTCGAGGGTCTCGTGACCTCGACCTTCGGCCGGCGGCCGGGCGGCTGGCACCAGGGCATCGACATCAAGGCCGAGCGGGGCACGCCCGTGCTCGCCGCGGGCGCGGGGGTCGTGGTGGCGAGCCACGTCGAGCCGCGCTACGGCCGCGTCGTGCGGATCGAGCACGCGGACGGCTTCGTCACCGTCTACGCCCACAACGAGGCGAACCTGGTCACCGTCGGCGAGCGCGTGGCGCCGGGTGCGACGGTCGCCACCGTCGGCCGCACGGGACGCGCGACGACGCACCACCTGCACTTCGAGATCCGTCGCGCGGGGCTCGCGTACAACCCGCTCTACCTGCTGCCGCTGCCGCCGCGGATCGCGCAGGTGGACCTGACCGACGAGAACCCGGTGGAATGAGCGACGAGACCGAGGACACCATCCCGGACGAGCCGCTCGAGGCGCTCGTGGACGCCGTCGACGAGGACGTGCGGGAGGAGACGCGCGAGCAGAGCCGCGCGAACCTGCGCGTCTACCTCGACGAGATCGCGCGCATCCCGCTGCTCTCGCGCGAGGAGGAGGCGTCCCTCGCGCACGCCGCGCGCGCCGGCGACGCGGCGGCCCGGGCGCGCCTGACGGAAGGCAACCTCCGCCTCGTCGTGCAGGTCGCGCGCCGGTACCTGAACCGGGGGCTGCCGCTCCCGGACCTCATCGAGGAGGGCAACCTCGGCCTGCTCCGGGCGGTCGAGAAGTTCGCCCCGGAGCGCGGCACGCGGTTCTCGACGTACGCGGTCTGGTGGATCCGCCACGCGATCGTGCGCGCGCTCGCCAACCAGGCGCGCACGATCCGGCTGCCCGTGCACGTCGAGCTGCTGCTCGGCCGCCGCGCCCGGGAGCAGGAGCGGCTCACGCAGGCGCTCGGACGCGCGCCGACGGCCGCCGAGCTGGCGGCGGCGCTCGGCACGAGCGTGGAGCAGGTGGAGGAGCTCGAGGAGATCCGCCAGCGGCCGGTCTCGCTCGACGGCCCGGCGGGCGGGGGCGAGAGGCGGCTCGGCGACACGGTGGCCGACCCGGCAGCCGACCCGACGGCGGCGCTCGGCGCGCTCCTGCGCGAGCGCGCCGACCTCGCGGCGGTGCTCGACGACCTGGCGGCCAACGAGCGGACGGTGCTGCGCCGCCGCTTCGGCCTGGACGGCGAGGAGCCCGAGACGCTCGAGGCGGTCGGCCGGCGGCTCGGCCTGACGCGGGAGCGCGTGCGCCAGATCGAGGCCGCCGGCCTCAGGAAGCTCCGCGCGCTGCTGAGGGCGCGCGATGTGGACGCATCCGACCTGCTCTAGCCGCTAGCGCAGCTCGAACGGCGCGTTGAACATCGCGCCGAGGTCCCAGGACGCCAGCGGCGTGGTCGTCCAGAGACGGGCGTTCGTCGCCGCGCAGGCGCCGCCCGGCAGGCGCATCGAGACGACGTCGCGGACGCCGGGGTTGTCTCCGGACTCCAGGTAGAGCCACGTTCCCGCCGCGCCGCCGGGAAGATCGGTCGCGACCCACGTGTGCGCGTAGTAGTCGGTCGGCCCGAGGCCGGGCGGCATCTGGGTCATGTAGGGCTGGCCCGCGCAGCTCGCCTCGGTGTAGAGGAACGCCTCCGTGCCCGCGAGCACGTCCTGGTAGACGCGAAACGGGAGCCGGATGCCGTCCAGCGTGAGCATGACCACGGGCTGGAAGCCCTCGTCGATGCCGAGCAGGCTCCCGACCTGCATGCTGCCGGCGTCGTAGACCTGGAGCCCGCTTCCCCCGCTACCGGCCGGCCCGGCAGGCCCTTGCGGTCCCATCGGCCCCTCCGGTCCCATGGGCCCCTGTGCGCCGGCCGGCCCCTGGGCTCCCGCCGGCCCTTCAGGCCCCTGCAGTCCTGCGGCGCCCGCAGGCCCGGTCGGTCCCGCCGGGCCCTGCGGCCCCGCGGGGCCTTCGGCTCCGGCCGGCCCCTGAGGCCCCTGGACGTTCCAGGTCACGCGCCCCTCGCCCCGACGGCACCGCTCCGTCGGCAGGACCAAGCGCATCCAGCCGTGCACGTTGCCGAACCGGTCGCGGTCCACGCACGCATTGAGGACGCCCGCGCTCGTCTGGGCGCCGCCCACGGACGGCAGCGCGGTGATTGCGAGCGCCGTGGCGATTGCTGCGAGCCACCACTTGTGGGTTTGCACGTTCGTGCCCTCCCCGTGAAGAGATCGCTGCTGCCGTCCCGTTGGCTCTTCCCAGGAAGTGCAAGCTGCGGACCCCGGGCGTTTCGCCCCAGAAAACGAATGCTTGACCGTGCAGAGCTATGCCACGGTGGCAGGCACGACGACGAGAATTTGCAGTCGGGCAGGGTTTTCGGAAGCTGGACTGGGCCCGCCCGACCCCGTACCATCGAGGCGGCCCCCGTAGCTCAGGTGGATAGAGCAGCAGTTTCCTAAACTGCGTGCCGGGTGTTCGAGTCACCCCGGGGGCACCACTTACACAACGCCAGCTCA
>MGCF01000127.1:0-17487 GCA_001788495.1 Candidatus Rokubacteria bacterium RIFCSPLOWO2_02_FULL_73_56
TGCGGATCAGGATGCCGTGCTCGGCCCCCTTGCCGGTGCCCACCATGATCGAGGTGGGCGTGGCGAGCCCGAGGGCGCACGGGCAGGCGATGATGAGGACCGCGACGAAGTTGAGCAGCGCGTAGGTCAACGCCGGCGCCGGCCCGAGCGCGTACCAGACCACCCCGGTCACGACCGCGATGCCGATCACCGCCGGGACGAAGTAACCGGTCACGCGGTCGACGAGCCGCTGGATCGGCGCCTTCGAGCCCTGCGCCGCCTCCACGAGCTTGATGATCTGGGCCAGCACCGTGTCCTTGCCGACCTTGGTCGCCTCGAAGGTGAACGCGCCCGTCGTGTTCAGGGTGGCGCCGATGACCTCGTCGCCGGCCTTCTTGTCCACCGGCATGCTCTCGCCCGTGACCATCGACTCGTCGAGGCTCGAGGCGCCGCTGCGGAGCACGCCGTCCACGGGCACCTTCTCGCCGGGGCGGACCAGCACCAGGTCGCCCGGCACGACCTCCGCGACCGGGATGTCCATCTCGCCGCCGTCCCGGACGACCCGGGCGGTCCTGGGCTGGAGCCCGATCAGCTTCTTGATCGCCGCCGACGTCCGCCCGCGGGCGACCGCCTCCAGGTACCGGCCGAGGAGGATCAGCGTGATGATGATGGTGGACGTGTCGAAGTACACCTCGCGCGCGACCCCCTGGGCCTCGAAGAAGCCGGGGAAGAGGATCAGCCCCACGCTGTAGAGGTACGCGGCCGAGGTCCCCACCGCGATGAGGGTGTTCATGTCGCTCGTCCGGTGCCGGAGGGCGGCCCACGCCCCGCGGTAGAACTGCCAGCCGGCCCAGAACTGGATCGGCGTCGTCAGGATCCAGAGGACGACGAAGTTCTGGAGGATGTCGGGCACCCAGGGGAAGAGCGCCGGATAGCTCCCGAGGAACACCGGGACGCTCGCCACCGCGCCGGCCGCGATCTTCCGGCGGAGCCTCCGGAGCAGCGCCGCGTGGCTCCGCGCCTCCCGCTCGCTCAGGTCCTCGGCGCTCGCGGCGCCCTCGGCGACGTCTCCTGCCTCGTAGCCCAGCGCGTGGATGGCGCGGCGGAGATCCTCGAGGGCCACCCGGCCCGGGACGTACTCGACCGTGGCGTGCTCCGCCGCGAAGTTGACCGAGGCGGCCAGGACGCCCGGGAGGCTCGCCAGGCCGCTCTCGATCTTCGCCACGCACGAGGCGCAGGACATCCCGCGCACCGGGATCGTCACGGTCTCGCCCGGGACCTCGTAGCCCAGGCCGCGGATCGTCTCGACGAGGGCGTGCGGCGTCACCCCGTCCTCGTAGCGGATGCTCGCCCGCTCGGTGGCGAGATTGACGGTGGCCCCCACCACCCCCGGCTGCTGCGCGAGCGCCGCCTCGATCGTGGCCACGCACGACGCGCAGCTCATACCCCTGATCGGTAGCTCAACCGTGTTGTCCGGCATGCGTCCTCTCCCTTGTCGTGTGTACGCCCCGCCGGTGGTCGTCATGGCATGCTCACGTCGAGAGCAGGCCCGCGAAGCCCATGAAGGCCAGCGACAGGCTGCCGGCGATGAACAGGACGAGGGCCATGCCCCTGGCCACGTCGGGGACGTCGGCGAACTCGATGCTTTCCCGGATCGAGGCCATGAGCGCCAGGGCCAGCGTGAGCCCCGCGCCCGCACCGACCGCGAAGACGAGCCCCTCCAGGAACGTGTAGGCGCGGTTGGTCTGGAAGATCGCGAAGCCCAGGATCGCGCAGTTGGTCGTGATCAGCGGCAGGAAGATGCCGAGCTGGCGGAACAGCACGGGGCTCAGCTTCCTGACGACCATCTCGACGATCTGCACGAGCGACGCGATGACGATGATGAACGCGATGAGCCTGAGGTACGGCGCGTAGGCGAGGACGAAGGTGTTGAGGCTCCACACGGCGACCGCCGTGAGCACGAGGACGAACGTGTTGGCCGCGCCCATGCGCAGCGCCGTGTCGATGCGCCCCGACACCCCCAGGAACGGGCAGAGCCCGAGGAACAGCATGAGGGTGAAGTTGTTCACCACCATCGCCGAGAAGAAGATCCACCCGAGGTCGCCGGTCATGCGGCTCGCTCCACGGCGCCGACCGCGGGCCGTGCGCGGACCGGCGCCCTCGCCACCCGCACTCGCCCGAGCCAGGCGATCGCCAGGAGGAGGAACGCCAGGGTGAAAAATCCCCCGGGCGGCAGCACGAAGATGACCCACGGCTCGTAGCGCGGCCCGAAGAGGCTCACGCCCAGGAGCGACCCGCTGCCGAGCACCTCGCGGAGCGAGCCCATCAGGAGGAGCGCGAGCATGAAGCCGCCGCCCATGCCGATGGCGTCGAGCGCTGCGCGGCCGACTGGTTGTCTTGACGCGAACGCTTCCTGGCGGCCGAGAATGATGCAGTTGACGATGATCAGCGCGACGAAGGGACCGAGCGCCTTGTGGATGTCGGGGACGAGCGCCTGCAGCACCATCTCGGCGATCGTCACGAAGGTCGCGATGATGAGGACGTAGGTCGAGATCCGGACGGCGTTCGGCACGAGGCGCTTGAGGGCCGAGACGAGGACGCTCGAGCCGAGCAGGACGAAGAACGTGGCGAGCCCCATGACGATGCTGTTGGCCACCGAGTTGGTCACGGCGAGCGTCGGGCAGAGGCCCAGGAGCTGGACGAGCACCGGGTTCTCGCGCCAGAGGCCGCGGAGCAAGTCCTCCGCCGGGGTCGTGACGCGGCCCAGGCCGACCGGCGTGGCGCCGTGGGCGCCGCAGTGCGGCGCCTCCGGCCTCACGGAGTCCACGGCGCCCAGCGCGGATGGCGCACCGACGACGACACGGCGACGCCGACCTCGTCGAGGTGCTCCGTCACGCACGGCGGGACTCCGCAGCAGCGGACGGTAACGCGAGCGCGTTCCAGCGTCGCCAGCTCCCGGAGCAGGACGTCGACGCCGAACGATTCGAAGCCTTCCACGTCCGAGAAGTCCACGACGACCTCCGCCGCCTGCTCGCGGCGTAGATAGTTGACGAGCTGCATCGCTCGCGAGCCGTCGAACACCCCGGACAGGTGGATGCGCGCTCTATCCGGCCTGGCCACTCCCCTCGGCTCCTTCCCCCCTCTCCGCCGCGGCGGAGAGGACGCGAGTGATCTCGCCGTAGTCGAGCGGCTTGTCGAACCGCACCTCGATCGGGACCGGTGAGGCCGGAGGGTGCGCGCCCAGCCATGCGATCCGCGGCTGCGCCCGCCTCCGGGCGAGTTGCTCGAGCAGAGCGCTCCCGTCCCCCTGCACGGCAGCCTCATCGAGGATCAGCCACTCGAGCCCGTCGGCGTCGAGCCGCCCGCTCAGCGACTCCGCCGCCGAGAGGAGGGTCACCGTGTAGCCCAGCTCCCCGAGACGGCTCGCGAGCAGGAGCCGGGGCCCGATGCTGTTCTCGAGTACGGCCACGATCCGGCCGCCCATCTCGGTCCTCCCTCCTGTTCGCCAGGGGAGCAAGGATCCTGCCGGGTCGGATCCTGAGCGGAAAGCTTCACGATTGCAGTCGGTTGGCAGGCAGACCGGGGCTGGCGGGATCAGCCGGACCATGTCGAATTGCACAGTATCATGTGAAAATGAGATAGTTGCCGACGGAGGCAACCCATGCGGGCCAGTGACCTCAAGGTGCTCGAGCTCCTCGATTTCCGGGCCGACGAAGGCGTCATCGCGTTCCACGATCAGCGGATGCTGCTCTACGACGCCGACGTGATCGGCATCCTGCGCCGGGAGCTCGTCGAGACGGTGGGCCCGAAGGCGGCGCGGGGGCTTCTCACGCGCTTCGGCTACGCCGACGGCTATCGGGACGCCCAGACCCTGAAGAAGCTCTTCCACTGGGAGAGCCCGGAGGAGTGGCACAAGGCCGGCCTGGTGCTCCACGCCCTGGAAGGCAAGGCCCTCGCGGTCAAGACGCGCCTGTCGGGACTGGCGGACGACGGGCCGTTCGAGGCCGAGATCCGATGGGAGAACTGCTACGAGACCGAGCAGCATCTCCGCCACCTCGGGCCGGCCACCGAGCCCGTGTGCTGGAAGCTGGCGGGCTACGTCAGCGGCTACTTCTCGGCGTGCCTGGGAGACGAGATCTACTTCGTCGAGACGGACTGCTGCGCGACCGGCCACGGATGCTGCCGCGCCGTCGGCAAGCGGCGGGCCGACTGGGGCGCGGAGCTCGAGCCGCACCTCGAGTACTTCAAGGCGGCCTCGGTCCAGGACGAGATCGCGCGGCTCGAGCAGGCGCTCCGCGCGCAGCGCCAGGCGGCGTCGCGGCAGAAGCGCGAGGCCGAGCGGTGGAAGAGCCTGGCGCAGCGCCTCCAGGGACCCCACGCGCCGGTCGTGCGGAGCCGGGCGATGCGTGATGTCTTCGAGCTGGCCGAGCGGGTCGCGCCGGCCGACACGACGGTCCTGCTCACCGGCGAGAGCGGGACGGGCAAGGAGCTGGTCGCCCGGCTCCTCCACGAGCGGAGCCGCCGCGCGAAGGGGCCGTTCGTGGCCGTCAACTGCGGGGCGCTCCCCGAGCCGCTGCTCGAGAGCGAGCTGTTCGGGCACGTGCGGGGGGCCTTCACGGGTGCCGTCGCCGACAAGAAGGGGCTCTTCGAGGAGGCGAGCCACGGGACGCTGCTCCTCGACGAGATCGCCGAGGCGCCGCCGGCGATCCAGGTCAAGCTGCTCCGCGCGCTCCAGGAGCGCGAGATCCGGCGCGTCGGCGCCACGACGTCGGTCGCGGTCGACGTTCGCGTCCTGGCGGCGACCAACCGGAACCTGGAGCAGGCGGTGGCGCGCCGCGAGTTCCGCCGCGACCTCTACTACCGGCTCAACGTCGTCAACGTCGTCCTCCCGCCGCTCCGGGAGCGGCGGGAGGACATCGTCCCCCTCGCCCGGCTCTTCCTCGAGCGCTACGCCGCGGCGCAGGGCAAGGAGATCCGCGCGATGTCCGCGGAGGCCCTCGACCTCCTCACGGGCTACGCCTGGCCGGGCAACGTCCGCGAGCTGGAGAACGTGCTGGAGCGGGCCGTGGTCCTCGCCACGCGCGATCGCATCACCGTCGCCGATCTGCCGCCGGCGCTGCGCGGGGGCGGCGGACTCCTGGCGCCGGGCGAGTCGGCCGGAGCGCTCCCGTTGAGGGCGCTCGAGCGCCGGGCGATTCTCGCGGCGCTCGAGCAGCATCACGGCAACCGCACGAGGACCGCGAAGGATCTCGGGATCAGCCTGCACACCTTGTGGCGCAAGCTCAAGGCGTACGAGCGCGACGCCGGCACGCGGCGGCGGTGAGACGCGCGCCGCCCTGGCACGTCCCTTGCCCCCTGCCATGACCAGCGTGACGGTCTTCCAGACACCCAAGGGGAGGACGACGATGGGACGAGGCTTCGGCGTGATGCTGGCGGGAACGGCGGTGCTGCTGGTGGTGAGCGTGGCGGCGGCACAGATGGGCGGCGGCACGAACGGTGGCAGGGGCGGCGGCATGATGGGGACCGAGACAGGCAAGAGCCCCGCGCCCGAGATCACCGCCGAGCAGGCGCAGAAGGCGGCGACGGAGTACGCCAGGCAATATCTCCCCGGCTTCACCGTGAAGCGGACGGCGCCCCTCACGGGCACGCACCTGACCATGTACGAGGCGGAGCTCACCGGGCCGGGCGGCGCGACGCGGGTCGTCCACGTCAACGCCTGGGGGACCGTGATGCCGTTCGGCGGGTCCAGGACCCGATGATGGGCGAGGCGGACGCCGGCTACGAGGTGACGCGCCGGCCGCGTTGAGCCCTCGGCGCGCGGCGCCCGCCGACAGATTGTCAGCGCTCCAGCCCCGGCGCGCCGCCTTCTGACGTTCGGTCAGCCGCATCGCGCGACGCCTGGAGCGCCATCGTCTGCAACCGCCCGGAATCGGACCCCTTTTCGGCCGCGCGCGTGCTGGCACCCTCCTTGCCTCCCTGGGAGACCGGGGCAGGAGCGACCGCGGGAGGGAGGACGCCATGGAGGAGTTCATCAAGAGCTACGGCCTCTGGATCCTGCTGGGCGTGGTGTTCATCGCCATGCACCGGTTCGGCATGGGATGTGGCGGCGGACACAGCCATGGCTCGAAGCAGGCCGACGAGCCGGCCAAGCCGGGCGAGGACAAGAAGCCGGTGACGACCGGCCGCGCAGGCGGCGGCTGCCACTGAGCTCGGCGCCCCGCGAGGGCGCACGACACCCACGGGAGGACACGGCATGAAAGCTCGGACGCTGATCGCTGCGGGCGCCGTCCTGCTGCTCGCCG
The DNA here is from genome assembly GCA_001788495.1 of Candidatus Rokubacteria bacterium RIFCSPLOWO2_02_FULL_73_56. Classification (GTDB taxonomy): domain Bacteria; phylum Methylomirabilota; class Methylomirabilia; order Rokubacteriales; family CSP1-6; genus GWA2-73-35. The sequence continues at coordinate 6,282 of MGCF01000127.1, forward strand.
GCACGACGCCGGCGCTGGCCCAGATGAGGGGCCCGGGGAGCGGGACCAGCGGGATGACGGGATCGATGCCGGGGATGCCCGCGGGCGCCGGCGAGTGCCACGGGGAGCCCGTCGCGTTCGGCGACGAGCGGCCATGGGTCAGCATCGCCCTCGCGCACGCCAAGGACCTCGGGCTGACGCCCGAGCAGGAGAAGGCGCTCACCACCCTGCGCGACGGGTTCCAGCAGGACGCGCTCCGGCTCGCGGGCGAGATCCGCGCCGCCGAGGTCGAGCTCCGGCGCCTCCGGACGCAGAAGCCCGTGGACCTCGGCGCGGTCGAGGCCAGGATCCGCGCCATCGCCGGTCTCGAGGGGGACCTCAGGCTCGCGCGCGCGCGCACGCTCGAGAAGGGCGGCGCGGTCCTCACGGCCGAGCAGCAGGCGAAGCTCGCGTCGCTCGCCCGGTCGGCGCGCGGGATGCACCGGACCTGAGGCGGGCGCCCGGCGCGTGAGGGCCCTGGCCGACGCTCCGCCCGGCGCCGGGCGTCGGCCTCAGCGCACGCCGCGCAGCGTGTCGCCCAGCGCCGCGCGCGCGGTGCCCGGGTCGGCGGCGAGCCAGACGATCGCCGAGCCGCTCCGGTAGAAGTAGTGCACCTGCCCGAGCCCGATGGCCGAGTACACGGTGAGGCCGTCCTGCTCGCGGGCCTTCAGGTGGGAGAAGCGCCCTTCGGCGTTCGGCGCCCCGCGCTCGATGCCCTCGACCATCTTGGAGAGCTGCCACCACGCGACCGGGGCGGCGTGCGCCCGCGTGACGTACAGCATCGCGACGCGCGCGCCTTGCTCGTAGTGCGCCACGAAGCCGTCACGGGCCAGGATCGTCCGTCGGTGCAGGCGGGCGATGTCCTCGAGCGCCTGCGCGCCACGGGCGCTGTGCGTCAGCGGGAGCCCGGCGAGCGCGGCCGGGATCTCCGGGGCCGCGCCGCAGCCCGTGAGGAGCAGCAGCGCCAGGAGGGGGAGCGCGGCACGGCCGGCGCGGCGCCTCACACGGTCACCAGGATGGCGAAGCCGAGCACGACGGTGCCGCCGCCCAGCGCCAGACGGAGCTGCGCCCGATGGTGCAGGTTCCAGTGGGCGAGGCGGTTGAGGGCCGGGCGGGCCGAGGCGGCCAGCAGGATGGCGACGAGCGGCAGGACGAACATCACGTTGTAGAGCGTCAGGTAGCCGAAGCCGGCGAGCGCGCTGGGCTGCGCGGCCAGCAGCGAGAGGATCGCCAGGTAGACGGCGCCGCTGCAGGGCACGGTGCAGAGGCCGATCAGCACGCCGCCGCCGACGAGCGCCGGGACGGTGCCGCGCTGCGCCGCCGCCCGGGCCCACCGGCCGACGCCCGCGGGCGCGGCCAGGCGCCAGCCGAGCTCCGGCGCCAGGGAGTCCTTGAGCATCCACAGCCCGAGGGCGATCGCCGCCAGGGCGCCCAGCCGCGCGGGCAGGTGCCGCTCCGTGAACACGGAGGCGGTCGCCAGGAGTCCGACGCCGAGCGCCAGGTAGGTGACGAACACGGCCGCGATGTAGATGCTCCCGAGGCCGACGACCCGCGCGCGGATCGCGGCCGCGGCCTCGGTGGCGCGCGCCTGCGCGGCGGTCACGAGCGCCGTGACGAACAGGAGCAGGACCGTGAAGGCGCACGGGTTGAAGCCGTCGGCCACGCCGGCGACGACGATGGTGCCGAGCGTGAGGCCGGGCAGCAGGCTCGCCACGTCGGCCGCCGGCGCCCGGACGGAGCCGAGGCCCACGAGCGCCGCGAGCCCCAGCACGGCGACCGCCGCCAGCGCGCCGGCGACCACCCGGCCGGGGCGCATCCTACGCCTCCACGATCAGCTTGCCGCGCATCGTCGGGTTCGCGCGCCCGCCGCAGCACACGTCGCAGTAGTACTCGTAGACGCCGGGCGGCGGCGTGAACGACGCCTCCCGCGCGTCCTGCGGCGGGGCGATGATGTTCACGCCGAGGGCGTCGATCGCGAACTGGTGCTTGCCCCCGCCGTCCGTGTGGAACGGGGTGTCCACGCTGGTGAGGCGCACGGTCAGCGGGCGCCCGGCCCGGACCCGGATCTCCGCGGTGGAGAAGCCGCCCATCGTCCCCTTGATCTCGACGAGCTCGCTGCCGGGCGGGCGCGGCGCCGCGCGGTCGAATGGCGGCGCCAGGACCCACACGACGCCGACGATCGAGGCGGCGACGATCAGGAAGAAGGCGCGGCGCTTCCACCGCTTGCCCGGCCGTGTCTGCGGTCGCTTGTTCTTCATCCGTCTGTCTCCCGATTCGAGGTGATGATGCGGCGCGCGCTCAGCACGGCGCCGGCGGCGACGGCGGCCCAGAGGACGGCGAGGCTCACGGCCTGGAGCAGCGAGAGGCCGAGCCCGAGCTCCACGCGGTCGCCGCGGAAGGTCTCCGTGACGACGCGGATCAGCGCGTAGCCGCCCGCCCAGAGCACGAACTGCCGGCCCTCGAACGCCGGGTGGCGCCGCGTCCCCCAGAGGACGGCGAGCAGGACGAGGTCGAGGCCGGCCTCGTAGAGCTGGACCGGGTGGAGCGGGACGCCGAGGGGCGCCAGCGCCGCCGGGTTCGTGAACGTGACGGCCCAGGGGACGTCGGCCGGCGTCCCGTAGGCGTCGCCGCTCAGGAAGCAGCCGAGGCGTCCGACAGCCTGGCCGAGCGCGAGCGCGGGCGCGGCCGCATCCGCGAGCCGCCAGGCGGCGAGCCGCCGCCGCCGGCAGAACCAGATCGCGGCCCCGAAGCCGGCGACGAGCCCGCCGTGCAGCGCCAGGCCGCCGCGCCACACCGCGACGATGCCGAGCGGATCGCGCCAGAGGAGCTCCGGCTCCCAGCCGACGACGTACCCCAGGCGCGCGCCGAGGAACCCCGCGAGCACGACCGGGAGCGCCAGCTCCTCGATGACGGCCGGCCCGAACCGCTTGCGCCGCGCCTCGCGCCCCGCGAGCCAGAGGGCGAGGAGCACGGCCGCCGCGACGGCGAGGCCGTAGCTGTGGAGCCGGAAGCCGCCGATCTCGAGCAGCAGGGGATACATCGCGCGACTCAGCGGCGCGCGGCCGGCGCCGACGCCTTCGCCAGCTTCACGCGGGCCTCGGCGACGATGCGCTCGACGTGCTTGCGGTCGTCGTCGGCGAGCTGGAGCGTCAGGAGCGTCTCCCACACCCGCAGAGCCTCGGCCGGTCGGCCCCGCGCCTCGTAGAGGACGAGCCCCTTGCCCCACAGCGCGGGCGCCAGGACGGGGTCGCGCGCCAGCGCGCGCTCGAACGCCGCGAGGGCACGGTCCGAGTGGCCCCCCTTGTGGAGCAGCAGCCCCGTGTAGGCGTTGGCCACGGGCTGCTCCGCGTCGAGCTCCAGCACGCGCGAGAACGTTTTCATCGCCGTCGGGTAGTCCTCGCGCGTCAGCGCCTGGCGTCCGGCCGCGAGGAGCGCGCCGACGTCGCGCGTCTCGAGGTCGACGGGCGTGGGCGTGGAGGCCTGGGGGGTGCCGGTCAGCGCGTCGCCCGTGATGGAGCCCTCGCCGCGCACGCGGAGGGAGCGCGTGAGGAAGAAGCCGGAGGCGATCCCGAAGGCGAAGAGGCAGACGGCCGCGGTCGCCCAGCGCCACGCGCGCCGGCGAGGGCGCGTGGCCACCGGCGCGCCGGCGTCGTCGGCGGGCGGGGGCGCCGCCGCCTCGCGCCGGGCGCGGTCGGCCCGCGTCAGCGCGTCCGCGGCGCGGCGCTCGTAGAGGTCGCGCAGCTCCTCGTAGTCCGACTGCGAGAGCTTGCCCGCGCGGTGGTCGAACGCCAGCTCGCGCAGCGCCTCCACCAGGGACGCCTCCTCGGGCTCGAGGGCACCGCCCCGAGCGCCCGACACGAGCGCCCGCACCCGCTCGAGCGCCGCCGCCTCGGCGCCGGGCTCCGACGACGGCGCGCGCCGGCGTGCCCAGCGCCGGAGCGCCAGGATCGCGCCGCCGAGCCCGAGCGCGGCGCCGAGCCCCGGCAGGACCCAGACGAGCAGGCCGACGCCGCGCGCCGGCGGCGCGAGCAGGATCCACGGGCCGTACTTCGAGACGAAGTACGCGCGGATCTCCTCGGGCGTCTCGCCGGCGCGGAGCTGGTCCACGATCAGCGCGCGCATGTCGCGCGCCAGCTCGGACGTCGAGTCGGCCACGGAGAGGTTCTGGCACACCGGACACCGGAGCCCGGAGGCGACCGCGAGCATTTGCGCGTCCAGGTCGTCCTGGACGGCGCCGGCCGGCGCGGCCAGCGCGAGGAGCAGCGCGAGGGCGGCGCCGAGGAGGCTACTGGATCGAGCGGTACTCACCCTTGCCCTCCAGGCGGCTCGCGACGCCCTGGCGCGCCTCCTCGAGCTTCGCGTGGATGATCCCGGTCCCGAGAGCGCCCACGTGCTTGTACGTGATGCGGCCCGTGCGGTCGAGGAAGAACGTCTCCGGGATGCCCCAGACGCCGTAGTCGATGGCGACCCGGTTGCGGGGGTCGAAGCCGTTCGCGTACGTCACGTCGAACTCCCGCAGGAACGCACGGGCCTTGGCATCGGTGTCCTGGATGTTGACGCCGAGGAACACGACGTCGGCGTCCCGGTGCCGCCGCCATGCGGCCTCGAGGTCGCGCGCCTCCGCGCGGCACGGCGGACACCACGAGGCCCAGAAGTTGAGGAAGACGACCTTGCCCCGGAGATCGACGAGGCTCAGCTCCCGCCCGTCCATCAGCCGCAGCGTGAACGACGGGGCGGGGCGGCCGATCAGCGGGGAGGGGATCTCGCGCGGATCGCGGGTGAACCCATACGCGAGGACCGCGACGAGCGGCACGCCGAGGAGGAACACGAGGACGAGCCGTCGCCAGGCCACCTCACGCCTCCTCGCGCGCCGGGCCGAACGGCCAGAGGGCGAGCACGGTGCCCAGCATCATCACCCCGCCCCCGATCCAGATCCAGCTCACGAGCGGCCGGACCATGACCTTCACCGTCGCCTGCCCCTCCCGGAGCGGGCTCAGCCCCGACAGGATCACGTAGAGGTCGTCCTTCCAGCCCATGCGCAGCACCGCGCGGCCGAGCGGCGACTGCTGGGTGGGGAAGAACTTGAGCGCCGGCGCGAGCGTTCCGAGGTCGTGCCGGTCGTTGAAGACCCGGAACGCCGCCTCGACGCGCTCGTGCGTGGCCCGCTCGACGACCCGGAGCCCCTCGAAGCGCAGCGAGAACCGGCCGAGCTCGACGCGCTCGCCCGGCGCCACGGTCGCCGTCCGCTCGTCGCTGAAGTTCATCGAGCCCGTGATGCCGATGACGAGCAGGACCACGCCGAGGTGGACCACGAAGCCGCCGTAGCGCCGCTGGTTGCGCCGCAGGAGCGTGGCGAGCGCGGCGGGCACGCGCTCGCCGGCGATCGCCCGCCGCGCGCGCACCGCCCGCCACGTGTCCAGCGTCATCGTGAAGACGACGAACGCCGAGAGCGCGAAGGCCAGGAGCGGCCAGGGGTCGCGGACGCCGACGCCGACGAGGGCCGCGGCCACGGCGGCGGCGAGCGCGGCCGGCCAGAGGAAGTTGCGGCGGAGGTTGTCGAGGGAGGCCTTCCGCCAGGCGATGAGCGGGCCGACGGCCATCAGCAGGAGCAGCGCGAGGAACAGCGGGACGGTGACGCGCGAGAAGTAGGGGGCCCCGACGGAGAGCTTGACGCCGCTCACGGCCTCGGCGAGCAGCGGGAAGATCGTCCCGAGCAATACCGTGAAGGTCGCGGCGGCCAGGAGGACGTTGGCGAGGACGAACGTGGTCTCGCGGCTCACCATCGCGTCGAGCTCGGGCTGCGCGCGGAGGCGGTCGGCGCGCAGCACGACCAGGCTGAACGAGCCCAGGAGCACGAGGGCGAGGAAGCCCAGGAACAGCCCGCCGACCGGGCCCGAGGAGAAGGCGTGCACGGAGGAGAGCACGCCGCTCCGGGTGAGGAAGGTGCCGAAGATCGTGAGCGCGAACGCCACGATGATGAGCGAGAGGTTCCAGACCTTCAGCATCCCCCGGCGCTCCTGGATCTGGATCGAGTGCAGGAACGCCGTCGCGGGCAGCCACGGCAGGAACGCCGCGTTCTCGACCGGGTCCCACGCCCAGTAGCCGCCCCAGCCGAGCACGTGATACGACCACCAGCCGCCGAAGAGGTTGCCGAGCGTGAGGAAGAGCCAGCCGCCGATCGTCCACTTCCGCGTCGTGGCGGTCCAGCCCGCGTCGAGGCGCCCGGTGACGAGCGCGGCCATCGCGAAGGCGTAGGGGATGGTGAGCGCGACGAAGCCGGCGTAGAGCAGCGGCGGGTGGGAGAACATGTCGGCGTCTTCGAGGAGCGGGTTGAGCCCGCGCCCGTCGGGCGGCACGGGCCAGAGGCGCTCGAAGGGGTTGCCGGCGAAGACGAGGACGGTCAGGAAGAACGCGGAGACGGTCGAGAGGACGGCGAGGACCCAGGGCATCAGCTCCGTCTGGCGTCGCCGGTGCTGCCACGCGACGAGGCCCGCGAACGCCACGAGCATCCACTCCCAGAGCAGCAGCGAGCCCTCGAGCGCGGCCCAGAGCCCGGTGATCCGGTAGTAGAGCGGCGTGCGGAGCGAGCTGTTGTGGGCGACGTACTTGAGGCCGAAGTCGCCGGTGACGAGCGCCCAGGTCAGGAGCCCGCCCGCCAGCGTCACGAGCACGACCTGTCCGGCGAGTGCGGCGCGCCCGAGCGTGACCGCCTGCCGTCGGGCGACCAGCGGAGCGAGGAGGCCGGCGAGGGCCAGCGCGAGCGCCAGCCCGAGGCTTGCGGTGCCGAGGGTCGCGGTCATGGAGTCCTCACAGCGCCCAGTAGATCAGGGTGTCGTGCAGGCCCAGCAGGACGAACACGATCCCGCTGAGCCGGGTGAGCACGCGGCCGGCGCGGCCGAGCGCCGCTCGCCCGTCGACCGGCGCGCCCGCCGCGAGCAGCGCGCCGAGCGCGAGCACCGGGACGCCGGTCCCCGCGGCGAAGAGCGCGGGGAAGACGACGCCGCCCGGCGCGGACAGCGCCAGCGGCAGGGTCAGCCCGAAGAAGAGCCAGAAGAGCGTCGGGCAGAAGGCCAGCGCGAAGGTCGCGCCCATGGCGAACGCGCCGCCGGTGCCCGAGCGGGGCCCGAGGGCGCGTATTCGCTGGGCGAGGCGCGTGCCGAACCCGCCGCGCAGCCGGACGACGCCGAGGAGTGCGAGGCCCAGCAGGATCAGGACCGGGCCGAGCGCCTTGCGGGTGAGGATCGCCAGCGGCACCGCCGCGGCGCCGAGCTGCGCGCCGAGCAGGAGGGCCAGGCCCCCGAACAGGCTGTAGACGACCACCTTGCCCGCGACGAACGCGACTGCCTCGCGCGCGGCCGCCCAGCGCGTGCCCTGGCGGCCCACGTAGGCCATGGCCGAGGCGTTCGTGGTGAGCTGGCAGGGCGCGACGGCGCCGATCAGCCCGAACAGGAACGCGCTGGCGAGGGGCGCGTCGATCCGCGCCGCCAGCTCGCCCACCGGGACGGTGACCGCGGCGCTCACGCGGCTCAGCAGGATGTACCAGTCGCGGAGAAGCTCCACGCCTCAGGCCTCGTCGGGCCCCTTGAGTTGCGGAGGCCGGGCATCGGGCGCCGCCCGCCCGGGCTCGCCGTGAGCGTGGCCGCTCTGGCCGTGGCCGCCGTGGCCGTGGAAGCCGAGGAAGTGCATGAGCGGGCAGGCCAGGAGGAACAGCACCCAGAGGATCTTGCTGCCGTCGATGCCGAGCGAAGGACCAGCGAACAACGCCAGCGCCACCACGCCTGCGCCGAGCCAGAGCCAGGTCCGCTTCATCGGGTCTCCTTCCTCACGCGGTCGCGTTGCGCGAGACGACGACCTTGTCGCCGCGCGCGTTGGCCGTGTAGGCGTCGAGCGGCCGCGGCGGCGGCCCGCCGATGTTCCGCCCGGTGAGGGGGTCGAAGTGGCCGTTGTGACACGCGCACCAGATGTGCTGCAGGTCCTCGCGGTACTGCACCGTGCAGCCGAGGTGCGTGCAGACGGCGCTGAAGGCCTTCAGCTCCCCGGCCGGCGTCCGCACGAGGATCCCGGGCCGGCCGCCGAACTTGAAGATCTGCCCGGAGTTCGCCTTGAGGCTGGCCGGCTTGATGTCGAGCGTGACCGTCGCCGCGCTCGACTCCTCCGCCTTCGGCGGGATGACGAACCTCGTGATCGGGTAGGCCACCGAGGCGAAGAAGGCGCCGGCGCCGGTGCCGAGGAACCAGCCGAGGAGCGAGCGGCGCCCGACCGGCGGCGGAGGGATCGTCGGCTCAACCATGCGACTCGTCTCCTTCCCGTGGCGCCTCACGCGCCTCGAGGGCTTCCAGGGCCGCGACGATGCGCTCGCGCAGCGCGGCCGGCGCGCGTCGCCGACGCCACCGTGCGACGAACTCGCGCCAGGCCGCCTCTGTCGCCCGCTCCCACGCCTCCGCGTCGTCGGCCCGAGGCGCGAGCGTCACGGCGCGATCCCCCGTGGACTCCGGCCGACGCTGCAGAGCGCCCAGCAGACCAGGGCGATGCCGAGCAGCAGCGCGAGCGCGACGCCCAGGGCGGCGCGGAAGCCGAGCAGCGGCATCACCAGCAGGAACACGAACGGCAGCGCGCAGAGCCAGACGACGAGCGCGAGGAGCATCGTGGGCGATCTGTCCGCCGTCATGTCATTCCTTCGCCGTCACGGAAGACACGGAGCAACGGCGATGCCACGGCGTGGGGCGGCGAGAGCCCCGGAAATTCCCGTGGTTACGGCGCGGCACGGGCACGGTCACGCCCAGCCTTCTGACGGAACGTCGGCGACGGCCGCCCGCGGCTCGGCGCCCCGACAATTTGTCAGCCGGCGGGCGCGCGTGGCCGCGGGCTGGCGCGCCGGCGATCCCGGCACCCTGCCCGGGAATAATACCCCGTAGGGGTACACGGCCGGCGGGGAGCCACCGCCCCACCTGGTGCACGCGCACCACGAATCCCAGGCGAACGTGGCCGGATCCGGCCGCGTTCCGCCACGGAAGCCGCCTGGCCCGGTTCTTGAATACCCCGAGGGGGTATCGAGGGGAGACCGATGGCGAGAGGAGCGACGATGACGTGGCGGGCGCTGGGACTCGCAGCCGTCGTGTTCTCGACGCTGGCGCTGGTCGCGTGGGTCGCGTGGCGGCCCACGCCGCACGACCCGGCGGTCGTCGAGACGAGCGGCCGGGTCGAGGGCGACCAGGCGGCCGTGGGCGCGAAGGTCGGCGGCAGGATCGTCCGCCTGGCCGTGCGCGAGGGCGAGCGCGTCGCCTCCGGGCGGACGATCGCCGAGCTCGGCTCCGAGCAGGTCCGGGCCCAGCTCGCGCAGGGCGAGCACGGGGTCCACGCGGCGCGCGAGCGGCTCGAGGAGGCGCGGGCCCGCGTCGCGGCCGCCGAGCGCCGTGCCGAGGCGGCCGTGACCGCCGTGGAGCTCGCGGCGCGCGAGTCCCGCGCACGGATCGGCGAGGCCGACGCCGCGCTCGGCACGGCGCGCGCCCGGCTCCGCCAGGCCGAGGCGGATCTCGACAACACGGCGCGGGACGACGCGAGGTCCCGGGAGCTCTTCCGGCGCGAGCTGATCGCGGCCCAGCAGGCGGACAGGAGCCGCACCGCGTGGGAGGTGGCCCGGGCGACGGTCGACGCGGCCGGGAAGCAGGCCGCCCAGGCGGCGGAAGCCGTGGAGCTCGCGCGCGCCTCGCGCGTGGCCGTCGAGGTGCGGCGCCTGGAGGCGCGCACGGCGGCGGCGCAGGTGGCCGAGGCGCGCGCGGCCGTGGCGGCGGCGGCCGCCGAGGTCGAGGCCGCCGAAGCGGCCCGCGCGCTGGCGCGCGCGAACCTCGCCGACACGACGGTCACGGCGCCCTTCACCGGAACCGTGCTCCGGAAGCTCGTGGAGCCGGGCGAGGTGGTGGCGAGCGGCACGCCGCTCGTGACGCTCGTGGACCTCGCGCGGCTCTACGCGAAGGTGTACGTCGCCGAGGCCGAGCTCGGCCGCGTCCGACTCGGCGCCCCGGCGCGCGTCTACACCGACGCCTTTCCCGGGCGCGCCTTCGACGCGGTCGTCGCCGAGGTCGCCGAGCAGGCGGAGTTCACGCCGCGCGACGTCCACATGAAGGACGAGCGGGTGAAGCTCGTGTTCGCCGTCAAGCTCGCGCTGCGCAACCCGGGCGGCGTCCTCAAGCCCGGCATGCCCGTCGACGCGCGCATCGCGGGCGGCGGGGCGTAGGGCGATGGCGCCGGCGATCGAGGCCACGGGCGTCGTGCGGCGCTTCGGCACGGTCACCGCGCTCGACGGGGTGGACCTCGAGGTCGCGCCGGGGACGATGTTCGGCCTGATCGGCCCGAACGGCGCCGGCAAGACGACGCTGCTCCAGATCCTCGCGGCTGTGCTCGATCCGACGGCGGGCCGCGCGCGCGTGCTCGGTCACGACGTGGTCGAGGACGCCGCCCGGCTCCACCCGCGGATCGGCTACGTCGCGCAGGAGTTCACGCTCTACGGCGCGCTCTCGGTGGACGAGAACCTCGACTTCTTCGCCGACCTCTACGGGGTGCCCGCCCGGGTGCGCGAGGAGCGCAAGGAGGAGCTGCTCCGGTGGAGCCGGCTCGCGCCGTTCCGGGGCCGGCGCGCGGGGCGGCTGTCGGGCGGCATGCAGAAGAAGCTCCACCTCTGCTCGACCCTGATCCACGCCCCCGAGCTGCTCCTGCTCGACGAGCCGACCAACGGCGTCGATCCCATGTCCCGGCGCGAGCTGTGGGAGATCCTGCACGACGTGGCCGGCCGCGGGCTGACGCTCGTCGTCGCCACGCCGTACATGGACGAGGCCGAGCAGTGCGACCGGGTGGCGCTGATCCACCGCGGCCGGATCCGCGCCGCGGACGCGCCCGAACGCCTGCGCCACACCGTGCCGGGCTCGGTGTGGGAGCTGCGGGCGCCGGCGCTGGCCCGCGCGCGCGACCTGCTGGCGGCGCAGGACCTGCCGCTCCGCTCCCACCTCATGGGCGACCGCCTGCACATCGTCGCGGGCGCGGGCGCCGACCTCGCCGGGGAGCTTCGCGCGCGCCTCGCCGCGGCGCTCGGCGACCCGCTCGAGCTGCGGCCGGTGGAGCCGACGATGGAGGACCTCTTCATCGCTGCCAGCGGCGAGGTCCAGCGCGGCGCCCCGTCCGTGGCGGGCGCGCG
>MGCF01000127.1:17494-20059 GCA_001788495.1 Candidatus Rokubacteria bacterium RIFCSPLOWO2_02_FULL_73_56
CCCTCGGCCACCAGCCGGCCTGTGGGAGCTGCGGGCGCCGGCGCTGGCCCGCGCGCGCGACCTGCTGGCGGCGCAGGACCTGCCGCTCCGCTCCCACCTCATGGGCGACCGCCTGCACATCGTCGCGGGCGCGGGCGCCGACCTCGCCGGGGAGCTTCGCGCGCGCCTCGCCGCGGCGCTCGGCGACCCGCTCGAGCTGCGGCCGGTGGAGCCGACGATGGAGGACCTCTTCATCGCTGCCAGCGGCGAGGTCCAGCGCGGCGCCCCGTCCGTGGCGGGCGCGCGGGGCATGCCGCCCCGGCGGGCGGGCGCCGGCCCGGCGGTGCGGCTCGAGGGGCTCACGCGCCGCTTCGGGGACTTCGTCGCGGTGGACGGGCTCAGCCTCGACGTCGGGCGTGGCGAGGTGTTCGGCTTCCTCGGCCCGAACGGCTCGGGCAAGACGACGACGATCCGGATGCTCTGCGGGCTCCTCCGGCCGTCGGCCGGGCGCGGGGAGGTGCTCGGCGAGGACGTGCGGCGCCAGGCGCGCCGGATCCGGTCGCGGATCGGCTACATGTCCCAGCGCTTCTCGCTGTACGACGATCTCACGGTGGCCGAGAATCTCGCCTTCTTCGGCCGCGGCTACGGGCTCGGCGCCCGGCGCCTGGCCGAGCGCACGGCGGCGGTCATGCAGATGGCGGGGCTCGCGGGCCAGGAGCGGCGCCTGGCGCGCGAGCTCTCGGGCGGCGTCAAGCAGCGCCTGGCGCTCGGCTGCGCGCTCCTGCACGAGCCCGAGATCCTGTTCCTCGACGAGCCGACCGCCGGGGTGGACCCGATCGCGCGGCGGGAGTTCTGGGACCTGATCGGTGCGCTCGCCGAGGCGGGAACGACCGTCTTTGTCACGACCCACCACCTGGACGAGGCCGAGTACTGCCACCGGGTCGGGCTCATCTCCGAGGGCCGGCTGGTGGCCGAGGGCAGCCCCCGCGCGCTCAAGGACGGCATGCGCGCGGGCGCCATGCTGGAGGTGGACTGCGCCGAGCCACTGCGCGCGCTCCGCGTGCTGCGGGCCGCGCCCGGGCTCGCGTGGGCGAGCCTGTTCGGCCGCCGCGTCCACGTCGTGGCCGACGCGGTCGCCGCGGGGGAGCGGACGGTCCGCGCGGCGCTCGCGCCGCACGACCTCGCGGTCACGCGCGTCGCAGCCGTGCCGTTCTCGCTCGAGGACCTCTTCGTCATCTTCCTCGAGATGGAGGCGCAGGGACGGAGGGAGCGCGGTGGCTAGCCTCGGGAGGACGGTGGCGGTCGCGCGGAAGGAGGCGCGCGAGATCCTGCGGGATCCGATCACGCTCACGATCGCCCTCGTGCTGCCGGTCGTGATGATGTTCCTGTTCGCCCACGCCATCACGCTCGACGTGCGCGAGATTCGCCTGGGCGTCCTCGACCAGGACGGGAGCCCCGAGAGCCGGGAGTACGTCGCCGCCTTCCTCCGCTCGGGCTATTTCCGCCTCGCGCGTGTCGTGCGCGACGGCCGCGAGGCCGAGCGGCTCCTCGAAGGCGGGCGGGCCCGCGTGGTGCTCGTCGTCCCCGGAGACTTCGCCCGTACGCTGGCCCAGGGCCTGCCGGCCCGTGCGCAGGCGCTGCTCGACGGGTCGTTCGCCAACACGGCGATCATCGCGGGGAACTACGTCGAGGCGGTCACCGCGGCGTACGATCGGCGGCTCGCGGAGCGCGCGCTGGCCGTGCGCGCCGGCGTCCAACCGGCGCCCGCCGTCCGGGTCGAGCCGCGCGTCCGCTACAATCCGGACCTCCGCAGCGCGCCCTACGTGGTCCCGGGGCTCTTCGCGGTGATCCTCATGGGCTTCCCGCCGCTCCTCACGGCGCTCGCGGTGGTGCGGGAGCGCGAGCGGCGCTCGATCCTCCAGATCTACACGTCGCCGATCAGGGGCTGGGAGTTCCTCGGCGGCAAGCTCCTGCCCTACGCGGCCCTGGCCTTCCTCGACATGCTGCTGCTGCTCGTCGTGGGCCGGTTCTGGTTCGGCGTGCCGGTCCAGGGCAGCCTGGCGCTGCTGCTCGGCCTCGCCGCGCTCTACGTGCTGGCCACGGTCGGCATCGGGCTCTCGGTGTCGATGGCCACGCGGAGCCAGGTCGTCGCGATCCTGCTCGCGCTCGTCCTCACGGTGATGCCGGCGCTGCTCTTCTCGGGCTTCCTGTTCCGGATCGAGAGCATGCCCGTTGCCTTTCAGTGGTACACGCACCTCTACCCGGCGCGGCACTTCGTGGAGATCGCGCGGGGCATCGCGCTCAGGGGCGTCGGGCTCGAGCGGCTCTGGCCGAGCGCGGCGCTGCTCGGCGCCTACGCGGGCGCCGTCCTCGGGCTGGCCTGTCTCCGGTTCCGCAAGAAGGTGGCCTGAGCCGTGGGCCCACTCGGCGCGCTGGTCCGGAAGGAGTTCATCCAGTTCTTCCGCTCGAAGCCGCTCGTCATCCTGGTCGTCTGGACGATCGCCGTCGAGATCGCCATCTGCGCGTTCAGCATCACCTACGACGTGACCCACCTGCGGCTGGCCGTCGAGGATCTCGACGGCTCGC
>MGCF01000128.1 GCA_001788495.1 Candidatus Rokubacteria bacterium RIFCSPLOWO2_02_FULL_73_56
TGACATAGAGCTGCACCCGCTCGTTCAGGGCGTCGTCACCCGTCACGGCCGTCACGCTGTTCAGCTCGACGATCAGGGCCAGGGCCGCCACGGGGGAGTAGGTGGCCGTCAGGTTGGCGGTGACCTGCTGTTGCCGGTCCGGCCTCACGCGGGGCTCGTCTTCCTCTTCGGCTTCGATCGTTCGAGGCCGGTTGAGCTGCCAGCTATAGCTGGCGTCGGCCTGGAGGCTGAAGGGGCCCAGCCCCTTGCCCACGGCCAGGAACGGGGCCAGGGCGAGCAGGCCTCCCAGCCCGCGCCGCTCGCTCCCCGTCGGGAACGTCAGCTTGATCCCGCCCGACAGCGCGAGCTGCCGAGCCGGGAGCATCAGCGGGGCGTATTTCGCCATCAGGCTCACGTCGCCGATCCCGCCCACGCTCGGCTCGGGCTCGGGGCCTCGCGGGTCGCGCAGGATCATCGGGACCGCCAGCTTGACGCCGAATGACGGGACCGGGGCGTACTGGAGGCTGCTGAACCCCAGCCCGTACTGTCGTTCCTCTCGGGACCTGGAGAGAGTGAAGGTCACCTCGGCTTCCGTGGCGGGCGTGGCCCCCTCGGTGACCAGCGTGGCCGGCAGGCTCACCTCCGCGTCGTTGTCGCTCCCCCCGCCCGCGGAGGCGAGGGGAGCCGCGCACGCCACCAGCAGCACGAGCCCGACGACGAGGAGGGCTGCCGGCGGCCCGATCATCCGACGATCACCCGAGGCTCACTTGTCCCGCAGCGTCTGCGAGTAGGCCAGAAGATCCAGCACGTCCTGCAGGCTCAGCCCCAGCTCGGCCGCGGCGGGCATCGGCGGGTCCGACCCCGGGTGGCCGAAGCGGACCTTGTGCTGGAATTCCCAGGGATTCGCCCTGGCCACCGTTCCCACGTACTCGGGCTTGGCCGGCTTCCCGAAGTTCAGCGTGGCCCCGTCGGCACCGTGGCAGGCGGCGCAGGCGTCGAATGACTTCTTGCCCGCGTCCGCCTCGGCCTTCACGGCCTTCTTCGTCTTGAGGTCGATGAGGGGCTTCAGATCCACCGGCCCATGCTTGAGGAACGTGGCGAGGTGGGTCAGGGCGGCATCGTTCAGGACGGAGGAGAAATCGTGCCTGCGATCGGCCGAGCCCTTCAGGATGGCCTTCAGCTCGTCGAGGCTCTTGCCCCTGGCGGCCAGGACCCCCGGGAACCCCGTGGCGTGGGAGCCGGAGCCATAAGCCCCGTCCTTGCCCCGGTAATCCCAGCCGTGGCACTCCTTGCACCGCCACGTCGCCTCGCCCTTCGCCTTGTTGGTGGTCTGCGAGGCCCACACGGGGTGATCACCGACGGGGGCCTTCGTGCCCGGCACCGCCTTCCACCACTTGTCGTAGAGCTGCGCGCCCGTCGCGACGCTCTCGGGCGCCGGGGACTGCGCCAGAGCGGCGCCGAGGGGGAATCCGGCCACCAGCAGCCACGCACACCCGCCAACAACCCAATCACGCCTCATCGGTTGATCCTCCTCTGTCGTGCCGGTGTGGAGAGCAGGCCGACGGTACACGCGGCTCCCACTGTCGCCGTCCTGCCCGCGCCGCGGTAGTCCCCGGAAGGACTACGGGTCAGAACGCAAAAGGGCTACTCCCTCGTAGCCCGTTCGGGTGGGGGCGGCGAGCCGAGGCTACGAGGGCGGGGAGCGTCTCACGAGCCCCTTGCGGAGCGCGTAGGCGACCACCTGCACGCGGTTCTCGGCGTGCAGCTTGTCCATGATGCTCTTCAGATGGTTCTTGACGGTGTTCTCGCTGATGCGGAGCGCCGCGGCGATCTCCTTGTTGACCGCGCCGCGCGTCAGCAGCTCGAGGACCTCCCACTCGCGGGGACTCATGCTGCCGGCCGGGGCCGCGGCCTCGGCGCCCCTGCGGCGGGTGAACTCGTCGACGAGCTTGGTGGCCATGGACGGCGTGAGAAACGCGTCGCCGCGCACGATGCCGCGCAGCGTCCGGAAGAGCTCGTCCGGCTCCACGCTCTTGAGCAGGTACCCGTGGGCGCCGGCCTTGAGGGCCTCGAAGAGGTTCTGGTCCTCCTCGGAGATGGTGAGCATGACGATCCGGACCGAGGGCACGGCCTGCCCGATGCGCCGGGCGGCCTCGAGGCCGTCCATCCCCGGCATGTAGACGTCCATGAGGACGACGTCCGGCGTCAGCGCCTGCGCCTTCGCCACCGCCTCGCGTCCGTCGCGTGCCTCGCCGACGACGACGAAGCCTTCGGCGTCGCGCAGGAGGCCGGCCACGCCCTTGCGGAAGAGCGCGTGGTCATCCACCACGAGCACGCGCGTCGGCTTCACGGCTTCCGCCCCGCGGGCTCGGCGGTGGGAAGCTCGACCTCCACCCGGGCGCCCTCGCCGGGCCGGGAGCTGATCGTGAGCTTCCCGCCGACCGCGTCGGCGCGCTCCGCCATCATCTCGAGGCCGAAGCTGCCGGCGGCGCCGCCCGCCACCGCGCCCGGATCGAACCCCCGGCCGTCGTCCTGGATCACCACCCTGGTCGTCGCGTCACGGAGCTCGACGCCGACCAGCACGTGCCGGGCCCCGGCGTGCTTCCGGACGTTCGCGAGCGCCTCCAGGATGATGCCGATGAGCTGGACCTCGACCGCCGGAGGCAGCTTGATGGCCTCGTCGCTGCCGACCCGGAGATCCGCGGCGATGGCCGTCCGCCGGCTCCAGTCGTGCAGGTACTCGGTGAGCGTGGGGATCAGCCCGAGGCTCCGGGAGACCATGCTCCGGAGCCCGAAGATGGCCTGGCGCGCCTCCTCGTACGCGTCGCGAGTCACCTTCTTGAGGTCCGCCAGCTCGATCTCGAGGCCCGCGGGGTCGTCGGCGGCGACCTGGCGCTGGAGGTCGGCCAGCTTGAGGTGGAGGTAGCCGAGGGTCTGGGCCAGGTGGTCGTGGACCTCGTGGGCGATGCGCTGCCGCTCCCGGATGACCGCCATCGCCTCGTTCGCCTCGGCGAGCTCCTGCGTCTGCCGGACGATCTCCGCCTCCTGCCGCCGCACGTGGACGAACACGAAGCGCGAGAAGACGAACGTCCCGGCCAGGCTCAGCGCGAGCATGAGGAAAAAGGCGGGCCAGAAGGGCGGAAGCGGATGGGGGTGGAGATAGAGGACGCCCACCGCCAGCACGGTCAGATAGGCGGCCGGGCCGCAGACCGTGAGCCACTCCAGCACCGGCCGACTGGTCAACCGGGACTTCGCCACGCCATTCCCCCGATCCGTGCGAACGAGCCGCGCTGCGCGGTACCGAGCGTGCAATCGCTCCTGCCGGGATCTTACGTCCTGGGCACCCCGGACGCCAAGCCCCACCCGCCTCGCGCGGTGACCGTTCGCGAAGAATGCGCGCTAGAGCAGCTTCTCCATGGCGATCGTGTCCACCCAGCGGCCGTCGAGCCGGCCCTGCTCGCGGTAGATGCCGACGGTCCGGAAGCCCATCGCCGCGTAGAGCGCCATGCCGCCCGCGTTGGTCGGGAACGCGGAGAGGACGAGCTTGTGGAAGCCGTGCTCGCGCCCGAGCTCGACGAGGCGCGCGAGCAGGGCGCGCCCGACGCCCATCCCCCGCCAGGCGCGCTCGACGTAGACGGACAAGTCCGCGACGAACCGGTAGGCCTCGCGCGCGTTGAAGACGTTGAGGCTCCCCCAGCCGACGGCCGTGCCAGGGTCCGCCAGGCCGCGGCCACCGCGGGTCGGCTCCGTCGTCTCGGCCACGATCACGGGGTGGCGGGGGCTGCGGCCGGCGAGCCACCGGCGGCGCTCCTCGGGCGTGCGCCGCTCGGTCTCGAGCGTCGCGACGCGGTCCTCGATGCCCTGGTTGTAGATCCGGCAGATCGCCTCGGCGTCGGCCGGGGTCGCGGGACGGACCCGGTAGGCGGTCACGCGAGCTCCCGCGCGTCGAGCCGGCCCGCCTCCTGCAGGCGGCAGAACTCGTCGAGCGTCTTGCGGATGCCGTCCGCGAGCGGGGTGGGCGGCGCCGGCCCCAGGTCCTGCTGGTAGCGCGTGTCGTCGAGCGCGTCGGGGAAGGGGATCGGCTCCTCGACGTGCCCGAGGCGGCCCCGCGCCGCGGGCCACGCCGCCTCGATCAGGCCCACGACGTCGGCGATGCGCGCCGAGGCGCCGTGCAGGTTGTAGACGCGCGCGCCGTCGAGCCGGCTCGCCGCCGCGGCGAGGAGCGCGCGCGCGACGTCCTCGACGTAGATCAGGTCGGTCCCGCCGCCCCAGCGGATCCGGAACGGGCGGCCGAGCACGGCCGCCTTCATCGCGAGCGTCGGGTCCGCGGTGAGGCCGAAGTCGCGCCCGGGCCCGTACACCGAGAGCGGGCGGAAGCCCATGGACGGGATCCGGTGCTCCTCCCAGTAGACGCGCGCGGTCTCCTCGTTGGCCACCTTGTAGACGCCGTAGTGGGTCGCCGGGCGCGGCGGCGCGTCGTCGCGGATGGGGCCGGGCGGGTAGGCGCTCGGCGGGCCGAAGACCGCGGCCGACGAGGCGTAGACGACGCGCTCGACCCGGCCGGCCGCCGCGCGCACCGCCTCGAAGACGTTCGCCGTGCCCACGACGTTGACGAGCGCGCCCCGGGACGGGTCCTGGCGGCAGAGCGGGATCTGCCACGCCGCCAGGTGGACGATGCGCCGGACGCCGTGCTCGCCGACGACGCGCGCGACGGCCTCGCGGTCGGCGATGTCGCCGCGGACGATCGTGAGCCGGCCCACGACGTCGTCGCCGCCGAGCATCCGGAGGCGCCAGGGGTCGTCGCCGAGGTCGAAGGCGACCGGCCGCTCGCCCGAGGCCAGGAGGCCGCGGACGACCCACGCCCCGATGCAGCCGAACGCGCCCGTCACCAGCGTGCTCACGGAGGGGACTATAATGGCCGACGTGTTCCAGAGCGAGCGCTTCTTCCGCGAGGCGTGGCCCCAGTTCTCCCGGGCGTTCGAGTCCCCGACCGACGCGACGAGCGAGGTCGAGTGGATCGCGGGCCTGGCCGCGCTCGAGCCCGGCGCCCGGGTGCTGGACGCCCCGTGCGGCTTCGGCCGCCACTCGATCGAGCTGGCGCGCCGCGGCGGCGAGGTGACGGGCGTGGACTTCAGCGAGACCGAGCTCGAGCGCGCCCGGACGGCCGCGCGCGAGGCCGGCGTCGCGCTCACGCTCGTCTGCCAGGACATCCGCGACATGGAGTTCGCCGGCGAGTTCGACCTCGCCGTGAACCTCTGCAGCTCGATCGGCTACTTCTCCGACGACGAGGACCGGCTCGTGCTCGACCGCTTCTGGTGGGCGCTCAAGCCCGGCGGCCTCTTCGTCCTGGACACCCGCAACCGCGACCAGATCGTGCGCTCGCTGCCGCCCGAGGAGCGCAAGCGCGTGGACGGCTGGACGCTCCGGATCGAGAACGCGTTCGACCCGGCGACGAGCCGCTGGCGCGCCCGCTGGTCGCGCCTCAAGCGCGCGGCCCGGGCCCGGGCCGAGACCGAGGAGCTGATCGGCGAGAGCGAGATCCGGCTCTACTCGGCCCACGAGCTCTCGGCGATGCTCCGGCCCGAGCGCTGGAGCCGCGTCGAGCTCTACGGCGGCCTCGACGGCACGCCCTTCTCGCTCGACGCCCCGCGCATCGTCCTCGTCGCCCGCAAGTGAGCGCCCGACCCCCCGAAAGGAGACCGCTCCGATGCCCACCGCCCCCCGGCCCCTGGTCGTGCTCGCCGGCCCCATCCACCCCGACGGCCACGCGCTGCTCGAGCAGGCCGCGCGCGTCGTCGTCTGCGACGACGAGACCGAGGCCGGCCTGGTCCGGGCCGCCGCCGAGGCGCAGGGGATTCTGTTCCGCATCAAGCCGCGCTGCACCGAGAGCCTCATGGCCGCCTGCCCGCGGCTCCGCGTCGTGGGCCGGCACGGCGCGGGCCTGGACACCGTCGACATCCCCGCCGCGACGCGCCTCGGCGTGGCGGTCGTGCACGCCCCCGGCTCGAACTCGCAGGCGGTCGCCGAGCACGCGCTCATGCTGATGCTCGCCTGCGTCAAGCACACGCGCGAGGTGGACCGGGCGACGCGGGCGGGCGACTGGGGCGGCGGGCGGGGCGCCAACACGGAGCTCGCCGGCAAGACGCTCGGCATCGTCGGGGTCGGCAACGTCGGCCGCCGGGTGGCGAAGTTCGCGGGCGCGCTCGGCATGCGCGTCCTCGCCTACGACAAGTACGTGCCCGACGACGAGGTCCGGCGCCGGGGCGCCGAGCCCGTCGCGAGCCTCGAGGCGCTCCTGCCGCAGGTGGACGTGCTCACGTGCCACACGCCGCTCACGCCGGAGACGGCGCACATGATCGACGCGAAGACGCTCGGGCGCCTGCGGCGCGGCGCGGTCCTCGTCAACACCTCGCGCGGCGGGGTGCAGGACGAGCACGCCCTGTTCGAGGCGCTCACGCGCGGCCAGCTGGGAGCGGCCGGCCTGGACGTGTGGGAGGAGGAGCCGGTGCCGCGGGACAACCCGCTCCTCAACCTCGACAGCGTCGTCTGCTCGGGCCACGTCGCCGGCGTCACCGTCGAGGCCATCCGCCAGATGGCGGTGCAGGTCGCGGGGGAGATGGCGCGCGTGCTCCGCGGGGAGCGGCCCGACGTGCTCGTGAATCCCGAGGTGTGGCCCCGCCTCGGGCGGAGGTAGAATGCTCCCATGCCGATCGACACGCGCCATCCCCGGGAGATCCGCGCGGACATCCGCCGGGGCGCGCTGAGCGGGATCACCGCCGGCCTCGGGCAGAACTTCGTCCAGGCCAACCTCGCGGTGCTCCCCCGGGACTGGGCCTACGACTTCCTGGTCTTCTGCCAGCGCAACCCGCGCCCGTGCCCGCTCATCGAGGTGACGGACCCGGGCTCGCCCGAGCCCGTCGGGGTGGCGCCCGGCGCCGACCTGCGGACCGACATCCCCCGGTACCGCATCTACAAGGACGGCGCGCTCGCCGACGAGGTGACCGACGCGACGCCCTACTGGCGCGACGACCTCGTGGCGTTCCTGCTCGGCTGCTCGTTCACCTTCGAGTGGGCGCTGCTCGAGGCGGGGATCCGGCTCTGGCACGTGGAGCACGGGCGGAACGTCGCGATGTGGCGGACCTCGATCGCGTGCCGTCCCGCCGGCCGCTTCCACGGGCCGATGGTCGTCTCGATGCGGCCGATCGCGGCCGCGCAGCTCTCGAAGGCGGTCACCGCGAGCGCGCGCTTCCCCGGCGCCCACGGCGCGCCCGTCCACATCGGCGATCCGGCCGCCATCGGCATCGCGGACGTCGCCCGGCCCGACTGGGGGGACCCGCAGGAGTTCCGCCCGGGCGACGTGCCGGTGTTCTGGGCGTGCGGCGTGACGCCGCAGGCCGTGGCGCTCGCGTCGAAGCCGCCGTTCATGCTCACGCACAGCCCGGGGCACATGTTCATCACGGATCTGCCCAACTCCGCCCTCGCGGCGATCTGAGCGTTGCGGCTGCTCCCGGCGGGCGATCTCGCCGTCTCGGTCGAATTCGGCGAGGAGATCAGCGTCGAGGTGAACACCCGCGTGCGGGCCCTCGAGTTCCTGATCCGCGAGAAGGGCCTCACGGGCGTGCTCGAGATGGTGCCGACGTTCCGCTCGCTCCTGGTCTACTACGACCCGCGCGCGGTCGGTTACGAGGCCGTCTGCGAGGCGATCGCGGAGCTGGCCCGGCAGGCCTCCACGGCGGTGCTCCCGCCCGCGCGCACGGTCGAGCTGCCCTGCTGCTACGACACGGAGCTCGGCCTCGACCTCGAGGCCGCGGCGACGCGCCTCCGCCTGCCCGTGGACGAGCTGGTGCGCCTGCACAGCGGCGCGGAGTACCTCGTCTACTTCATCGGCTTCACGCCGGGCCTGCCGTACATGACGGGGATGCCCGAGCGGATCCAGCTGCCGCGGCTCGAGACGCCGCGCACGAACGTGCCGGCCCAGAGCGTCGGCATCGGCGGCATCCAGTGCTGCATCTACTCCGTGGACAGCCCGGGCGGCTACTGGATCCTCGGCAAGACGCCGCTCCGCCTCTACGACCCGGAAGCGCCGGATCCGATCCTGCTCCGTCCCGGCGACCGCGTGCGCTTCCGCCCCATCGCCCGCGACGAGTACGAGCGCGTCGCCGCGCGGGTCGCGGCGCGGACCTGGCGGCCGGTGATCACGTGACGGTCCGCATCCTCGACGCCGGGCCGCTCACCACGGTGCAGGATCTGGGCCGCCCCGGCCACCTCCGGTACGGCATCCCGCCGTCCGGGCCCGTGGACCGCGCGTCGTTCGTGCTGGCCAACCGTCTCGTCGGCAACGCGGACACGGCGGCGGGCCTGGAGTGCACGTACATGGGGCCGCGCTTCCGCGTGGATGGGGCGTGCGCGATCGCCGTCACGGGCGCGGCGGCGCCCGTGACGCTGAACGGCGAGCCGGCGCCCCGCTGGACGACGATCGTGCTCCGCGCGGGCGACGAGGTCCGTGTCGGCGCCCCGCGGACGGGCGTGCTCAGCTACCTCGCGTTCGCCGGCGGGCTCGACGTGCCGCTCGTCCTCGGGTCGCGCTCGACGTACGTGCGCGGGCGCCTGGGCGGCCTGCAGGGACGCGCGCTGCGCCCGGGCGACGTCCTCGGCGTGCTCGAGGGCCCGCCGCCCGCGGCGCGCGGGCTCGCGACGCCGCCGCCGGTCGGCGGTGCGGCGGAGACGCTCGTGCGCGTCGTCCTGGGGCCGCAGGCCGACCGCTTCAGCGCCGAGGGCATCCGGACGCTGCTCGGTTCGGCGTACGAGATGACGCGAGAGTCGGACCGCATGGGCGCGCGCCTGCGCGGGCCGCGGGTCGAGCACGCGCGCGGCCACGACATCATCTCCGACGGCATCGCGCTCGGGTCCATCCAGGTGCCGGGCGACGGCCAGCCGATCGTGCTGCTCGTCGACCGCCAGTCCACCGGGGGCTACACGAAGGTCGCCACCGTGTGCTCCTTCGACATCGGGCGCCTCGGGCAGGTCAAGCCGGGGCAGAAGGTCGCGTTCACGGCCGTGAGCGTGGCCGAGGCGCACCGGCTGCTCCGCGAGTCGGACGCGTCCCTTGAGGGTCTGCTGAGAGAGGAGACCGCATGAGTCTGGACAAAGAGCTGAGCGAGTACACCGCGAAGACGCACCTCTCGCGCGCGCTGCACGACGAGGCGCTGGCGGTGATGCCGGGCGGCAACAGCCGCACGACGACGTTCTTCGATCCCTACCCGTTCTACTTCCAGCGCGGGCAGGGCGCCCACATCTGGGACGCGGACGGCAACGACCGGCTCGACTTCAACGGCAACTACACGAGCCTGATCCTCGGCCACGCGCCGCCCGACGTGATCAAGGCGGTGCAGCAGGTCGTCGAGGCGGGGCTGTCGTTCCCGGGACCGACGGAGCACGAGATCCGGCTGGCCGAGATGCTCACGCGGCGCGTGCCGTCCGTGGAGCAGATCCGGTTCACGAACTCGGGCACCGAGGCGACGCTCAACGCGGTGCGCCTGGCGCGCGCGTTCACCGGCCGGCCCAAGCTCGCGAAGTTCGAGGGCGCCTACCACGGCACCCACGACTGGGTGATGGTGAGCGTCTCGCCCGACCCGAAGGCGGCGGGCAGCCGCAAGCGCCCGAAGGCCGTCGCCTCCTCGGCGGGCGTGCCGCCCGCGGTGCTCAAGCACACCGTCGTGCTGCCGTGGAACGACGCCGAGGCGTGCGAGCAGATCGTCGAGGCCGAGGCGGCGAATCTCGCGGCCGTGATCGTGGACCCGCTGCTCAGCAACGGCGGCACGATCCCGCCGGCCGAGGGCTTCCTCGAGCGGCTGCGCGCGCTGACCGAGCGGCACGGCATCGTGCTGATCTTCGACGAGGTGATCTCCTTCCGCGTGGCGTGGGGCGGCGCGCAGGAGCGGCTCGGGATCCGTCCCGACCTCACCACGTTCGGCAAGATCGTCGGCGGCGGCCTGCCCGTCGGCGCCTTCGGCGGCCGGGCCGACATCATGGGCTTCTACGACCCGCGCAAGGGCGGGGCGCGCATCAGCCACGGCGGGACCTTCAACGCCAACCCGGCGACGATGGCCGCGGGCGTCGCCACGCTCAACGCGCTCACGCCGGAGGCGTACGCGCGGCTCGACGCGCTCGCCGACCGCCTGCGCGGCGGCGTGACGCGCCTGCTCCAGGCGACGCGGCGCCGCGGGCAGGTGACGGGCCTGGGCTCGCTGTTCACCCTGCACTGGACGTCCGAGCCGCTGACCGACTACCGCTCGAGCCGTCCCAAGGACCCCGAGATGCCGATCCGGGTCTTCATGGGACTCCTCAACGAGGGGATACTATTGACCCAGCGGGGCCTGGGCGCCTGCTCGTGCGCGATGAGCGAGGAGGACGTCGACCGCTTCGTCAACGCGCTCGCCAGGGTGCTCGCGCGCGGGTAAGACCGCCGCGCCTGGCAGCCGGGGGAGCTCGAGGGGGGGTCGCCCCCCTCGTCATGGAAGGGAGCGGAGCATGAAGCACATCGATCTCAACTGCGACATGGGGGAGAGCTACGGGCGCTGGACGCTCGGCGCCGACGAGGAGATCATGCCGTGCATCACGTCCGCGAACGTCGCCTGCGGGTACCACGGCGGCGACCCGCACGTGATGCGCCGGACCGTCGCGCTGGCGCTGCAGCACCGGGTCGCGATCGGCGCGCACCCGGGGCTGCCCGACCTCATGGGGTTCGGGCGGCGCGTGCTCGACGTGACGCCCCAGGAGGTGAAGGACTACCTCTGCTACCAGACCGGGGCGCTGCGAGAGTTCGTCCGCGTGGCGGGCGGCGAGCTGCAGCACATGAAGCCGCACGGCATCCTGTACAACATGATGGAGCGGGACGAGGCGCTCGCGGTCGCCGCGGGCGAGGCGACGCTCGACTCGGGCGGCCGGGACCTGATCCTGATGGCGCTGGCGACGGGCAAGTACGACCGCGCCTGCCGCAAGCTGGGCGTGCGCGTCGCCTCCGAGGGCTTCGCCGACCGCGCGTACAACGTGGACTGCACGCTCGTGTCCCGGAAGATCCCGGGCGCGCTCATCACCGACCCCGCGCGCGCCGCGGCCCAGGCGGTGACGATGGCCATGGAGGGCAAGGTCCGCACGCTCGACGGCGTCGAGATCGACATCTCCGTGCAGACGATCTGCTGCCACGGCGACACGCCCGGCGCGCCGAAGATCGTCCGCGCGGTCCGCGAGGCGCTCGAGAAGGCGGGCTGCCAGGTCGCGCCGCTGCGCGACTGGCTCCCGAAGGCCTGATCGGCCTGGCACACGACGAGAGAGGAGACGTCCCATGAAGCGTCTGGTTGCGCTGGCAGTGCTCGGAGTGCTCGTGGCCGGCTGCGCGTCGTCGGCGCCGCCCGCGCCGTCGGTGTACGTGGCGCCGCTCAAGGGGCAGTCGGGGGAGCAGCAGCTCCGCGACCAGAACGACTGCATGCTGATCGCCAAGGGCCAGACGGGCTACGACCCCGCGACGGAGACCGCGAAGGGCGCGGGCGTCGGGGCGCTGATCGGCGCCGTCGGCGGCGCCGCCGCGGGCGCGGCGATCGGCGCCGCGACGGGGAGCGCGGGCACGGGCGCGGCGATCGGCGCGGCGAGCGGTGCGACCATCGGCGCGGTCGGCGGCGGCGCCTACCAGTACAGCAAGAGCAAGGAAGGCTACGAGCGGGCGTACGCCAACTGCATGATCGGGCGCGGCTACAGCGTGCGCTGAGAGCCTCCGAGCGAGTCGCGTTGTCGAGGGGCGCCACGGCTGCGCCGGGGCGCCCGGAGAATGGGGGGCTTGGGGCGCGCCCGGAGCCCCCCATGTACAGAGTCGCCCGGGCAGCTCAGGACGCTTCTGGCGTTCAGTGTCGGCCCTGACAGTCAGCGCTCGTCGCCATGGCCAGATCCTGACCATCGGCGAGCCCGGTATGACGGCTAACCCGTGATCTTTCAAGCCGTCGGCGCCGTGGCACGGAGAGTGCTGGGATTCCGGCGGAATCCACAATGGACCGCGTGACGGAACCCCAGGACCGAACCGCGCCGGGGCGCGGCGCCGTCTGCTCGGAAACCACGGTCGCCCTGGTCGAGGAGATCGTCCGGCTGCGCTCGCGCGTGGCCGAGCTCGCGCAGGCCTCCGAGGCCGCGGCGCCGTGCGCGCACGACGCGGGCGACGAGGCCAAGCGGTGGGTGGCCGACATCGGGCGGATCTTCTGCCAAACGCTCGACGCCCCCACGGTGGCGAACCAGATCGCGCTGAGCGTGCGGGGCCTCCTGGACGCTCGCATGGCCATCGTCTGGGCCCTCGACCCGGAGTCCGGCGCCGTCCGGGCCATCGCCGTCTCGGGCGCCCTCGAGCCGGCCTTCGACGCGGGCCTGGAGCTGCCCGCCGGCGCGGGCGTGATCGGCCTGACCCTCCGCCAGCGCCAGCCGACGACCACCCGGAACCTCCTGACGGACCCCCGCGTCGAGCTGACGCCGGAGCTCAGGGCGCTCCTCGAGCGGGCGCCCTACCGGAGCGTGCTCGCGGTGCCGCTCAGCGTCCAGGACCGGATCATCGGCGCGCTCGGCATCGGGGACGTCGAGGGGCGGGCGTTCACCGCCGACGAGGTGGACCTCGCCCGGACGTTCGCCGACCAGGCCGCCGTGGCGCTCGAGCACGCCCGACTCTACGAGGCGGCGCAGCAGCGGCTCAGGCGCTCCGAGACGCTCGTGAACGTCAGCCGCGCGCTCAACTCGACGCTCGACCTCACCGAGGTGATGCGGCGGATCGCCCGGGAGACCTGCCGCGCCGTCGGCGCCGACATGGTCGGGGCGTTCGTCGCGGGCGACGAGGCGCGGGTCCTCCGCCCGGTCGCGGGCTACCGGGTGCCGAAGGATCTGCTCGGGCGCTTCCTGGCCCACCCGATCCCGCTCCGCGGCCACCCGATCCTCGAGGAGGCCTGGCGCGAGGGGCGGCCGGCCTGGTCGAGCGACGTCACGACCGATCCGCGGGTCGACCAGGAGTCGGTCGCCCAGTTCCCCCACCGCTCGAGCCTCTTCTTCCCGATCGCCGTGCGAGGCGAGCCGGTCGGCGCCTTCTTCGTGGCGTGGTTGCACGAGCCGCACGCCTTCACGCTCGAGGAAACCGCGCTCGTCGAGGCGATCAGCGACCAGGCCGCGCTCGCGTTCGAGAACGCCCAGCTCCACGCCGAGACCGCGCGCCGGCTCGCGCACGCGGAGACGCTCGTGGCGGTCAGCCGCGCCGTCAACTCGTCCCTGGACCGGACCGAGGTGCTCCGGCGCGCGACGCGCGAGCTGGTCCGGGCGCTCGGCGCGGACATGGGGCTCGCCTACGGCTACGGCCCCGACCGCGGGACGGCCCGACCGCTGGCGGGCTACCGGGTGCCGCGGGAGCTGCTCGCCACCAGCGTGACGGTCCCGTCCACGGCGGCGCTGGTCGTGGAGCTCGAGGCCTCGTCGGCGCCGATCTGCTCGAGCGACAGCCAGGCCGACGCGCGGTTCGCCGAGACCTGGGCGCGGCTGGTGCCGCACCGGTCCATTCTCGCCGTGGGGATCCGCGTCAAGGGAGAGCTCGCGGGCGGCATCTCCGTCCTCTGGACGGGCGCGCGCCACGGCTTTGCGGCGGACGACGCGCGGCTCGCCGAGGCGATCGCCGAGCAGGCCGGCATCGCGCTCGAGGGGGCGCGGGCGCTCGAGCTGGAACGAGCGCTCCGGAGGCGGCAGGACGCCGTGATGACGCTGAGCCACGAGGTGGCGAGCGAGCACGACCTGGATCGCCTGCTCCAGCGCGTCGCGGCGCGGAGCGCGGACCTCATGGGGGCGGACGCGGCGCTCCTGCTCCTGCTCGAGGGGGACGAGCTCAGGTTCCGCGGCGCGATCGGCGTCGACGAGGCACTCCTGGCGATCGGCCGGCTCGACGTCCGGACGAGCCTGACGGGCGTCGTGGTCCGCGAGTGCCGCCCCCTCGTCTGTCCGGACCTCGCCGCCGAGCCCGGATGGCGGGACGGCGCCATCGTCCGGCGCTTCGAGTACCGCGCGATGCTCGCCGTGCCGATGATCTACCAGGGGCGGGCGCTCGGCGTCCTCAAGCTCCTGCACCGGGAGCCGCGCTCCTTCTGCGCCGAGGACGTGGACTTCCTCGGCGCGCTCGCGACCGAGGCGGCGCTGGCGATCGCGAACGCGCGGCTGATCGAGGACGAGGCGCGGGCGCGGCGGGAGGCGGAGACCATCGCCGACCTGGTCCGCGCCATCAACGGGTCGCTCGACCTCGACACGACGCTCGGGCGGGTCGCCGAGGCCGCGCAGCAGCTCTGCGGCAGCGACGTCGCCCGGATCGCCCTCCGGGAGCCGGGGGGCCCGGCGATGACGATCCGTCACGCGGCCGGGATCCACCGCCCGCTCTCCGAGTTCCCGCGCATCGAAGCGGGTCGGGGCGCGGGCGGCCACGTGCTCCTCACCGGCCAGCCCTTCCGCACCCCGCGGCGGCTGGAGGATCCCCGGGTGGGCGCGCACCATCGCGGGTTCATCGAGGGCGAGGGCATCGTCGCGCAGATGGTCGTGCCGATCGCGGGCGAGGGGCGCACGGAGGGGCTGCTCTTCGTGGACAACCGCTCGGCGCGCGCCTTCACGGACCACGACGAGGCGATCCTCACGCGCCTGGCCGAGCACGCCGCGCTGGCGATCGGCAACGCGCAGCGCTTCGCGCGCGAGCAGGCCGCGCGCGCGGCGTCCGAGGCCTCCGAGCAGCGCTTCCGCGACCTCGTCGAGAGCCTCGACGCGATCGTCTGGGAGGCCGACGCGGAGACCTGCGGGCTCACCTTCGTCAGCCGGAGCGCCGAGGCGCTGCTGGGCTACCCGGCGGCGCGCTGGCTCGCCGAGCCCGCCTTCGTCGCCGAGCACCTGCACCCCGACGACCGCGAGGCGACCGTCGCGCTCTGCCGCGCCGCGACGCTCGACGCAGCGGACCACCAGCTCGAGTATCGGATGATCGGCGCCGACGGCCGGATCGTGTGGATCCACGACACGGTGCGCGTCCTGCGCGACGCCGACGGGCGGGGTCGGCTGCTCCGCGGCGTCAAGGTGGACATCACCGCGCTCAAGCGGGCCCAGCAGCACCGCGAGATCCAGTTCGGCGTCACGCGGCTCCTCGCCGAGGCGCCGAGCCTCGAGGCGGCCCTGCCACGGCTGCTCGAGGGCATCTGCACGGCGCTCGGCTGGCCGCTCGGCGAGGTCTGGCGCGTCGACGCCGACGCGGGCCTGCTGCGCTGGAGCGGGAGCTGGCACGACCCGGCGGGGGACTTCGCCGAGTTCGTGGCGACGGCGCCGACCCTGACGTTCGCGCGCGGCGAGGGGCTCGTCGGGCAGGCGTGGGAGCGGGGCGCGCCGGTCTGGATGAGCGACGTGACGACGAACCCGGCCTTCCGCCGCGCGGCGCTCGCCGCGCGGCAGGGACTGCGCGGCGCGTTCGCGTTCCCGATCCGCGCCGTGCGGGGGATCACGGGCGTCCTCGTCTTCTATAGCCGCCGCGCGTCCCCGCCGGACGACTCCCTGCTGCAGGTCGTCGACGACCTCGGCCGGCAGATCGGCCAGTTCATCGAGCGCAAGCAGGCCGAGGACGCGCTGGCGCGCTCCGAGGCCCAGTACCGCTCGCTCGTCGAGGGCGCGGTGCACGGCATCGCGCGGACCAACCGGGGCGGCCGGTTCCTGGCCGTCAACCGGGCGCTCGTCACCATGCTGGGCTACGAGTCCGAGGCCGAGCTCCTGGCGCTCGACCTGGCGCGCGACGTGTACGCGGACCCCGCGGAGCGGCTCCGCGTGATCGAAGGGTCCCGCAAGGCGGCGCAGGAGACGCAGTGGAAGCGGAAGGACGGCACGCTCGTCACCGTTCGCCTGAGCGGTCCGCCGACGCGCGACGCCGACGGCCACACGACGGGCTTCGAGATCATCGTGGAGGACGTCACCGCCCGGCGCCAGCTCGAGGAGCAGCTGCGCCAGGCGCAGAAGATGGAGGCGATCGGACAGCTCGCCGGCGGCGTGGCCCACGACTTCAACAACCTGCTGACCGTGATCATCGGGCGGAGCCAGCTCCTCCTCGATCGGCTCGCGCGTCACGACGGCGCTCGCCGGGACGTCGAGCTGGCCCACAAGGCCGCGACGCGGGCGGCGACGCTCACCCGCCAGCTCCTGGCGTTCAGCCGCAAGCAGGTGCTCCAGCCGAAGGTGCTCGACCTCGGCGAGGTCGTGAGCGGCATGGGCAAGCTGCTGGCCCGCCTCATCGGCGAGCACATCAGGCTCGTCGTCCGTCCGGGCCCCGGGCCGCTCCGGGTGAACGCCGATCAGGGGCAGCTGGAGCAGGTGATCATGAACCTCGCGGTGAACGCCCGGGACGCGATGCCGGAGGGCGGCCAGCTCGTGCTCGAGACCTCCCGCGTCGCCCCGGGGCAGGCGCCGCCGGCGCTCGCGGGCCAGCGCGGCGCGCTCGTGCTCCTCGAGGTGACCGACGACGGCTGCGGCATGGACGCCGAGACCCGCCGGCGCGTCTTCGAGCCGTTCTTCACGACGAAGGAGCCGGGCAAGGGGACGGGGCTCGGGCTCGCGACGGTGTACGGCATCGTCACCCAGAGCGGCGGCCACATCGACGTCGAGAGCTGGCCGGGGCGCGGCACCCGGTTCCGCGTCTGGCTCCCCGGCGTGGAGGTTGCCGTCGACCCGGCCGCCGCCGCTCCGGCCGCCGACCGGCTGCAGGGGACGGAGACGGTGCTCGTCGTGGAGGACGAGCCGGACGTCCGGGAGATGACCTGCGAGGCCCTCGAGCGCTACGGCTACACCGTGCTCTCCGCGGGGCATCCGTTCGACGCGCTCGAGCTCTCAGAGCGCCATGCCGCGCACATCCACCTGCTCCTCACGGACGTGGTGATGCCGGGCATGAGCGGTTACGAGCTCGCCCGGCGCGTCGCCGCGGCGCGGCCCGACCTGCGGCTGCTCTTCATGTCCGGCTACGCGAGCGGGAGCGGGGACTCCGGCGAGCTGACGGCGTCGCGGGCGCCGCTCCTCGGGAAGCCCTTCGTGCCGGAGACGCTGATCCGCAAGGTGCGCGAGGTCCTCGAAGCGTAACCTTGGGGCGTGACCCCGACCGCGGACACCGCCCGCACGCTGACGGCGCCCGACGGGGCGCCGCTGGCCTACCGGCTCTGGCGGCCGGGCCCGCCGCGCCGCGTCCTCGTCCTCCTCCACGGCGTCGCGAGCAACGGGACGCGCTGGTCCGAGCTCGTCGCCGCGACCTCGCTCCGCGACTCGTGGGACCTGCTGCGCCCGGACCTGCGCGGCAACGGCGGCTCGCCCTGGCGGGGGCGCGTCGGGATGGCCGAGTGGTGCGCCGACCTCGCGGCGATCCTCGCGGCCGAGGGCTACGCGCGCGCCGTCGTCGCGGGCCACTGCCTCGGCGCGAACATCGCGATCGAGTTCGCCGTCCGCCACCCGGGCCTGACCGAGGGGCTCGTGCTGATCGAGCCGATGCTGCGCGAGGCGCTCACGGGCTCGATGCGCCGGCTGGCGCGGCTCCGGCCGCTGTTCGTCCCCCTCGCCGCCCTCGTGCGCGCGCTCAACGCGCTCGGGCTCCACCGCCGGCGCCTGCCGCCGCTCGACCTCGAGGCGCTCGACCGCGCGACCCGCGCGGCGCTCGCCGCGGGCGCCGCCGACGATCTGCTCGCGCGCTACGCCTCGCCGCTGCTCGACCTGCGCACGACGGCGACGGCGGCGTACCTGCAGGCCCTGATCGCGGTGAGCGGCCCGCTGCCCGACCTCGCGCGCGTGGCGGCGCCGGCGCTCGTGGTGCTCTCGACCGGCAGCGCCTTCAGCGATCCGGCGCGCACCGAGCGCCTGCTCGGGCGGCTCGCCCGCGCGCGCGTGGTGCGGCTGCCCGCGCGCCACTGGATCCCGACCGAGCAGCCGCGCGCGCTGCGCGAGGCGCTCGAGGCGTGGTGCGCCGGCCTTGACCCCGGCCGGCGCGCGGTGGTCTACTGAACGCCCGTGGACACGCCCCTCGAGCGCACGCCGCTCTACCAGGCCCACGTCCGCGCGGGCGCGCGCATGGTGCCGTTCGGCGGCTGGGAGATGCCGGTGCAGTACGCCGGGATCGTCGAGGAGCACCGCACCGTGCGCCGCGCCGTCGGGTGCTTCGACGTGAGCCACATGGGCGAGTTCGAGGTGGACGGGCCCGAGGCGCTCGCCGCGCTCCAGCGCCTCACGACCAACGACGTCGCCGCGCTCGAGGTGGGCCAGGTGCACTACTCGCTCCTGTGCACCTCCGAGGGCGGCATCGTGGACGACCTCACCGTCTACCGCCTGGCGGCCGACCGCTTCATGGTCACCGTCAACGCCTCGAACATCGACAAGGACTGGGCCCACGTGACTCGCTGGACCGGTCCCGGCGGCGGAGCGCGCTGGCGGAACGTCTCGCTCGAGACCGGGCTCGTCGCGGTGCAGGGGCCCCGCGCCGAGGCGCTCGTCG
>MGCF01000129.1 GCA_001788495.1 Candidatus Rokubacteria bacterium RIFCSPLOWO2_02_FULL_73_56
CCGCATCGTCTCGGTCGAGCGCGGCTACGACCCGCGCGAGTTCACGCTGGTCGCCTTCGGCGGCGCCGGGCCCGTGCACGCCGCGCGCCTGGCGCAGGAGCTGGAGATCCCGCGCGTGATCGTGCCACCGATCCCCGGCGGTTTCTCGGCGCTCGGCCTCGTCGCCTCGGACCTCCGGCGCGACTACGCGAAGACGTTCTACGCGCCGCTCGCGGACGCGCGCCTCGCGGACCTCGCGGCGGTGTGGGAGGCGATGGAGGCCGAGGCGCGCGCCATGCTGCGGCGCGCCGCGGTGCCCGAGGCCCGGTGGGAGATCGCGCGCGCCGCGGACCTGCGCTACCCGCGCCAGGCCTACGAGCTGACGGTGCCGCTCGCACCGGGCCCGCTCACGCCGGCGACGCTCGAGCGCCTCGCGCGCGACTTCCACGAGCGCCACCGCACGACGTACGGCCACGCGAGCCCCGACGAGCCGGTGCAGCTCGTCAACGTGCGCGTGAGCGCGGTCGGCCGGCTCGCCACGCTCGACCTCGGGCGTGGCGCCGCGGCGCCGGCGCCCGCCAGGGCGACCGCGGCGCGCGAGGTCTACTTCCGCGAGACCGGGCTGGCGCGCTGCGAGGTCCTGGCGCGCGAGGCGCTCGCGCCCGGGCGCGGGTACCGGGGCCCGCTCGTCGTCGAGTCCATGGACGCCACGGTCGTGGTGCCGCCGGGCTGGCGGCTCCGGGCCGACGCGCGCGGCTTCCTCGCGCTGGAGGCGGAGGCCCATGACTAGGACCGATCCCGCCACCTTCGAGGTGGTGAAGAACGCGCTCTACTGCGCCGCCGAGGAGATGAAGGTCGTCCTCGCGAAGACCGCGTACTCGCCGCTGCTCAAGGTCGCGGGTGACTACTCGTGCGGCCTCTTCGACGTGCGGGGCGAGATGGTCGCGCAGGGCCCGGACCTGCCGATCCACCTGGGCTCGATGCCGCTCGCCGTCAAGGCGGTCATCCAGGCGTGGCCCGCGATCGCGCCGGGCGACGTCTTCATCCACAACGACCCCTACTTCGGCGGCAGCCACCTGCCCGACGTCAACGTGGTCACCCCCGCGTTCCACGGCGCGACGCCGCTCGGCTTCGCGTGCGTGCGCGCGCACTGGCCCGACATCGGCAGCGCGACGCCGGGCAGCTACGGCGCCACGACCGAGATCTACGGCGAGGGCCTGCGCCTGCCGGCCGTGCGCCTCGTCGCCGCGGGCGTCCCGAACCGCGACGTCGAGGACATCATCTTCACCAACGTGCGCACGCCCGACGAGCGCCGCGGCGACCTGCGCGCGCAGCTCGCGGCGAACCTGCGCGGCGTCACGCGCCTGCAAGAACTGGCGGCCCGGCACGGCGCGCCGCGCCTGCTGGCGCTCATGCAGGAGGTCATGGACTACTCCGAGCGCATGATGCGCGCGATGCTCGCCGCCCTGCCCGACGGCGTGGCGACCTTCGAGGACTTCTGCGACGGCGACGGCGTCGTCGAGGAGGGCGAGAAGGAGGACGCGCCCTTCTGGATCCGGATGCGCGTCGAGAAGCGCGGCGACCGCCTCAGCGTCGACTTCGCCGGGACCGACCCGCAGGTGGCCGGGCCGATGAACGCGCCGCTCGCGGTCACCGCCTCGGGCATCTACACGACCGTCAAGATGGTCGCCGACCCGACGGATCTCGTGCCGCCGAACTCCGGCTGCTGGCGGCCCGTGACGCTCGTCGCCGAGCCCGGCACCGTGGTCAACGCCGTCGCCCCCGCGCCCGTCGTGTTCGCCAACCACGAGATCTCCCACCGCGTCTCGGACATGCTCTTCGGCGCGCTCGCGCAGCTCGTGCCCGGGCGCGTCATGGCCTGCTCGCAGGGCACCTCGGCGATCGTCACGCTTGGCGGCGTCGACTGGCGCTCGGGCGGACGCTACGTGAGTTACGAGACGATCAAAGGCGGCTTCGGCGCCCGGCCGACCAAGGACGGCATCACCGGCATCGCCGCGGGGATCTCCAACACGATGAACACGCCGATCGAGATCCTCGAGGCGAGCTTCCCCGTGCGCATCGAGCGCTACGCGATCGTGCCCGACAGCGGCGGCCCCGGGCGTCACCGCGGCGGCTGCGGCGTCGAGCGCGTGTGGCGCGTGCTCGGCAACCCCTCGCAGATCGCCGTCTGCTGCGAGCGCACGAAGTCGCCGCCGTTCGGCCTGGCCGGCGGCGGCGCCGGCGCCCCCGCGCGCGTCGCCGTGATCGGCCCCGACGGCGTCGAGCGCGAGCTCCAGAGCAAGGGCGCGTTCCGCGCGCTGCCCGAGAGCGAGCTCGTGCTCCGCGCGCCGGGCGCCGGCGGCTACGGCCCGCCCGCCGAGCGCGACCCGGCCCGCCTGGCCGACGACGTCGTCAACGGCTACGTCTCGCCGGAGGCCGCCGCGGCGGAGTACGGCGCGCGCGACGCCGCCGCGCTCGGCTGCGCGGCCTGCGCCCGGGCGCGCGCCGCCGGCGGGCGGCCGTAGGCTAGCGGCGCGTCGCAGGCTCGGTCGGGGCGGACGGCGTTGCCGGCGCGGGCGCCGTGCGGCCCGCCGGCGCGCCGCCGCAGCTTCCGGTGAGATTGACGATCACGCGGAAGCGGTTGTTGTTCTCGTTCGCCTCCTGGACCTGGGTCAGGTTGTCGAGCGCGAGCGACAGGATGTTCTGCCCGGGCTTGAGCGCGATCAGGTCCTTCTGGGTGTCCTGCCCGCCCGGCGCGAGCGAGCCCCAGGCGCGGGAGAAGCTCCCCGGCGCGTGGCTGTTGGTCCACACGCTGCTGAACGCGCCGCTCGGGGCGAGCCCGATGTTGCGCGCGGTGTGCTGCACGACGACCTGGCACACGCCGCCCTGCGCCGTGAACGCTTGCCCGGCGTCCACGCTGACGCTCGTGCTCCACGGCGTCGTGGTCGCGCCGACGACGAGCTGGGCCGCGCTCGTGAGGTCGGGCAGGCCCTTGGGCTGCGTCGGCATCACCGGCCCGCGCTGGGCGGATTGCACGGACGGCTTGGCGGCGGGGAGGATCGGTGTGGCGGGCGCCTTGACGGTCGGCGCGGGCTGCTTGGACGTGGCGACGAGGCCGCAGTTCAGGCCGAAGCTCTTCATGAGCGGCTGACAGAAGTCCAGATCCGCCTGCGAGGCGCATCCGAGGCCGGGACAGACGGTCTCCATCTTCGCCTTGAAGTACTGGACGAACTTGGCCTTGTTCCCCTCCCAGAAGACCTTCTCGCACCACGGATAGAAGCGCTCCACCTTGAGCTGCTGCGCCTCGTTGTGCGTGTAGATCCAGCGATCGACGTGCGCGAAGCCGGACTTCTCGAAGTACTCGACGCAGCGCTTCACCACCCCGGGGAGCGGGAACTCCTTGTTCTTCGTGTAGCGCTCCCAGGAGTTGTGGGCCGAGAGGACGACGAACCCGGCGGTGTTGTACGCGCTGCGCTTGACCGCGAGCTGCTTCAGCACGTTGTTCACGACGTCGGCGGTCCACTGCTTGTCGACCGTCTTCGTGAAGATTATCGAGGCGAGGATCACGTCGGACTTGGAATACTTCGCGGCCTGCGCCTGGTTCCCGAGCTGGGTCTTCAGGTTGTGAAACGCCAGAGAGTCGTCCGCCTCGATCGCGTCGAGGCCGGCGGGCAGCACCTTCGGCGCGAAGAACTTCTCGTAGATCACCTGGGCGGCCGGCTTGGGGGGCGGCCCGCTGTCGTCGCAGCCCCCGAAGACGTTCCCCAGAGTCGCGCAGTACGCGCCCTTCGCGACGCTCCAGGCGCCCTCGCCCAGATCCTTGAAGAACTCCCCCGCCGCCTTGGCCGCGTCGAGGAACGCTTCGCCCAGGGCGACCAGGTCCTTGATCAGTCCGCAGGCGTCGAAGCCGCCCGCGAGCACCTGGAGGATCGCGCAGATCGCCGCCTCGCCCAGATGCGCCACCACGCCCCAGGTGTCGCCGGCCTTCCAGGCGGCGTAGGCGTCCACCACCCGCCACACGCCTTCCGGGATGTCGCCGGTCGCTTGCTTGCCGGCCTCGGTCTTGTGGAAATCGTTCGTGCAGAGGACGACGTCCTTGCCGCCCTCGATGCAGCCGAAGAGCGACTTGTACGTCACCAGCTGCGTCGTCGTGATCGGCAACGAGCCCTTCGGCGCGTACTGCTCGATTTCCTGGTACACCGCGATGAAGTCGTCGAGCGCCGCCTGCGCCGCCGGCGGCGCGGCGACGAGGCACACGAGGAAGACGAGCCCCTGGAGCAGCCGGTGGCGCAGGGGGCGCGCGGGGCTCATCGCCGCCCCCTGTCGCCCGGGCGGCCCGCCGCGGGCGGCGCGGTCTTGCCGCTACCCGCCAGCGCCTGCTTCAGCTCGCCCACCGTCATGCGCGTGCCGTTCGGAGACTCGAGCACGGTGGCGTCGGGCTTCTGGAGGATGCCCTTCCAGGCGTCCGCAGTGGTGCCCTTGGAGACCTTGATGGCCGGACCCGACAGGCTCGGCCGCGCCAGGCGTCCCGGGACCTTCGGCAGCAGGAACTTGATCTGGCCGACGGTGGCGAGCCGCCCGGACGGCAGCCGCACCGTCTCGTTGTCGGCGCGCTTGAGCGCCGCCGTCAGGTCGGCCGGGGTGTCGACCCGGGTGCCGGTGGCGGCAGGCCGGGTCCGGAGCGCCGCGGGCGTGCGATAGGTCCCGGGCGCGCGGAGCTTCTGGGCCGCGGTTGCCAGACGGCGCAGCGTCCCCACGCGCATGCGGCGGCCGTCCGCGAACTCCACGAGGTCGGTGTCCGGCCGTCCGGCCAGGTCGGTCAGGCGCATGCTCGGGGTGTGCTTCACGATGCGGGCTTGCTGCGCGACGGGCGACGTCGCCCCGCCCGGTTGGGCCGCCGCCGGGCGCGGCGCGAGGAGCGCCACGCCCAGCAGCGCGACGACGACGGAGAGGAGGGCGGACCGGGTTCTCATGCGGGAACTCCTGCTCGTTGACGCTGGAGGCCGCGGGCGGAGGCCGCGGGACTCGTGCCGCGTGGGGATCACGCGAGTCGCTCGGTCGGGCCGAGGATTCGCCCGCCGGCGCACGGTGTCAAGCGGTTTTCGGAGGCGTCACAGGGGGTCAGCGTCAGCGCGTATCCGCGCGGAGCCGGGCCCACTCGGACCTGGTGAATCTGGCCAGGGCGACCAGGACGCCACGCCGTCTGCCAGCCTCCCGGGCGACGCGGCGCCACCGTTCCCGCCTAGTAGTCGCGGGGGTCGAGCGCGTCGCGGAGGCCGTCGCCGGCCAGGTTGAAGGCCAGCGTCAGCGAGAAGATCGCGAGCCCCGGCCACCAGGCCATCCAGGGCGCCGACTCGAGGAACTGCTGGGCCGCGTTGAGCATGGTGCCCCAGCTCGGCGCCGGCGGCTGCACGCCGAGCCCCAGGAACGACAGCACCGCCTCGCCGATGATCGCCGTCGGGATCGAGACCGTCGCCTGCACCAGGAGCGCGCTCGCGATGTTCGGCAGGATGTGCCGCGCCATCAGCCGCAGGTCGCCGCCGCCGAGCGCCCGCGCCGCCTGCACGTAGTCCTCCTCCTGCGCGGCGAGCACGAGGCCGCGCGTGAGCCGGATGAACGTCGGCGTGGCGCCGAGGCCGATCGCGAGCGTGGCGTTGACGAGCGACGGCCCCAGGATCGTCACGAGCCCGATCGCCAGGACCAGGAAGGGGAACGCGAGCCACGCGTCGGTCAGGCGCATCACGACCTGGTCGAGCGCCCCCCGGTAGTAGCCCGCGCTGAGGCCGACCGGCACGCCGACGGCCATCGCGAACAGGATCGAGAACACGCCCGCCTGCATCGAGATGCGCGTGCCCCAGACGACCCGCGCGAGGCCGTCGCGGCCGAGGTCGTCGGTGCCGAGCGGGTGCGCCCAGCTCGGCGCCTTGCGGATCCGGCTCCAGTCGGTCTGCAGCGGGTCGGTCCGCGCGATCCACGGCGCGCCGAGCGCCAGCGTGACGAACCCGAGCACCACGAGCGCGCCGGCGACCGACGCCGGGCGGCGGCGCGCGCGCCGCCAGCCGCGCCGGAGCCAGCCGCCCGCCGCGCCCTCAGGCCCCACGCGCCGTCCCCCGGATGCGGATCCGCGGATTCAGCAGCGAGTAGGACAGGTCCACGAGGAAGTTGACGAGCACGTACGCGCTCGCGGTGATGAGCACGACGCCCTGCACGAGCGGGTAGTCGCGCGTGAACACGGCCTCGACGATCAGGCGCCCGAAGCCCGGCACGACGAAGATCTGCTCGGTGACGACGGCGCCGCTCATGAGCGCGCCCATCTGGAGCCCGAGGACCGTGACGACCGGGATCAGGCCGTTGCGGATCGCGTGGCGCAGCACGACCGCGCGCTGCCGGAGCCCCTTGCTGTACGCGGTGCGGATGTAGTCCGCGCTCAGCACCTCGAGCATGCTGTTGCGCGTCTGGCGCATCAGCACGGCGGCGAGGCCCGTGCCGAGCACGAAGGCGGGCATGAGCATGCGCCGGAGGTTGCCGAGGGGGTCCTCGAGGAGCGGGACGAACCCCGAGGCGGGCAGCCAGCCGAGCCGCACCGACAGGAGCAGGATCAGCATGATGCCGAGCCAGAAGTTCGGGACGCTGAGGCCGCAGAGCGACACGCCGTTGGCCAGCACGTCCCAGACGGTGTTGCGCCGGAGCGCCGCGAACACGCCGGCGGGGAGCGCGAGCGCGAGGGCGACGAGGAGCGAGAGACACGCCAGCTCGAGGGTGATCGGGAGCTTCATCGCCACCGTGCGCGCCACCGGCTCGCGCGTCCGGATCGACTCGCCGAGGTCGCCCCGGAGCGCGAGCCCGACCCAGCGCAGGTACTGGACGGGGATCGGGTCGTTGAGCCCGTACTTCTCGCGGATCTCGTCGAGCCCCGCCTCGTCGGCGTCGGTGCCGGCGAGCACGCGCGCGGGGTCGCCGGGGATCAGGCGCACGCCCGTGAACACGACGAGGCTGATCACGGCGAGCGTGACGACGGACAGGAGCCCCCGCTGGAGCAGGTAGTCGAGCACGCGCGACTACGCCGCGGCGCCGCGGCGCCCCGCTACTGCCAGGACGTCCCCTTGATGCGCACCAGGCCGTCGGGCGTGGCCTTGTAGCCCTTGAGCGCCTTCGGGAACGCCACGATGTAGTTGGGGTGATAGAGGTAGAGGACGTTCCGTCGCGCGGCCATCTTCGCGACCGCCTCGCGGTAGAGTGCCGCGCGCTGGGCGTGGTCGCTCACCTCGCGCGCCCGGTTCAGGAGCGCGTCGATCGCCTCGTCGCAGACGTTGGACTGGTTCAGGCTGCCGCCGCACGTGTGGAACTGGTGGATGTTGGCGTCCGGGTCCACGCGGCCGCTCCAGCCGATGAGGAACGCCTGGTGCTTGCCGTCGTCGTTGTCCTTGAGCGCCGAGGCGAACTCCGAGGGCCGGAGGCTCACGTTGAACCCCACCTCCCGCGCCATGCCCTGGACCACCTCGCCCACGCGCCGCTGCTGCGGGTTGTTGACGATGACCAGCTCGAACGCGTAGCCGCCCGCGAGGCCGGCGTCGGCCAGGAGCTGCTTGGCGCGCGCCACGTCGCGCGCCGGGCACGTGCGGCCCTTGTCGTAGAACGGGCTCACCGGCGACAGCGGCGTGCAGCCCGGCGTGTACTGGCCGTCCCACACGACCTGGTTCAGCGCGTCGCGGTCGAGCGCCAGCTCGAACGCCTCGCGCACGCGCGCGTCGTTGGCGAGCGGCGTGCCGAGGTCGCCGCGGGGCGCGCGCTTGCCGGTCTTGTTGTGGATGTTGATCGTGATCCCCTGGTAGGCGAGGCCGGTCACGCTCGCCACCTCGAAGCGCCCTTCCTTGCGGAGGCTCGCGGCGTCCGTCGGCGCGACCAGGTGCATCAGGTCGATGTCGCCCGAGCGCAGGTTGGCCAGGCGCACGTTGTCGTCGGTGATGATGCGGAACACGATCCGCTCGAAGCGCGCCTGCCCGGGATCGAAGTAGTGCTTGGACTTCTCGAGGACGATCCGGTCCTGGGGCACGCGCTCGACAAAGGTCCACGGCCCCACACAGACCGGCGCCGTGCCGAACTTGTCCCCCAGCTTCTTCACCTGCGCCGGCGAGACGGGCATGCCCGAGCGGTCGGCGAGCGCGGCGACGATCGGCGAGAACGGCGTCTTGAGCCGGACGCGCACCGTCAGCGGATCGACCACCTCCACGTCCGTGATGGACGTGAGCTCGCTCTTCCGGTTCGAGCCCTTGAGCGTGCGGTGCCGGTCGAGCGAG
Organism: Candidatus Rokubacteria bacterium RIFCSPLOWO2_02_FULL_73_56; assembly: GCA_001788495.1. Taxonomy (GTDB): domain Bacteria; phylum Methylomirabilota; class Methylomirabilia; order Rokubacteriales; family CSP1-6; genus GWA2-73-35. Next base: position 8,277 of record MGCF01000129.1, read on the forward strand.
AACCGTACCGCCTCGGCGTCCATCGGCGTGCCGTCGTTGAACCGGACGCCCGGGCGCAGCTTGATCGTCACGGTCTTGCCGCCGTCGCTGAACGCGGGCAGGTCCGCGGCGAGCTGCGGGAAGATCCGGAGGCCCTCGTCGATGTCGTAGAGCTTCTCGCACATGTGGGCGTAGACGATCCGCCCCACGTACGTGCGCGACAGCGTGGGGTCGAGGACGTCGGGGTCCTGGTTGAGGGCCACGACGAGCGTCTTCTTCTGCGCGTGCGCGACGCCCGGCGGCAGCGCGAGCACCAGCGTGAGAGCCACGGCGAGCCAGAGGGTCTTCGTCGTCCGGCGCATGTCCTGACCTCCCGTTCGGGATCGGATGGACGCGGCCCCGGGGGCCGATAGGCCGCGCGCATCATAGCCCCCGGGTCGCGGAGGCGCAACTTGGGGTACCCCCCCCTTGCGGTGGCCCCCGCGGTCGAGTGGCTGCGGTAGAGTGGACGGCGTATGGTCCGCCTCTACCTGGTGCGCCACGGCCGCGCCGCGGCCAGCTTCGCCGAGGCCCGCGATCCCGTGCTCGCCCCCGAGGGGCGCGCGCAGGCCGAGGCGCTCGCCGGGCGGCTCGCCCCGCTCGGCCCCCTGCCGATCGTCACGAGCCCGCTCCGGCGCACGCGCGAGACCGCGGCGCCGCTCGAGCGCCGCTGGGGGCGCGCGGCGCGCGTCGAGCCCGCCGTCGCCGAGATCCCGTCGTGCGAGCCCGACCTCGCCCGCCGCCGCGAGTGGCTGGGCGGCATCATGACCGCCCGCTGGCCGGCCGTGGAGCCGGACCTCTCCGCCTGGCGCGGCGCGGTCCTCGCGGCGCTCGGCGGGCTCCCGGAGACGACCGTGGTCGTGACCCACTTCGTGGCGATCAACGTCGCGGTGGGCGCGGCGCTCGGCGACGAACGCGTGCTCGTGTTCTCGCCCGACCACTGCTCCGTGACCGTGCTCGAGGTCGAGGCCGGCGGGCTCCGGCTCGTCGAGCGCGGCGCCGAGGGCGCCACGCGCGTGCTGTGATCGAGCGGCTCGAGGCGCGCGCCGAGCGGCGCAGTGCCGTGTGCGGCGCCGGGCGTCTCGTGTGGCGCGCCTGGGGCGCGGGGCGCCCGCTCGTGCTCCTGCACGGCGCCTGGGGCGCGTGGACGCACTGGCTGCGCAACGTCGAGCCGCTCGCGGCGCGCCGGCGGGTGCTCGCCCCCGACATGCCGGGCTTCGGCGACTCCGACACGCCACCCGAGCCCCACACGGCCGACGGCCTCGCCGACCTGGTCGCCGCGTGGCTCGACGCCGCCGTGCCGCCGCCGGCGCCGCTCGACCTCGCCGGCTTCTCCTTCGGCGGCATCATCGCGGGCCTCGTCGCCGCGCGGGCGGGCGCGCGCGTCGGCACGCTCGTGCTGCTCGGCCCGAACGGTCTCGGCCTGCCGCGCGCGCCGCTGCCCGAGCTGCGCCGCCCCGCGCCGGACGCGCCCCCGGCCGCGGCGCGCGAGGTCCACCGCGGGAACCTGCGCGCGCTCATGCTCGCCGATCCGGCGGCGGCGGACGACCTCGCCGTGCGCGTCCAGATGGACAACGTCCGCCGCGCGCGCTTCAGGTCCGCCGGGATCCCGGAGTCGGACGCGCTGCTGCGCGCGCTACCGCGCGTGACGGCGCGGCTCGCGGGGATCTGGGGGACCCGCGACGTCTTCGCCGTGCCCTACCTCGAGGAGCGCCGGCGGTGCCTGGCCCGCTTCGAGCCCGGCCTCGACTTCCGCGTGCTCGAGGGCGTCGGGCACTGGGCGGCGTGGGAGGCCGCGCCGGCCGTCAACGCCGCGCTGCTCGAGATCCTCGACGGCCGCGAGGCGGCGAGCTAGCCCGGTGCGGGGAGGGATCGCCGGAACCCGTCGCGTGCGCGGCGTGGGTCGGGAAGAGCCTCAGTCAGCGCTCTCGGATCTCACGGCACCCGGATCGCGTGATAGGAGCCGATGGGGTTGCTCGCCGTGCCGCCGGCGAGAGTCGCCGGCAGGGCGGTCAGGGGGGCGGGGCCCTCCGGCAGCTCGGTGAGCCGAAGGAACTTCAAGGCGAAGGCGTCGTAGAGGAAGCGGGGCTCGAGGAGCGCGAGGGCCCAGCCGTCGGTGCGCTCGAACAGGCGCGGGGCCGGGTCGCCGTCCAGGGCGGCGAGGTAGAACGGCGCGCCCCCGAGTGCCGTCACCAGGACCGCCGAGCTGGTCGCGCCCGCGATCAGGTAGCCGGACTCGCCCAGGAGCCGCGGGGCGAACAGGACGCGCGCCGTGCGCGCGCCCGGCTCCCAGAGCAGGACGCGCTCGGCGTCGCCGAAGCCGCCCTGACCGGCCAGCAGGACCACCCGCTCCTGGGGCCCGCCGGGGCGCAGGGCGGCGTCGAGCGCGTCCCCCGGCACGATCTGCCCGGAGACGTGGGTCTGCCGGAGCGCCCCGCACGAGGTGCGCCCGGCGTTTTCGACGCAGGCGTAGACGAGGGTGGCGGAGGTCTGGAAGAACTGGAGGCCCACGCCGAAGCCCCCGAGGCCCTGGAGCTCCGGGGTGAGCCATTGGTCGGGGGCGAAGCTCTGGGTGCCGCTGGCGGTGTCCACGGGGATGACGAGGTCGAGGGGATCCTGCTCGCCCGCCAGCCGCGGCCGGATCTCCGCCCACGGCCCGGCCTGCTTGGTCCCCCCGGCACAGGCGCTCTTGTCTTCGATGACGCGGCGATACACTCGCGGGAACCCGCGCGCGGTGTCCGCGAGCGCGAGGGTGAGCTGGGCGCCGGCGCCCGCGGTGGAGCCGAGCACAGTCCCATCCTTGAGGTCGAGGAGAAACCACACCGGGAGGCTGGACGGGAACCGCGCGGTGACGGCGAGCTCGCCGTCCGGCTCCTTCACCCCGTCCAGGTTCAGCGTGAAGTTGGGCACGGTCACCACCGGGCCCTCGGGCTGGGTCAGATGGATGCTGACGAGGGCGCGGAGGGCGCCGTTGGCCGTCGCGCCGACCCAGCGCAAGAGCCAGACGTAGGGCCGGTCGGTCGTGCCGAAGCCCCCGTTGTGGGCGACGTCGAGCAGGAGCGGGAAGCTCCCGTTGAAGGCGACCTGCTGGGTGTGGGCCGGCTCCAGGGTGACGGCGCCGAGGTCGGTCCGATCGTAGACGCACTGGGGATCCTCGCCCGGGTTGATGACCTTCGTGGCCCACACGGACGTCACTTCGAAGCGGCCGAAGCGCTGGGCGTAGTCGAGCGAGTCGGAGAAGGCGACGGTCGGGCCCACCTCGCGGCCGAAGGGGAAGGACGTCTCCTGCAGGGGCTGGAGCACCACCTCGGGCCCGGCGGGGGTCTCGGTGAGCACGGGCTCGATGCTGCCCGGCTGGCGCGGAATGGCGAAGGTGCGGAACAGCGCCTGCTCCGGGGTGAAGGGGGTCCAGGCCAGGACGATGTCCTGGCCGTCGCCCAAGGTCACGCGCTCGTACTGGGCGGTGGTGAACCCCCGGAGGGGATAGACGCCCCGGGGCGTCCGGAGCATCCACCGGCCCGGGGCCCCCTCCTCCGTGTCCGGCTCGGCGAAGATCTCTTCGACGCGCACGCCGCCGAGCACCTTGCCGATGACGGCGCCGGGGAAGTTCCGGCTCGGGTCGGGCGCCTCCTCCCCGACCTTGCCCTGGTAGACGGCGACGACGCGCTCGGCGTCGGGGGGCATGCGGAAGGGCGCAGAGACGACGGGCGCCCCCGCGGCGGCGGTCACGGTGAGATCCGCGGTCGGGCTCGCGGGGGTGAGCGGCATGCGGACGCCGGCCGGATCGTCGGCGTAGAGCCTGAGTGTGCCGGCGTCCAGCGGCTCGTCGGAGACGTTGGTGCCGCGCACCTGGACGACCGCCGGGTCCACGCCCTCCGGGTCGGCGAAGGCGAAGAGGTCCACGTCGAGCCGCCCGCGGAAGAAGTAGTCGAGGAGGGCGCGGGCATAGCCCACCGCCCGCGGGAGCATCGCGAGAGCCGTTTGCTCCCAGACCTTCTCGTCCGTGCATGCGATGGTGTGGGGTTCGAGAACACCGAGGCCGTCCGCGGCCTCCTCGAGCACGCATTCAGCGAGCACCGGATCGACGTCCAGCCCATCAAGGACGCCCTTTCGGAAATAGGCGCGCACCCGCCCGGTCTTCGGCGCTGGCTGCTGGGACGGCCGCAGCCGGCCCCGGTCAGGATACGGGTAGTTCGGATGGAGGAACCGGGCATAGCCGGTGTCCTCGCTGAAGAAGTTGGCGTTCGCGAACTCGGCAATGCCGATCGCCGTGCTGAGGGTGTCGTTCGGGTCTCCCCAGTTGGCGTACAGCCGCGTGTCGATGAGGCGCGCGATCGGCACGGGTGCCCGAGCATCACCGGTCGGTTGGCGAAGGATTCCCGGGTCGAAGGTAAAGGGGCTCGACAGGTATCTCGCGATGAAGTCCCCTTCGGCCGCGACGGTGGCATGCGTGCGCAGGGCCCAGCCTTCATAGCTGTCATAGGGCGCGGGCAGGCCGTGGACATCGTTGCGCGTGTGCTCGGGCACGGACGCGTCCACGACGAGGTGCATGATCTGGCCCAAAGCGCGGAAGGTTCTCGCCAGGGCCTGCTCCCGGGCCGTCGCGGTCGATCCACCGGGCGCATCGCCGACGAGCGCATCACGGTAGTACCGGCGCGCATCCTGCCAGGCCCAGTTGCCGGTGCCCGGGGCCTCGCCCTCCTGGGTGTCGCGCTGCATCCAGCGGATGGAGGAGTCCTGGCGGACGAGGCGGACGAGCCGCAGACCCGCGTTGTCCCACGGCTCGAGCGGGTCGTGGAAGTGGCGCAGGTATCGCGTGGTCCCGCGGACCAGGGCGACGAGGCTGCCGTCGTCCTCTCGAATGCCGCCGACACCCAGCCACCTGACGGCCGATAAGCCATCCAGCACCGTATCGATGCCGCGCGCCAGCTTCAAGTCCTCAATAAGCACAGACGCCAGTTCCTCTGTCTGTCCGGCTTGCTCATTGATGAGACGATGAGTCTCTACTTCGAAGGCGGCCAAAGGCGTGGTTAAGCACGCAGCCGACGTCACCACGAGGAAACAGCGAAACCACAACGTGTGTTTCACGCTCCTGCTCCTCTCACATGCCTCTTCTGATTGGCGCCAGGCCCAGTTGTCGCCTTTCTTCGTTCAGCGTCTCAAGAAACCTCGGCATCTTCTCGGCGGGGATCGGAGGTGGAAACCGGCGTTGGTTCTCGAGCCGTTCCTTCGTTGTCTGAAGGTGCCTCATTCGGACTACTGTGGGCGCTGCGAACGGTTGCGCATCGGGTGGAGTGACTACTTCGCTGACCGCGCGGTACCCGGCCAGGAAGTAGCGGATCTGGGGCTGCCGGATGCGGGAGCTGAAGAACGGCGGTGTGAGCCGCGGGACCTCGAACCGCCCGTTCGCGTCGCTCACCGCCTCCCGCGCGTCGTAGAACTCGGTGTTGATCTGGACGATGACGGGGACTTCCTTCCACCAGGTCAGCAGCACCGCCACGCCGGGGAGGGGCTTGCCCGTCTCCGCGTCGACGAACTGCCCCCGGAACGGGCCCCAGCGCTCGCCGGCCAGCAGGCTTTGCTTCCAGTCCTGGGCCGTACCGGGGCCGGCCGCGACACACCCGAGGCTCAGGGCCGTGATTGCGATCACGATACTCCTGACGAATCGCGTCTCCATGGACAGGGTCTCCCGTCAGAAGCTGGACAGGCGCCAGACGCCGTCCCGGTCGCGCCGCACGCTCGTCACGCTCTCCGCCCGTTCCCCCGCGTGCTCGCACACGACGCGATAGGCGACCTCGTCGTCGCTCACGGGGAACGGCGGCGGCACGAGTCGGCAATGGGCCATCTCTCGGGACCGCTCGAGGAGCACTTGTGGGGCTCTGTCGCGCGGCACCGAGGAGCGAGGGTACGAGTGGACGTACTGGCGGGCGCCGGCCACGTCCCCCGTGGCGATCGCCGTCCAGAAGCTGGTCCAGGTCTTCTCGATCTCGTCGAGTGGCGGGCCGAATGCCGTCGCCGCCGGGGGTGCCAACTGCTCGGCGCGCGCGAATGCGAGCCCCCCGAGGAGCAGCGTGCCGCCGAGTCCGACGAGCAGCATGCGTGGCACCATGTTCCTTCCCTAGAAGCGCCGGATCCGCCAGATGCCATCCTGGTCGATCCGGAACCAGACCGCAAAGGAGAGGACTTGCCCCCCTCTCGGGCGGAGCATCTCGAACTGCGCGCCGTCGGCGCCGACCTCGATCAGTTGGATCGTCGTCATGTATCGGTCGATGCTCGAGAGGGTTGCCGTGTCGAGCCGACTGAAGAGGGTCTGATAGCCATCCCGTGTGTCGCTGTGGAGGAACGCGCTCGCGCGGGCGATGTCAGTGGCCCGCAGGGCGTCCTTGAGGGCGCTCCACTTCGCCTGGAGCATAGCATCGAGCGCGGAGGGATCGTAGACGTTGACGACGGCACGACCCGTCCGGCGGCTCCCCTGCGCGTCAGTCACGGCGGCGGTGGCGACGTGGAGTCCGGGCTGCGGGTACGTGAACGTCTGCCGCTCGAGCTGCGTGCCCGTGAAGTCGACGACTCCGTCGTCATCGAAGTCAAGCTCGACGAGGGCGTCGGCCGGGACGCCGACGAGGGAGAACCTGACCGCGAGGGGAGCGACTCCGCCTCGAGGGTTGACAACAAGGACGAGTGATCGATCGATCGGGCCCGACACAGCGATCGAAACGCCGCGGGTGGCCGTGAGCCCGGCGTTCGTCGTGGCGACCGCGATCAGCTCCGTGTCGGCGGCTACGGGCACGAGCGCCGCGAACGCGTTGCCCTGGACGGCGGCAGGGAGGCCGTTGACCGTAACGCCGACCTCGGCGCCGCCCGCGTCCACCGTGCCCGTGACGAGGAGCATGCCCGCAGGCACCGTCGTGCCTTCGGCAGGACTGGTGATCGTGACGCTGACGCGGACGCCCACGGTGAAGCTCGCCTGGGCCGGCGTCGGGTCCTCGTTGCCGGCGAGGTCGCGCGCCCTGACCTCGAAGGTGTGAGGCCCGGGAGCGAGAGCGGCGACGCTCGCCGTGGTCGCCGCCTGGAATTCCGACCACGCGCCGCCGTCCAGCCGCCAGGCGAAGCGGAAGCTGTCAGCTTGGGTGAGATCGTCCGTTCCCGTGAAGCTGAAGGTCGCCTCGGTGGCGCTGATCGGGCCACTCGGCCCGCCGGTGAGTTGGGTGTCGGGCGGGGTGTTGTCCACGACGACCACGCGCGTGGTCGTGGCCGGGTTGCCGGCCTGGTCGGTCGCGGTCGCGCCGAGGGTGTAGGCGCCGCCGGCGAGGAGGGTCGTCGCCCACATGGCCGTCGCCGTCGCGCTCGGCGCAGGCAGCGGCGGGGCGATCGTCGCGGCGAGGCTCTGGCCGGGCACCGTGAGGGCGAGGGTGGCGAGACCGCTGCCGAAGTCACTGGCCTGGGCCTGCACGGTGACCTCGCCCCGGACATGAGCCCCGGCCGGCGGGGCCTGGAAGCTGAGCGTCGGGGCGAGACCGTCGTGGACGATCACCACCTCGGCGCCCCGGGAGGTGAGCCCCCGGCCGCCACGGGTCGTCGCGAAGACTTCCAGCGCGGTGACGGCATTCGCGCTGAGAGGGATCGACGCCGCGAAGGCCCCGGTCGCGTCGGCGGTGACGGTCACGGGGGAGGAGGCGTCACTGACGAAGAGGTCTACTCGCGCCCCGGGGAGGGTCGTGCCGGTGACCGGGACCGGGGACTGGGTGGTGACGGCGGAGGCGCTCACGGTCGGGGCCGGCGGGGCGCGGAAGCGGAGGACGCGCCCGGAAGGACCGTCAGCCACGTAGAGGTTGCCGTCGGGATCGAAGGCGAGCCCCTGGGGCCGGGTGAGGCGCTCGGCGTAGCGGGTCACCACCCCCGTGGGGTGGAGCTTGGCGACGGCGCGCCGGGCGTCGTCGTCGTGGAGGTCCAGCTCCCGGGTGGTGAGATAGAGCGCCCCCAGGCGATCACGGGCCAGGCCCACGGGCTTGCTAACCTCGCCAGCCCGCCCGAGGGGCTGGGGGGTGCCGGCGGTGCCGTCGGCCAGGAGCGGGAACTGGAGGACGACCCCCTCGCCCCGCCGGTGTCCCCGCCGCCCCCGGGTCGCGGCGACGAGCGCCGCCGGGGTCGCGACGAGGCCCTGGAGCTGTCTGAGCCCGTCGGCGAAGACGCGGAGCTGGCCTGTCGGGGTGAGCTGCACGATCACCTCGGGCTCGACCGACTCGTCGTCGGGCTCGGGCTCGGTGTCGCGCGTCAGGCGCCGGGCCGAGACGAAGAGCGTCCCGTCCTCCAGCGTCGCGAGCCAGCCGGGCTGCTTGACGCCCACGACGAGCCCGGTGGGGCGGCCGCCCGACTGCAGGCGCACCACGCGCCCGGCCCTCTCCTCGGCGACGAGGAGCCGGCCCAGGGGGTCGAAGGCCAGGCCGATCGGGCGGTCCAGGCCGCTCGCGACCAGCGTGCGGGTGCCGTCGGGGGCGATCCGGGTCACCGAGCCCAGGGCCCGGTCGGCGACGAAGACATTCCCAGCCGGGTCCACGGCGAGGCCGCGGAGGTCGCCGAAGCCGTCGGCCCAGATCTCGACGGGGTCGAGGGCGGCGAGAGGCGGCAGCCCGCGGGCCGGCGAGAAGAGGGTGCTCACCCGAAGGGGGCGGGGCGCCTCGGGCACCGAGGACGCCGGCGCCAGCACGAGGGTGAGGAGGAGAAGGCCGGGCGGCCAGCGAGGGGCGCGAGAAGCCATGACTGGGCGCCACAGAGAGCAAAAGGTGAGCCACGGTCGGGCGTCGCGCTAGAAGCCTTCAGTTGCCTGCGCTTGCGCCGCGCACGGCTGCAACCGCCGTCTCTCGAGTTGCACAGGAATTTGTGCAGTTGCACCGAACTGGTGCAACTCCAGGTCGCGCTCGAGAAGGACTAGCCGCGCCCACGCTCGAGCAGCCGGCGGACGGCCGCGGCGAGGCGGCGGGCCTCCTCGGGCAGGAGGTCGAGGAACCAGAGGCCGAAGTCCCCGGGGCGCGCGCGGACGACGAGCCCGACGATCTTCATCGGCTGGCCGCCGTCGGCGGGCGTGAACGTGCACGTGACCGCCTTGCCGGCCCGGAGCCGCGCGCGCACGAGCAGCCGCATGCCGGTCGCGCTCAGCTCGACGCCCGTGCCCTCCGCCGCCTCGCCCTTCTCCGTGACGACGTGGACGGGCAGCTCGACGGCCACCCGCGGCTCGGGCCGCCGCTCGACGCCGAGCCAGCCCTGGGCGCGCCGCCGCGCGAGCGCGAAGGGCTCGACGTAGGTGAGCACCGCGCCGAGGCGCTCCAGCGACACGGGCTTCTTGATGAACTCGAGCGCGCCGAGCCTGAGGCACTGGCGGGCCTGCTCCTCCGTGGCCACGCCCGAGACGACGACGACGGGCACGCCGGAGTCACGCACCGAGGGCAGGTCGAGGAAGTCGAGGCCGCTGATCCCGGGCAGGCGGACGTCGAGGAGGATCGCGTCGGGCTGCTCGCCGGTGAGCTTCTCGAGCGCGACCTCGGCGCTGGGGGCCACGCTCCCCTCGTGGCCGAGCTCCTCCACGAAGTCGCGGAAGACCTCGGCGAGGGCCTTCTCGTCCTCGACGATCAGCACCCGCATCCGCCGCCCCCCGGCGCTACCCCGCCGACAGCGTCCGGCCGATCCGGTGCTCGACGACGTGGGTGACCGCCGAGAAGTCCTCCTTGCCCCAGCCGCGCGCGACGGCCTCGTCGTACGTGCGCTTGGTCTCCGCGAGCATCGGCGCCGGCACCTTCACGGCCTCGGCGAGCGCCAGCGCGAGGGCCGCGTCCTTGCGCATCAGCTCCAGCATGAAGGTCGGGCTGAAGTCGCCGTCGAAGATGCGCTGGGCGCGGCGCTCGAAGTACGTGCCGTAGGCCATCCCGCCCCCGCTGCGCACGACCTCGTAGAACGTCGCGCGGTCCACGCCCGAGGCGACGCACACCGCGAGCGCCTCGGCGACGGCGACCGCCGTGGCCGCCGCGAGGCCGTTGTGGATCAGCTTGACCCGGTTCGCCGTGCCCGTGGGCCCGACGTACATGTGGCGCTTGCCCATGCGCGCCAGGTACGGCGCGACGGCCTCGAGCTTCGCCCGGTCGCCGCCCACGATGAAGAAGATCTCGCCCGCCACCGCCTGGGGCTGCGAGCCGAGCATCGGCGTGTCCATGTGGGTGACGCCGCGGGCGGCGAGCGCCGCGGCGACCTCGGTCGTCACCTCGGGCCCCACGGTCGAGCAGTCGCACGTGACGAGGCCGGCCCGCGCGCCCGCGGCGACCCCGCCGGGCCCGAGGTAGGCCGCGCGCACGACGTCGTTGTTGGGCAGGCACGTGAACAGGACGTCCGCGCGGGTCGCCGCCTCGCCCGCGGAGCCGACCGTCTCCGCGCCGGGGAGCGTCGCCGCCGCCGCGCTCGCGGCCGGGCTCGCGTCGTGGCACACGAGCCGCACGCCGGCCCGCGCGAGGTTCGTCGCCATCGGCAGCCCCATGGTCCCGAGCCCGACGAAGCCGACCGTTCCGCTCATCGTCGCCTGCCCTCCCGTCGCGGCCGCCTCACACGAGCGGCCACGGGTACCGGTGCCCGCTAGTATCCTCCGGAAACTCGCCGTCTTCCACGACCGCGTGCGCCCGCGCGAGGAGCGCCTCCCCCTCGGCCGGCAGGAGGAGCCCGGCGAGCGACGCGGGCAGCCCGCCCCGGACGAGCCGGCGCAGGTCCTCGAGCAGCGGAAGCGGAATGGGCGCGCCGCCGAACTCCCAGATCACCGTGCGGAGCTTCGGCTCGACGTGGAAGCAGAGGCCGTTGTCGATGGCCCAGACGCGGCCGTCCCGCCCCAGCAGGCAGTGGCCGCTCTTGCGGTCGGCGTTGTTCGCGACGAGGTCGAAGGCGCAGACCCGCTGGAGCCCCGCGTGGTGCGCCCGGTCCTCGAGGAGCGTGAAGTAGTGCTGCTCGAAGTCGGCGTCCACGAAGAGCTGCAGCGCGCCCGCGCCGAGCGGCCCGTCCCGGGGGACCGTCGGCGGCACGAGCCCCCAGCCGAGCGCCTCGGACAGGAGGTAGGCGGCCAGCTCGCGCTTCCAGAGCCCCGGCGGGAAGTCCCAGAGCGCCCGCTCGCCGCGCGCCGGCTTGTAGACCGCGGGCGCCGTGACGCCGTCCAGCGCGAGCTCGACCAGGAGCGTCACGTTCGTGCTCCACGGCATCCGGCCCTTGAGCGTGATCGCGCCGCGCGCGAGGAGGGCGAGCGCCTCAGTGGACGACGTGCCCATTGCCCTGCGGGCAGGCGTGGCCGCCCGGACTCACGGGCTGCCGGCACATCGGGCAGACCGGCCGGCCCGCGCGCACCAGCGCCTGGGCGCGCGCGACGAACGCCGCCGCCTGCGCGCGCGTGATCCGGAACCGCGCGGTCGCCGGCGCGGCCTCCTCCTCGGGCTCCACCGACTCCCGGGCCTCGACCACGATGCGGTCGGCGGCCTCGTCCCAGCCCACGCCGAGCGCGCCGACGTCCCACGCCGCGTCCACCGGCTCGAGCAGCACGGGATCGCGCGGCACGACGCTGCCGGCGGGCGGCAGCTTGCCGAGCAGCTCCGCGAAGTGCTCGCCGAGCGCGCGCACGTGCTCCTTCTCGCACTTGAGCGTGACGACCCGCCGCGCCTCGCGCGCCTGCAGGTAGAAGACCCGCTCGCCGGGCGGGCCGACCGCGCCGGCGGTGAAGTGGTCCGGGGCGGGGAGCTCGAACGAGCGGCTCATCGCGGCACGAGCGCGCCGAGGTCGCCGGCGAGCGAGTTCAGGGTGAGGACCACGGGGCCCGCGGCGCGGCAGGCGATCGCGGTCACCGAGGCCGGGGCGATCGCCAGGCGCTGGAAGAGGTCGAGGTGGATGCCGAGCGCGTGCGCGACGGCGGCCTTGATCGGGTCGGCGTGGAACACGGCGACGACGGTCCGGCCGCGGTGGCGCGCGACGAGCCGCTGGAGCGCCGAGACCACGCGCGCCTGCATCTCGACGAACGACTCGCCGCCCGGGAAGCGGAAGCCGCTCGGGTGCCGCTGCACGGCCTGCCACTCGGGCCGCCGCGTGAGCCGCGCGAGCTTCTGCCCGGTCCACTCGCCGAAGTCGCACTCGGTGAGCCCCCGCTCGATGCGCAGGGCGAGGCCGAGCGCGCGCGCGCTCGGCAGCGCGGTCTCGCGCGCGCGCTCGAGGGGCGAGGCGTACACGGCGGCGACGCGCCGGAGCGCGCCGAGCCGCCGGGCGAGGGCCTCCGCCTGCCGCCGGCCGTCGTCGGACAGGTGCAGGCCCGGCGCCCGCCCGGGGAGCACGGCGCCGGTCGTCTGCGTGAGCCCGTGGCGGCAGAGGAGGACGAGCGTCATGGCCATCGCCGGGGACGCCTCACGCGTCCCAGAGGACCGGCTCGCGCGTCAACCGGACGCCGAAGCGCGCCTCGACCGCGGCCGCCAGGCGCGCCGCGAAGGCCACGACGTCGGCGGCGCGAGCGCCCTCGTGGGCGACGACCGCGAGCGTGTGGCGCGTCGAGAGGCCGACCGGCCCGTCGCGCCGCCCTCGCGCGAAGCCGGCGCGCTCGATGAGCCACGCCGCGGAGAGCTTCACGCCGCCGCCGGGCGCGGGCCAGCGCGGCATCGCCGGGTCGCCCGCGGCGGCCGCCACGCGCGCCGCCTCGGCCGCACTCACGACCGGGTTCGTGAAGAACGAGCCGCAGCTCCGCCGGTTCGGGTCGGCCGGGTCGAGCACCATGGACTTCGCGCGCCGGAGCGCGAGCACGCTCTCCCGCACGTCGCCGAGCGAGGGCGTCCCGAGGCCGCGCGCCTGCAGGGCGCGCGCGACGTCGGCGTACGCGACCGTCGGCGCGCCGCCGGGCCGCAGCCGGTACGTCACCGCGAGCACGACGAAGCGCCCGGGCTCGCCGCTGCGGAACCGGCTGTCGCGGTAGCCGAAGCCGCACGCGGCCGGGTCGAGCGTCGCGACGCTCCCGTCGCGCGTGTCGAGCACGCGCACCGCCCTGATCGTGTCGCTCACCTCCTGACCGTAGGCGCCGACGTTCTGGATCGGCGTCGCGCCCACGAGGCCGGGGATGCCGCTCAGGCACTCGAGCCCGGCCCAGCCGCGCGCGACCGCGTGGGCCACGAGCGGGTCCCACGCCTCGCCCGCCGCCGCCGTCAGCTCCACCGCGTCGCCGCGCGCACGCGCCTCGACGCCGCGCGTGGCGAGCCGGACGACGAGCCCGCCGACGCCCGCGTCGGCGACGACGACGTTCGAGCCGCCGCCGAGCACGCGGAGCGCGAGGCCGCGCGCCCGCGCCCAGGCGAGCGCCTCGGACACCGCCACCTCGTCCGCCGCCTCGACGAACCAGCGCGCGGGGCCGCCCACGCCGAGCGTCGTGTACGGCCCGAGCGGAACGTTCGCGCGGGGCGTCACGCGCGGGGCGGCGGCAGGGAGCCGGGCAGCAGGACCGCGAGGTGGGCGGGCAGGAGCCTGTCGAGGTCCGTCGCCGGCCGCCCGCTCGCCATGGACCGAGTGTATGCCCGGCCCCGATTCCGTTAAAGTACGAAGCCGGGATGCTGGACACCGTCCGGCGGTGGATCGACGAGGCCGAGCGCATCGTGGCGCTCACGGGCGCCGGGATCTCGACCGACTCGGGGATCCCGGACTTCCGCGGGCCGCGGGGCGTGTGGACCCGCAACCCGGAGGCCGAGCGGCTCGCGACGCTCCAGCACTACGTGGCCGACCCCGAGGTGCGCCGCCGCGCGTGGCAGAACCGGCTCGCCTCGCCCGCGTGGACGGCCCGGCCGAACGCGGGCCACCGCGCGCTCGTCACGCTCGAGCGCCGGGGCAAGCTCGACACGCTGATCACGCAGAACGTGGACGGCCTCCACCAGCGGGCGGGCTCGTCGCCCGCGCGCGTCGTCGAGATCCACGGCACGCTCCACGAGATCGCGTGCCTGGACTGCGGTGAGCGCGCGCCGATCGAGACGGCGCTCGAGCGCGTGCGCGCGGGCGAGGCGGACCCGCCGTGCCGGAGCTGCGGCGGCATCCTCAAGACCGCCACGATCTCGTTCGGCCAGGGTCTCGTCGCCGCCGACCTGCGCCGCGCCCAGGACGCGGCCCGCCGCGCGGACCTCATGCTCGCGGTGGGCACCAAGCTCTCGGTCTACCCCGTCGCCGGCGTCGTGCCGGCGGCCAAGGAGGCCGGCGCGCGCGTCGTGATCGTGAACGCGGAGCCGACCGAGATGGACGCGCTGGCCGACGCCGCGCTCCGCGGCTCGATCAGCGAGCTGCTCCCCCGGATCGTCGGGGAGGCCTGATGCCGGTCACGCGCTTCGAGGTGCGCCTGCGGCGCCCCCTCGCCGGCGGCCGCGCGCTCGGCGAGCGCGGGCCCTGGGAGGAGCTGAAGGGCGTCCTCCACTTCGCCGTCGACCCCGCGCACCCGGCGAACGCGCGGATCACCGACCTCGCGCTCGCGCCGCGCGGCGCCGACGGCCGCGTCGTCTTCCGCGCCGACGCCTCGCTGCTGCTCCCGGTGGACCGCACGCGCGGCAACGGCCGCGCGGTCCTCGACGTCGTCAACCGCGGCAACACGGTGACGGTGCCCAATCTGAACCGCGCGACGCGCCCGGTGTTCGCGTCCGGCGCCGACCCCGACCCGCCGATCGACGTGGGCGACGGCTTCCTCATGCGCCGCGGCTACGCGGTGCTCTCGTGCGGCTGGCAGGGCGACCTGCCCGCGTTGCCGGGGCTCCTCGGCCTCGCCGGGCCCGAGGCGCGCGGCCCGGACGGCGCGCGCCTCCTGGGCCGCGTCTACACGCAGCTCCAGACGCACGCGCCCGCGCCGCGCCTGCTCCTGTCCGACCGCGGCCACGTCCCCTACCCGGCCGCGGATCCCGGCGAGCCCGAGGCCCTCCTGCTCGTGCGCGACCAGCCCGACGGCGAGGCCGAGACGATCCCGCGCGCGCGCTGGCGTCTGACGCCCGACGGCTGCCACGTCGAGCTCGACGGCGGCTTCGCCAGGGGCCGCCTGTACCAGGTCGTCTACACGGCGCGCGGCGCGCCCGTGCGCGGGCTCGGCCTGGCCGCGCTCCGCGACGCCGCGGAGTGGCTCAAGCACGGCGGCGCGGCGAGCGGCCACCCCGCGCCCGGCGCGCTCCGCTGGGTCTTCGCCTACGGACGCTCGCAGACCGGACGCCTGCTCCGGACGCTCGCGTGGGAGGACCTGAACCTGGACGAGCGCGGCCGCGAGGCGCTCGACGGCTTCATCGCCAACGTCGCGGGCGGGCTGCGCGGCGAGTTCAACCAGCGCTTCGGACAGAACTCGAAGGACCGCCCGCACATGCTGGCGCACCTGCTGCCGTCCGACCCCGACGCCCTCCACGCCCGGCTCGACGCGCGCCGGAGCCCGCTCAGGGCGATGTACACGAACACGTCGGCCGAGTACCACCGGGGCGACGCCTCGCTCGTGCACACCGACCCCGACGGCGCGCGCGACCTCGGTCACGGCCCCCGGGCGCGCGTCTACCACTTCGCGGGCACCGAGCACGGCCTCGGCGTCTGGCCGCCGACCGACACGCAGCCGGCGCCCGCGGACCCGACGGGCGCGGTCGAGCGCTCGCAGCATCTGCGCGGCGTTCTCGACTACGGGCGCCTGCTCCGCGCGTGCCTGGTCCACCTCGACCGCTGGGTCACCGAGGGCGTCGAGCCGCCGCCGAGCCGCCACCCGCGGCTCGACGACGGCACGGCGGTCCCGCCCGCGGCGCTCCGCGCGGCCTTCGACCGCATCCCGGGCGCCCGCTACCCGCGCCACCACGCGCTGCCGCGGCGGCTCGACTGGACGACGCTGCCCCCGCGCGCCGGCGCGCCGCTCGGCGCCCGCGTGAGCGCGGTGGACGGCGACGGCAACGAGGTCGCCGGCATCGCGCTGCCCGAGCTCGCCGTGCCGCTCGCGACCCACACGGGCTTCAACCTGCGCCACCCCGACATCGGCGGCGCGGCGCAGCTCCTGGTCTTCGCCGGCGCCACGCTCCCCTTCGCGCGGACGCGCGCGGAGCGCGCGGCGGCCGGGGACCCGCGCCCGTCCATCGAGGAGCGCTACGCCTCGCGCGAGGACTACCTGGCGCGCGTGCGGCGCGCGGCGGAGGCGCTGGTGGGCGAGCGCTGGCTGCTCGAGGAGGACGTGGAGCTGTCGGTCGCGCGCGCGGCGCGCATGTGGGACGCCTGGGCGGGCGCGGGTGTATGCTAGCGCGCGCCATGGCGCTCCTGCCGGCGCTCACGCGCGACGAGGTCCCCGCCGAGCTCCACCCGCTCTGGGACGAGTGCGCGGCGCGGTACCCGCAGTTCCGCCACCTCTGGGGCACCATGGCCCACTCGCCGACGATCTTCCGGCACATCTGGGGCGAGCTGCTGGAGCTCAAGCGCTCGAG
>MGCF01000130.1:0-18851 GCA_001788495.1 Candidatus Rokubacteria bacterium RIFCSPLOWO2_02_FULL_73_56
GAGGGCGGCACGCTCCTGGGCGAGAAGGACTACGAGGCCTTCCTCGAGGAGGGCGATCCCGAGTACGCCTGGCGCGGACCCGCCGACGAGTGGCAGGCGATCTCGCTCCTCTATACCTCCGGGACCACGGGCAACCCCAAGGGCGTCGTCTACGCCCACCGCGGCGCCTACCTCAACGCCCTCGGCAACGCGCTCGCCTTCGGCCTGACGCCGCGCGCGGTCTACCTCTGGACCCTGCCCATGTTCCACTGCGACGGCTGGACCTACACATGGGCGGTGACGGCCGCGGGCGGCACCCACGTCTGCCTCCGCCGCGTGGACCCGGCGCTCATCTTCCCCGCCATCCAGCGCCATCGCGTGACCCACATGTGCGGCGCCCCCATCGTGATGACCATGCTGGTCCACGCCCCCGCGGAGGTGAAGGTCACGTTCGACCACGTCGTCGAGATGGCGACGGGCGGCGCGGCGCCGCCCTCGGCCGTCATCGCCGCCATGGAGGCGCTGGGCTTCCGCGTCACCCACCTCTACGGCCTCACCGAGACGTACGGCCCGGCCACCCTCTGCGCCTGGCAGGCGGACTGGGACGGGCTCGATCTCACGGCGCGCGCCGAGAAGATGGCGCGGCAGGGCGTGCGCTACCCGACGCTCGAGGACCTCATGGTGGCGGACCCGCGCACCATGAAGCCGGTCACGCGCAACGGCGCCGTCCTCGGCGAGCTGATGCTCCGCGGCAACACGGTGATGAAGGGCTACCTGAAGAACCCTCGCGCCACGCGGGAAGCCCTCCGCCGCGGCTGGCTCCACACGGGCGACCTCGCCGTCTGGCACCCCGACGGCTACATGGAGATCAAGGACCGCTCGAAGGACATCATCATCTCGGGCGGCGAGAACATCTCCTCGCTCGAGGTCGAGGAGGCGCTCTACCGCCACCCGGCCGTGATGGAGGCCGCCGTGGTCGCGCGGCCCGACCCCCGGTGGGGCGAGGTCCCGTGCGCCTTCGTCACCCTGAAGCCCGGCGCCCCGCCCGTCACCGCCGAGGCGCTGATCCAGTGGAGCCGCGACCACCTCGCCCGCTACAAGGTGCCCAGGCACGTGGTCTTCGGCCCCCTGCCCAAGACCTCCACGGGCAAGATCCAGAAGTTCGTGCTGCGGGAGCAGGCGAAGGACGCGTGACGCTACACCCTGAGGCCCTCCAGCACCTCCAGGGCCAGCTCGTACCTGCCGAGCGGCGGCATGAGGTACGCACCCTGCACGCGATCCCTCACGGCGAACAGCATCTCGCGGGCGATCCGCACGCCCTCCTTGCGCGCCGCCTCGCCGCCGGGCGTCCGGCGCATGCGCTCGCGGATCTCCTCGGGAATCTGCATGCCGGGGACCTCGTTGTGCAGGAACTCGGCGTTCTTGTAGCTCACCAGCGGGAGCACCCCGACCATGACGGGTAGCTCCAGGTGCGCGATGCGCCGGAGGACCGTGTCGAGCAGGTCCTGCTGGAAGATGGGTTGCGTCATCACGAGCTCGGCGCCCGCGGTCTTCTTCTTCTCGAGGCGCCGGATCTCGCGCTCGAGGTCCGCCGCGCCCGGCTCGAAGCCCGTCGCGAGCAGGAACGCCGTCTTGCCGCCCGGCAGGGGCTTGCCGGCGGGGTCGACGCCGCGGTTCGCGGACGACGCCACGTGGAGCAGGCCGATCGAGTCGAGGTCGTAGACGGCCGTGGCCTCCGGGTAGTCGCCCACCTTCGGCGGATCGCCCGTGATGATGACGAGGTTGCGGATGCCGATGGCGTGCGCCCCGAGGAGGTGCGCGATCTGGGCGAGGAGGTTCCGGTCGCGCCCGCACACGTG
Organism: Candidatus Rokubacteria bacterium RIFCSPLOWO2_02_FULL_73_56; assembly: GCA_001788495.1. GTDB lineage: Bacteria > Methylomirabilota > Methylomirabilia > Rokubacteriales > CSP1-6 > GWA2-73-35. Next base: position 1,839 of record MGCF01000130.1, read on the forward strand.
GAGGATCGGCTGGATCCCGTGGCGCACGAGGAGGAGGGCGCAGAACGCCAGATTCGACATGCGCGCCATCGCGCGCGGGCCGTCCGCGACGTTGACGATGTCCACGCCGCTGTCGATGAGCATCTTCGCCCCCTCGAGCGCCTTCGACGGATCCACGCCGGGGGCGGGGTTCACCTCGACCGACACCACGAACTTGCCGGCCGCGACCTTCGCGGCGAACGCGCTGCGCTCGGCGAGCGGCGTGGGCGCGAGGCCGGCGAACGCCTCGGCCGTCGCGACGGCGCCCACCGGCGCGACCTCGACGCGCCGGTCGCCGAGCATGCGGGCGGACTTCGCCATCCACCGGACGTGCTCCGGCGTCGTGCCGCAGCAGCCGCCGATCATGGTGGCGCCCAGCTGGACCGTGCGCCGCAAGAACACGTCGAAGTACTCCGGGGTCGCCATGTAGAGCAAGCGGCCGTCGACGTTGCGCGGCAGGCCCGCGTTCGGCTGCACGCAGAGCGGGAGCCCCGACCGCACGAGGCGCTCGGCGATGGCGAGCGCCAGCTGCGGGCCGTCGCCGCAGTTCACGCCGATCGCGTCCGCGCCCAGGTCGCGCAGCGTGCTGGCCACCTGCTCGGGCGTGGACCCGTCGGCGACCGTCCCCGTCGGGTCGAAGGTCATGGAGGCGATGACGGGGGTGTCCGGCGCGGCCTCGCGCGCGGCCTCGAGCGCGAGGCGGATCTCCGCCAGGTGCCGGAAGGTCTCGAGCACCAGCACGTCGGCCCCGCCCTCGACCAGCGCCGCGGCCTGCTCGGCGAACGTCGCGGACACGAGGGCGAGCTCGGGCTGCGTCGCGACGCCGGGGACGAGGCCGGACGGCCCCATGGAGCCCCCGACCCACACCGTCTCGCCCGCGGCCTGGCGCGCGAGCCGCGCGCCCGCCACGTTGAACGCGCGGACCTGGTCGGCCAGGCCGTGGCGGTCGAGGCGGAAGCGATTGGCGCCGAACGTGTTCGTCTCGATGACCTGCGCGCCGGCAGCAACGTAGTCGTCGTGGATCTTCAGGACGATGTCCGGTCGCGTGACGTTGAGCTGCTCGAAGTTCTGGGTGACGAACACGCCGCGCTCGTAGAGCAGCGACCCCATCGCGCCGTCGAAGACGAGCAGCGACCGCATCGCCTCCCGGAAGGGCGTGTCCCGGCGCGTGGCCATGACCGCTACTCTACTCCTTCGGCCTCCTCGCCCTCCCCGTCTTCGCGACGAGCCGCTCTCCCGGGCCGGCTCCACGCCGTTCGCGCGCTCAAGGGCTCGGGTACGCGCGCAGGTATGCGTCGAGCCGGACACCCAGCGTGTTCAGCGCCGCGGACACGAGACGGTACTGCCCCACCGTGAAGACGACGTCCATCAGCTGCGCGGTGCCGTAGCGGGCCGCGAGCGCAGTCCAGGTGGCGTCGTCGAGCATCGTCGCACGATGGAGCTGGTCGCCGGCGCGCAGGAGAGCGCAGTCATGGGCGTCCGACCACACGGCGGCGTCGGCCCCGGCCGCGATGCCGTGGATCTCGTCGGCCGTCAGCCCCGCGCGCTCGGCCCACGGCACGTGCTGTGCCCACTCGTACGCCGCGCCGCAGAGGCGCCCGATTCTCAGAATGAGCACCTCACGGTCGCGGGCGGGCAGGGCCGACTTGTGGAGGACGTGGTTGAAGAACGGGAGCCAGCGCCGCAGGAGATCCGGGTGCCGGACGACGGTGTCCAGCACGTTGACCGAGGCCAGGTGGCCGCGGGCCTTCGTGAGCACCTCGCGCTGGTCCGGGGTCAGCGCCGCGTCGGGCAGCGGCGAGAGCCGCGGCGTGGCGTGGCGCACCTCCATCGGGGGCAGCGTCGGCGAGGGGCGGCGGCCGTTCATCGGCAGGCCGGGACGAAACCCACGGGAGCCCTCGTCGAGCCGGACGCCGAAGGCGTTGAGCGCCATCGCCAGCATCAGGTAGTTGCCCGCCATGAAGACCACGTCCAGGACCTGGCGCTCGTCGTAGTGTGCCCGGAGCGCCTCCCAGGTCGCGTCGTCCACGCTGGCGTCCACGTAGAGCCCGTCGGCGGCGCGGATCAGGGCGGCATCGGGCGGCCGCCACAGCGGCGCCGCGGCCCCCTCGGCGAGGGCGCTGAACTCCGGCTCGCCGAACACCGCGTCCGCGGCCGCGATCTCCAGGTGCTGGCCCCACTCGTACGCGCAGCCGGCGAGCCATGCCGTGCGCAGGATGACGATCTCGCGCGCGCGGGCCGTGAGTGTGCTCTTGAACAGGCAGTGGTTCGCGAAGATCACCCAGCGGCGGAAGAGGGCCGGATGGTTGGCCAGGGTGCCCATGACGTTCAGGATCCGGCCGAGCCCGCCGGGCTTCTCGAAGCGGGCCCGCAGCTCGGGGTCCCAGTCCGCGAGCGGAAGCGGCACGATGCGGGGTCGGCTCAGGCGGGCGCCGGGCATCACGGTATCTTCGCAGACCTGTCAGAAGCGGTCGGCGAGCTCGGCCGCGTCGCGCATGGCCTCGACGGTCTTGCGGGGCCGGTGGCAATCGCCGATGCGCTGAACCCGGACGCCCGACCGGCGCAGGTGCCGGTCGAGCCGGTCGTTGCGCTTGCGCATGACCGAGAAGAGCAGCCGACGAACCCAGGGCGTTTCCAGGAGCGCCTTCACCGCGCGCGACCGCCCCCACCGCGACTCCAGCAGCGGGGGGAGAACCCAGCGAAGCGGGACCCGGTAGGAGGCGCCCGTCGCCAGCACGACGGTCTCCGGATTCAGCGCATCGATGAGCCCTCCCGTGACCGTCTCGCCGAGCCTCACGTCCACTCCTGCCCGTTCGAGCTGTCGCGCGAGGAACTCGACGAACCTGAGCACGACGGGCGGATTGGTCTCCACGTTCTGGAACAGCGGCGCCCTGACGGCCAGCCTGAGCTGACCTCCGAGCTCCGGGCGTCGCTCGACGAGGAGCACCCGATGCCCCCGGTCCGCCATGAGCCGGGCCGCCTCCATGCCCGCGGGTCCGCCACCGACCACCAGAACGCGCCGCGGACGATCAACGCCGCTCGTCCGGCGCTGGCCTTCCCGCCCCGCCCAGGGGTTGACCAGGCACGTGATGTGCTCCCCCTCCCGCATGCTGTCGACGCAGGTGTTGCAGGCGATGCAGGGGCGGATCTCGTCCGTCCGCCCCTCGCGCACCTTGCGCGGCCACTCGGGGTCGGCGATCAGCTGTCGTCCGAGCGCGACCATGTCGGCGTGGCCCTCGCGCACGGCCATCGCGGCGAGCTCCGGGTCGTGCAGCCGCCCGACCGCGATGATGGGCACCCGGACGACGGCCTTGATCGCTCGGGCCAGGTGGAGGAAGACCCCACCGGGGTACGCCATCGGTGGAATCATGACGGCGCCGGACGGCAGCGACCGATAGCACCCGGCAGAGACGTGAAGGACATCGACGCCTGCCTCCACGAGCCAGCAGGCGAGCTCCCTGGCCTCCTCGACGACGAATCCGCCGGGGGCGTACTCATCCGCGCTGAACCGGAAGACGAGGGGAAAGTCGCCCACCCGCGTCCGGCACGCCTCGACCACTTCGAGCGCGAATCGCGCCCGGTTCCGCAGGTGGCCGCCGTACTCGTCGCCCCGGTGGTTGTCGAGCGGTGAGAGGAACTGGGCGATCAGGTAGCCGTGCGCCCCGTGCAATTCCACGGCGTCGAACCCGGCCGACTTCGCGCGCGCGGCGGCCTCGGCAAACGCGTGCACGAGAGCGCGGATGCCTTCCCGTGTCAGCTCCTCCGGGACCACGCGGCGCGTGTCCACCTCCTGGACGACGTGCGCCACCGCGGACGGCGCGACCGGCGGATGACCGGTGACGTCCTGGCGGGTGTGGCCGCCCGCGTGACCGATCTGGACCGCGACGCGGCTGCCGGCGGCCCTCAGGCGCGACGTCAGCTCCCGGAGCCCGGCGACGAATCGGTCGTCGGAGATCCCCAGCTCACGCGCCCGGTGTCGGCCCGCGGGATGGGGCGAGCACATCTCCACGGTGATCAAGCCGGCCCCGCCCTCCGCCCGTGCGACGAAGTACTGGATGAGCTCCGGGGTCACGCTTCCGTCCGGTGCGGCCAGGCGCGTGGTCATCGGCGGCATCACGATCCGGTTGGGGATCTCCATGCCCCGGATCGCGATCGGGTCGAACAGGCTGGCCACGATGCTGCCTCAGCCGGAGGAGGCCTGCCGCCCGGCAAGACGTCCCGAGGCGAACGCCCAGCACAGATGCAGCCCGTGAGCCTGGAGCAGCACGCCGCCCTGCCCGGCGGAGCCCGCGGCATAGAGGCCGGGAATGACGCGCCCCCCGTGGCCGAGCACCTCCATGCGGGCCGTCACGGCGAGGCCGCCGTCGGTGAATACCACCCAGCTCTTCGCCGGCCCGAGCGCGTAGAACGGCGGGACCTCGAGGCCGAGCCCCAGTGGCGTTCGGCCGAAGCCGCTGTCGTGCCCCGCGTCGGCCGACCGATTGTAGGCCGTCACCGTGGCGGACAGGGCTGCCGCCGGCATCCCGACTGCGCGGGCGAGCCCGTCCACGCTGGTCGCCTGGGCATAGATGTCCCGGCGGTTATGGCGGTAGTCGGCCAGGAACGCGTAGGCGACGCCCGGCGCCGTCGAGACGTAGTAGGGCCACGCCGAGAACTTCTGGGCGAGCCGGTGATCGAAGACGAAGAACGCCACGCGATCCGGCTGGTGAGGGATCGCCAGTGCCGGCGCGCCCAGCTCGTTGACGAACCGGCAGCCGGCCCGGTTGACCAGGATGGCGCCCTCCTCCAGGAGTCTGGGCGACGGCGCCAGATAGCTGGTGAGGAACGACAGGAGCACCCGCCGCATGAGGCGAGCCGGGAGCCGGCTCGCCACGACGCTCATCAGCCGCGCCAGGAGCGTGATCGGCGGGAGCGCCGAGATCAGCAGCTTGCGCGGCGGCGCCACGAATCGGATCTCCGGCCCCCAGCACAGATCCCCGTTGATGAGCCGGGCGCCCACCTCCAGCCCCATCCGGTGGCCGTCTCCCGTGCTGGCCGGATTGATCCCCTCGACCTCGGCGACCGATGGCGAGAGGTACGTCTTCTTCAGCTCCCGGCTGGAGCTGAAGTCTCCCGTCGCCAGGATCACGCCGCGACGGGCCAGCACGTCCAGCATCGCGCCGTCCGGGGATCTCGCCTCCACACCCGTCACCCGCTCGCCCTGCGTGAGCAGTCGCTCCGCCGCCATCCCGAGCCGCACCTGCACGCCGCGGCGCCTGGCGTGGCGCGCGAGGTGATAGATGTAGGCCCCGGCGTTGGGCAGGACGTTGTGCATGCGCGGGTGACGGTTGGGCGGCTCCGGCATCGGACCGAAGAACTCCAGACCCAACCCCATGAGCCACTGGAGCGTCGTCGAGGATTCGTCCGCCAGGAGCCTGCGCAGCTCGAGGTTGTCCCGATTGCCGAGCCCCCCCCGTTGATTGAAGAGCCCCATGTCTTCGAAGAACTCTTCCGGGGAATCCTCCACCCCCTGTCGGCGCTGGTGGGGGGTCCGGCAGGCGGCAATGGAACCGACCGCCAGCAGCGTGGTGCCGCCGAGCTGCGGCTTCTTTTCCAGGAGGATCACGCGCCGCCCGCAGTCCGCAGCCTCCAGCGCCGCGGCGAGCCCGGCGCCCCCGCCGCCCACGACGACGACGTCCGCCTCGATCTGGCCTTTGGCGCTCATGGCATGCCCCGCTCCAGCGCGCATTCTACCTTTGCCGCGACGCACACGACCGTCCAGTGTCGAACCAAACACCGAGGGGACACGCAGCAAGGGCGCCGGCGGCGTCGCCGAAGCCCAGCGGCCTTTGGGCTATGCGCCAGGCCCCGGCCGTCACCCGCCGCGAACCGCCGTTACGGTGCTCAGAGGAATCGGGGGGGGGATACGAACCCGGGTTTGAGTCGCGCCGCGCTTTCGCCAAAGATTTTCACGGCTTGGGGCTTGTTTAGTACACGAGAAAAGCGTCAGCTCTTAAACGCGTCGGCCGCGCGCGATTGCGCTAGCCTCACTCGGGCTGAGGGCGGGCGAGGGCGATCGCCACTGGGAACGTACTGGGAACGCCCTTGACAGGCTCCGGCGCCGCGACGTAGGATGGCCGACGTTGGGGCAAGCTTTAGTTCGCTTGCGACCCAGTGCTGCGGTGCCGGAAGATGGGAGGCAACCATGTCGCTTCTCTTGAAGTATGGAAGCCAATACTTCGAAGTCAGCGATGCGGATCTTCTCGCATGCGAGACGTCGGCGGTCGAGTTCGCGAACCGAGGCGCTGACGCCCCGGTAGCGGATCGTAGCCTCGTTTTCGACGTCGCCGTTCCGGTGTTCGCTCCGTCCGCCGATCCGGTGCCGATCGGCAGCGGCTGCACCGGCCCGACCGACGGCGCGTCGTGCGGAAAGGCGCCGAACTGCCCCTGATCTCCGGCGGGGTCTGAATGCCGATGCGCTCGATGGCGGAGACCGATGTCTCCGCCATCGAGCGGCCCTTGGTGGAGGAGGAAGTCGCGGTCGAGGGCAGGAGGCGCGCATGCAGGAACAACCCGCCGCGGCCTATGAGGTTCGCCAGTCCCCGGAAGCCGGCTCCACAGGGCGATTCTCCCCACGGCAAGAGGCTGCGCATACCGTCTTTCGGGCGGTCCTCGTCCCCTCTCGTTACAACGTCTCCGTTGACTTGCCGGACGGGCGGGCCGCTGTCTACAATACCTTCTCGGCTGCGCTGACCATTCTTCCGCGCGCCGAATGGCGGCGCATCCTGGGTCCGGGCGCGCGGTTCACGTTCTTGCCCGGCGCTGTTGCGCCGGCGATCAGCCGGCTCCATGCCAGCGGATTCCTCATTCCAGAAGGCACCGATGAAGTCGAGATGGTGCGCCAGCACTATCAGCGCGGCCGGCATGATCGCGTCTCCGGTTTCACCGCGAATGTGCTGCTGACGATGGGATGCAATCTTGCCTGCAGGTACTGCTTCCAGGGCCAGACGCAGATGGAGACCAGGCCGCGGATGATGGCCGCGGAGACCGAAGACGCGGTGATCGAGTATCTCAAGCGGTCGGCCGCCGGGACGAAGATGCTGCGGGTGTCCTGGTTCGGCGGCGAACCACTCCTGGGCCTGCGGCAGATCAAGCGCATGACTCCCGCTCTCACGGAATTCTGTGACGGGGCCGGAATCGCCTATCGCGCCGTCATCACGACCAATGGCGTGCTGCTGGAGCGCGAGGCGGTGGACACTCTCGTGGAGGCGCGCCTTTCCCAGGCGCAAGTGTCGCTCGACGTACCGGCCGAGCTCAAGCACGACAAGCGCGGCCGCTGCACGCAGGACCGCGTGCTGGACAATCTCGCGTACGCGGCCGAGCGGATTCCGACCCAGGTCCGTGTGAATCTCACCCGCGACGATGTGAGCGAGTGGGACCGTCTGTTCGACGGCATGGCGCGCCGCGGGCTGAACAAGACGCTGGCGTCCGTCTTCATCGCCCATGTCTATCAGCCGGAAGCGGCGCGCGGCAGCGATGTCGGCAGCCCTGAGACACCGGCGACGTACGTCGAGGTCATGAAGCGGCAATACGAGCGGGCCCAGAACCTCGGGCTGCCGATGGAGAGGACGGTGGCAAGCCGCTGTGGATCCGGCTGCGCCGCCACAAGCGACAACGCGGTAACGATCGATCCCGAAGGGCTGCTCTACAAGTGCCCCGACGATGCCGGCCGTCCGAACCGGGCCTATGGCTCCGTGTTCCTCGACATCGTCATCAAGTCCGAAAACCTGCTTCGCTGGCTCAGCTACGACTGGTTCCAGTACGAAGCGTGCCGAGAATGCACTCTGATGGCGCAGTGCGCCGGCGGCTGCCCGCACCAGCGGATGTTCCAGCCGGGTCGGCGCAACGACAGCTATTGCTACTGGGCGCTGCGCGGCGATCTCGAAGGAAAGATTCGGGAGACGGTCGAACACTTGCTGGGGACAGCCGATGTCCCCAGCAAGGCGGACAGCCCGCTCTGTAGCGGTTAAGTGCCGGCGGCCGGCGGCCCCGCTGGCCTCGGCGGCGTCACTACCTCGTCGAGATCGCGCTCGGAGAACTGGATCAGGCGGTAATGCGTCAGACTCTTCACCTTTTCCGTGGTGCTCGCCTCGAGCTTGCGCATCCCGGCCTCGAACTGGGTCCTGGAGACGGCCGACGCCGCGAGAACCTCGTCGGAGATCTTATAGTACTTACCGTTGTGCTCGACGAAGATGGGCATGATGCAACTCCCCTTTCATCGAAGCGGCGGCGGCGTCCGGTCCTCGGCGAACCGCGGTGCCACGCCCCGCGTCACTGTAGCATCGGGCGAGGGTCCCCGGACTGCCTTTCGGCGGGCTCGCCGCCGGGCCGGCGCCGCAATCGCAAGTAGGCGCCGCCCAGCGCGAGCAGTTCCCGATGCGTCCCGCGTTCGACGATGGTCCCCTCGCTCATCACGAGGATCTGGTCGGCGTGCTCGATCGTGGACAATCGATGCGCGATCACGAAGCAGGTCCGATCGACCATCAGCCGCTCCAGCGCCTCTTGAATGAGCGCCTCGGTGGCGTTGTCGACGCTCGCCGTCGCCTCGTCGAGAATGAGGATCGGCGCGTTCTTGAGCAGCGCGCGTGCCACGCTGATCCGCTGCTTTTCGCCGACACTCAAGCGCACGCCGCGTTCGCCCACTTCGGTGTCACCGCCTTGCGGCAAGTGGGAGATGAACTCATCGCAGTTGGCGGCCCTGCAGGCGGCCATGATCTCCGTTTCGCTGGCGCCCGGCTTCCCGTAGAGCAGGTTCTCGCGTACGGTTCCGTTGAAAAGAAACGTCTCCTGCGTGACGACAGCAATCTCCGCACGCAGCGATTCGAGCGAGAGCTGCCGGATGTCTCGAGCGTCGATGGTGATGCGGCCCCGGTTCGGTTCGTGGAATGCCGGGAGCAGGTTGACGAGGGTCGACTTGCCAGCGCCTGATTCGCCCACCAGGGCCACCGTCTCCCCGGGGCGCGCATGCAGCGAGATGTCCTTGAGCACGTCGCGCCCCGGCCCGTAGCCGAACCGCACATCTTCGAAGCGGACTTCGCCTCGCACCGGCGCCGGGAGTACCGCGTCGGGGCGCCTCCCCGCTCGCTCGGGCGCGGCTTCGGCGATGTCGGCAATGCGCTCCGATGCCGCACGGGCTGCCTGCAGCGTCTGATTCAGCCTCTGCAGTTGGCCGATCGGCTCGTAGAACAGGCCGAGATAGAAGAGAAACCCGACGAGCTCGCCGAGTGTGATCTGGCCGGCGGTCACCATGGCTCCGCCGCGCCAGAGCGTCAGCACGGTTCCGAGGGAGGCAAAGAACGTGATGGACGGCGCGTACGCGGCCCACGACATCAACACCACGAGCGAGCGTCGCCGCAGCGTGGCCGCGCGGCCGGCGAACCGAGCATGTTCCTGCTGCTGGAGGTTGAACAGCTTGATCTGCCGGATCCCTTGAAGGTTGTCGGCGAGCAGCGAATTCAGGGCGCCGATCGCGTGCCGAAGCAGCCGGAACTGCCGCACCGAGACCACGCTGTAGGAGACGACGGCGAGAACCAGCAGAGGCAGCGGAACGAGGGCCAGGAGCGCCAGCTCCGCGTTCTTTAGTAGCAGCACAGCGAAGACGACCACGACGCTGAGGAGCGCCAGTATCCCCTGCTCGCTACCATCGATGATGATACGCTCGACCGCGACGACATCGTCGCCGAGGCGCGTCATCAGATCGCCCGAGGCGCGCTGGTCGAAATACCGGATCGGCAGGACCTGGAGGCGGGCGTAGAGATCGCACCGCATGTCGTAAATGACGTTCTGTTCGAACGTGTTGTTGGCGATGATGCGCAGCGCCGTGAAGAGTCCGCGGAGCAGAAACGCGGCGAGCAGGAGCACAACCGACGGAAGAAGAAGGTTGATCTGACCGCGGGTGATGACGTCGTCAATGATGTATTGAATGATCTGCGGGAAGGCCAGGGCGCAGGCAAGCGCCAAGGCCGCGCAGAGCACGTTCGCGGCCGCGATCGCCTTGTGCCGCAGCAGGTACGGCGCCACCCGGCGCAGCATCGCGCCGATCGAACCAGGCTTCGCTGCGGCGCGGGCGTCGAGATCGGGTGGGCGCTTCATCGCCGTCACTCCGTCGGAGTCGTGATCACATGCGCCGCCTAGTGCGGCGCCCGATACGCCAGAGAATCGGGCCGAACAGGCGGCCGAGTCAAGCGCCGATCCAAGGCGGCGGCCTGCTCGTGGTTCCGGCGCATCCTGATCGCCCGTTCCGGGGATCGTGATCGCCCGGCGGTGGCCTGGCTTGCGCCGCGGCGCGAGCACGGCCGAGGACCTCCGCGATGATCTCGGACGCGCGACGCCTCGATAGTCCCCACCGTGCGGCCTCGTTGACGATCCGATCCGCAGTGACACGGTTCGTCCGCTGGACGTTGTCGATGGACATCGCGAGCCTGTCGTCCCCGTACGCGAGAGTCGACAGCAGGTCGTAGAGCGGGGCGAGCCTGAGCGAGCCCGAAGCGTCGTGCAGGAGCGAAAAGTTCTTGCCGTGGGCGTCGCCGTTTCCGATCAGGAGGTTGATGGTCACGGCCCGCAGCAGTGTTTCTAACGAATCGGGCCCGGCGACTCCCTGGAGGATCCCCGCCATCCGGCGAAGCGTCGGCCCGCCGTCCTCCTCGTACTTCTTTTCTGGAGGAATCGCCGTCGCCTGGCAGAAATCCTCCTGGTGGATGCGTTCGACCGTCCCGTCCGCATGCACGATCCGGTCGTAGCGCTCGACGATGATCAGGCGCCGGCCGTTCATCATTGCCGTCTCGACAGGAGAGACGGGCAGTCCGAGGTGCTTCGCCAGGCGCATGCAGAATGCTTCGTCGCCGTAGTGTTCGAAGCAATGGACGATGTCGATGAGGTCCCGCACCCGTTCGGCTGGCCGGTCGTTGTAGGCGACGAACTTCAGCAGCACGCAGGCCGCCACTGAGGCCATCGGAACGACAAGATCTCCGACTTGCTCGGGGCGTGCGGATTCGAAGGCCTCCTCGAATCCGAGCGCGCTCATCACTCGATTCTGCCCAGGCCATTCGAGAGCGGCGCCGGGCGCCAGAGTTCCGCTGTACGGAATCAGGTCGAGCTCGGCCGGCCCGTACTCGAGTCGGTGAGGCACGCGCCCCTGCCGGAAGCCGGCGGCGAGCAGGCGCCGCGTCAACCCTTCGTATTCGTCCCAACTCGTCGCACGCACAACCGCGTCGACATCGCGTGTCGTGCGACCTCCGGTCAAGCCGTAGCGCAGGTCTATGAGCACGATGGGGACGGAGGCGCCGATGACCACGACGCGATCGGGGCCGGCGGCATCCAGGAGCAGCCGCAGCGCCTCAAGAGCGGCGGGGTCAATCGGCATCGTTCGCCGCGAGTCGGTCCAGGTAGCGTTCGTAGATCATGCGAGCGGTCTCGCGCTCACGCTCGCGTCCGGAATGCAGCAGCTCAGCGTAGACCAGGAGGGGATGGGCGACTTGCTGCTCGCCCCCCATCGACCACCTGACCGCGGGACAGAACTGTCGGAGGAGCGTGATGGGACCCGTCGGCGATGGCAGCCAGTGGAGTTGCTGGAGGACGCCCTCGGGCCAATCGGATACGAACGCGACGAGGTCCTCTCCTCGGTAATGGTGCGTCAACTCGTCGGCCGCGAGGCCGCCGGTCACCGCGGATTCGATCTGGCGCTCGCGGAGAACGTCGCGAAGGTGCTGCCAGTTCGCGCCGGCGTCCTTTTCGCGCGCAACGAAGACGCCGAGGAGAAGTTTCGGCCGCAGCTGCTCACTGTAACCGGACACCCATCGCTCGAGCAGCTCACGGCGGCGGACGAGCCGCGACCCTGCGCGGCGGCGGGTGAGATACCCCTTCCCTTTGAGCTCGTTCATCACGACGGCAATCGAGCCGAGCGCGACTCCGCTGTGAACCGCAAGCTCGCGGTAGGACATCTCCGCAGCGGCCGGCTCGACCAGGAGAACGAAGAGGATCCGTAAACCGCTCGGCATGAAGAGGCGGGCCGGCCGTGACTCCGGCAGCGTTCGAGGCCGCGCGCCCGATTTGAGGAGGTGGAGTTTGGGCGGTCTGTGGATCAGCAGGTTTCCTGCTGCATCCACGTAATCGACGTCGGCTTCTCTCAAGCGCTGAGCGTTTCCCGGGGAGACGTAGTCGGCGAAAAGAATCGGCTTACGTTCGTCTCTCTGCCACTGGACTCGTGCGAGGGGGAGAAGAAGCCAGTGATCGAGCCTTGCGGGTGTCAGCCGCCGTTTCACGGCGCCGAAGTAGGCGAATTGGCCGACGTCGGTCTCCAGGACAAGGCTGAGGTCCGCCGAGGGGAGATCCCTGAAGCGGATCGGCGTGCGGATCGTAGCCTTCCGGACCCCTGGTAGGCCCTCGAGGTGGCTCCGGCAGAGGGCCACGATTTCCGACTCGGGCGGCATGCGTTCACTATATCAGATGTTCACTATCGGTGAACAATCTCACTCCCTGAACTGTTTCGGGGGGAAAGGCCCCGCGCCGGCATCCCGCGAGGGCGGTTGTCTACTGCCGGCCGGCAGCCGCAGGCCCTCTTTCCGACTCGCCAATCAGGCCCGTCCCCGCGGTCGTGGACACCGAGCTGTGGGACGCCGTGCGGGCCCGGCTCGCAGAGGTCAACGCGCCGGCGGTCGGACACCGCGGCGGACCGGGCACCGCGGCGTATTCCCCGTACCTGCTCTCGGGGCTGCTCCGTTGCGGCGTGTGCGGCGCGCGCATGCACGCGCAGACGGTCACCCGACGCAAGAGGGGCCAGAGCTACGCCTACGGCTTCTACGTGTGCGGCTTCGCCAAGGACAAGGGGCCGTCGGTCTGGCCGCACCGGACGTGGTACCGCCGGGACCGGCTGGAGGGCTCGATCCTCTCCCGGTTCCGGAAGGCGATGACGCCGGAGAGAATCGAGACGGTCGCCCGGACCGTGAACGCACACCTCGACGCCGCCGTCCGGCAGCGGCAGACCCGCCTGTCGGGCCTGAAGTCGGAGGTGCTGCGGCTGGAGACGGAAGCCGCCAGAAACTCATCCGCACAGAACCGGTCCGGGCGCGGCGCGAGATCGCCAAACACCTGGACGGCGACCCGGTGATCACCCCTGTGAAGGGCTCGGATGGCCCCGAGCGGATCCCGGAGGGCGCCAAGCGGGGGCCGAGGCGCGTCAAGCGGGCGATGATCAGCGGGCTGGTGAAACCCAACAGCCTCCTGGCCACTCCGGACCAGGAGGCTGTTTTCGAGCAGATGGTTGCGGGGGCCCGAGCGGGATGCCGCGCAGCGACCCGCCATCGAGTTCCGGTTCGAGGTCCATTGATCGGCTCTTCTGGGTCGGGCTGGCCAGGGTCTGGGCCGGCTGGAGGCAGGCCCTCGTGATCGTGACCCCCGATACTGTCCTCCGGTGGTAGTTGCACGTCCTCTTCGTCCTCGTCGTGCTGGCTCACCACCACCGCCGCCGCGTCCTCCACTTCAACGTCACCGAGCATCCCACCGCCGCCTGGACGGGCCAGCAGATCGCGGACGCCTTCCCGGACGACTCCGCGCCGTCCTACCTCCTCCGCGATCGCGACCGCGCCTATGGCCACGCGTTTCGGCAACGCGTGAAGGGCATGCGAATCCGTGAAGTGCTCACCGCGCCCCACAGGCCCTGGCAGAATCCCTTCGCGGAGCGACTCATCGGCTCCATCCGGCGCGAGTGCCTCGATCATGTCCTCGTGTTGAGCGAACGCCACCTGCGCCGCATCCTGACCTGCTACTTCGCGTACTATCACCGGGCACGAACTCACCTCGCGCTTCAGAAGGACACGCCGGACGGGAGGCCAATCGAGCCACCCGAGATCGGGAGGGTCGTTGGGATTCCCGAAGTCGGCGGCCTGCACCACCGTTACGTCCGTCGGGCGGCGTAGTCGTAGTCCGTAGTCCAGCACTGGCCACCCCGTCCTCGCCGCCAGCAACGCGCACTACCGAACCCACCTTCGTCTGTCGTGCAAGGCCGATGGCCGCAGGGTGCGACAGTCCTATCTCGTCCGCCCTCCCCGCTTTGGCTCGGCCAGGGGAATACTGACCCTCGCCCGGCGAGCCGGACACGGTCTTGGCGAAGGACAGCGGGCAGCGCCCGCCCACCGGCGCCTGTCCGACTGGCAGGGTTCGTGCTACGGTGAGAGTAGCGGCGCGGAGGGCTGCTCACCAATGGAGACAGCGCGGGTCCGATCCCTTGCCCGGGAAATCCTGGCCCTGCCAGAACCCGAACGGCAGCAGCTCGCCCGCGAGGTCCTGCCCGCCCTGCTCAGCACGCGTGCCGGTCTCGAGGAGATCGACCCGGCACTCCGTGACCTCTCCGACGACGAGCTGCGGGCCCTGGTCGAGCGGGCGCGCCAGCGCGCGAGCGACCTGTCGGAGGACGAGGTCGCCGCCATCATCGCTGAGGGGCTCCGGGCGGCGCGTGCTCAAGGCCGTCCTTGACACGCAGGTCATCCTGAGAGGCGCCGCCTCGGCGACGCCGAGCGTCACCGCGAGGATCTACGCGGCCTGGGACGCCGGCCGCTCCTGCTCTCCGAACCCATCCTCACCGAGGTCGAGGATGTGCTGAGCCGCCCCGAGGTTCTCCGCAAGCTCCGCATGACGCCGATCGAGGCGGGCGCGCTCATCGAGCTGCTCCGGCGCCGGAGCACGCGGGTCACGCCCACGGTCGTGATGGCGCGGAGCCGCGACCCCGACGACGACAAGTTTCTCGAGTGCGCGGTCGCCGGGGGCGCCGACTACATCGTCAGTGGCGACGCCGACCTCCTCAGCCTCCGCGAGGTGCAGGGCATCGCGATCGTCGACGCGCCGACATTCTGGCAGGCGTTCGCCCGGGAGGCGTGATCGGGTCCGAGCCGTGCGCTTCACCCTGCACGGCGAAGGCCCCGCCGCGCGCGCTTGGCCCCCGCGCGTGGTTTCTGGTTCATTGCGGGAGCGATTTGAACGGTACGAGAAACTCATCCGCAGAGAACCGGTCCGGGCGCGCCGCGAGATCGCCAAACACCTCGACGGCGACCCGGTGTGATTACCCCTGTAAAGGGCTCGGATGGCCCCGAGCAGATCTCGGAGGGCGCCAAGCGGGGGCTGAGGCGCGTCAAGCGGGCGATGATCAGCGGGCTGGTGACACCTGGCCGACGCGATCTGTGATCGGCTCCTCCACAACGCCCACCGGATCGTGCTAAAAGGACCCTCGCGGAGAAAGGAGGCCAAGCTCGACAGCTGACCGGCCCAGCGTCGCTTCGCTCCGATCACGATCCGCCGATCCCGCTCATCACGATCGACCGATCTGAGTGATCACGATGACCGAAATGCGCAGCCTACCAACGACAGGACGCAAATCCAACAATTCAAATGCCGATGGGGCTTTCAGGAAGCACAGTTGAGTTAACCTGACGGAGCCGGGGCAACGCCGCCATCCAGTGAGTTCCTTCGAGTTCTTCACCCTGGCGGCGCAAAAAACCTTCAAATCGCCGAAATCTGCGAAAGTCGGGTTAGTTGTCTCCGAGCCCCGTGAAGTCGAACTCACTCGCGGGCTCCTCCGATTCTGACTTGGTCTGACCGCGTGGACTGTCGTCCAGCGGCACCCCGAACACTCGTTGTTGTGGGTCGCTGGTCATGGCCTCCAGCAGACGCTGGTAATGCTTCATGAACCTGGCGACGGTGCCGGCATCGAACAGGTCGGTGCTGTACTTCACGCTTCCGCGGAAAAGCCCGGCGGATTCGTGGATGGAAACCGACAGGTCGAACTGCGCGGTTCCGGCGTTGAACTCCACGGGCGCGAACGTCAGCTTATTGTCCAACCGTACCGTGGGCAGCGGAGCGTCCTGCAAGGCAAACATCACCTGGAACAGAGGATTCCGGCTGATGTCGCGGCGGACCTGCAACTCGTCGACCAAACGTTCAAAGGGCAGGTCCTGATGGGCATAGGCGGCCAGCGCGCGCTCTCGGGTTCTGCGGAGCAATTCCTCGAACGTGGGCCTGCCGGAGAGATCGCCGCGCATCACCAGAGTATTGACGAAGAACCCGATCAACGGCTCGATCTCGGGGAGGACACGGCCAGCAATGGGCGTCCCCACCAACAGATGCTCCTGTCCGGTGTAGCGTCCGAGCAGAGCATGGAACCCGGCCAGCAGCGTCATGAACGGCGTGGTGCCGGCCGCCTGACTCAGGGCATGGATGCCGCCGGTGAGCGGCGCCGGGAGCTCGAAAAGGTGCGTGCCACCTCGGAACGTAGGCACCGGCGGCCGCGGCCGATCCGTGGACAGGTTCAAGGTCTCCGGGACGCCATCCAGTTGCTCCTTCCAGAACCGCAGTTGCTGCTCGCGGACGTCGCCGGAAAGGTAGTTCCGCTGCCAGACGGCGAAATCGGCGTACTGCGCCGCCAGTTCCGCGAGGCGTGGTTCCGTGCCCGCCTTGAACCCCTCGTAGAACGCCGCCAAGTCCCTCAGAGCCACGCCCATGGACCAGCCGTCGCCGACGATATGGTGCAACACCCAGAAGAAGACGTAATCGTCCTCCGCCACCCGAACGAGGCCCGCGCGCACCAACGGCCCTCTGGCCAGGTCGAATGGCGCGCGAATGCCCTCGATAATGTGGCGGCGCACGGCTGTCTCTCGTTCCGAGTCCGGTAACCCGCTGAAGTCCCGCTCGACCAGGGGCACCGCCAGATTGTCGTGGATGCGCTGACGGGCGCGTCCGTCCACCGTCTCAAAGGTGGTGCGGAGCACCTCGTGACGGCGCACCACGGCCTCGATACTGCGGCGCAGGGCGTCTCGGTCCAGCGGCCCCCGGATGCGCACGGCCGCGGGGATGTGGTAGAAGGGATTGTTCGGGTCGAGCTGCTGCAGGAACCACAGCCGCTCCTGCGAGAACGAGAGTGGCAGCTCACGTGCCCGGTCCACGAGAGTGATGAGCGGCAGCTTGGCGGCG
>MGCF01000130.1:18915-19154 GCA_001788495.1 Candidatus Rokubacteria bacterium RIFCSPLOWO2_02_FULL_73_56
GCAACGGCAGATCGATGCCGAACCGCTGGCGCACGCGGGAGATCACCTGGGTGGCCAGCAACGAGTGCCCCCCCAGTGCGAAGAAGTTGTCGTGGACCCCCACCCGTTCCAGACCCAGCACCTCTGACCAGATCCCGGCCAGAAGCTCTTCTGTCACCGTGCGAGGCGCCATATACGCCCCTGCCAGGTCCGGCCGCGCCCCATCCGGCGCCGGCAGCGCCTTGCGATCCACCTTGCCG